>JACNKA010000149.1 GCA_014382285.1 Nitrospinota bacterium | reverse complement strand
AGATCCAATGCGGTTTAGCAAAAATCACAAAAAATGCCCCTTATGCAAAGGTCTCCTTCCACGAAGGGGGTCGGGGGGATTTGATTTTCCTGCTTGCCAGTAGAACATCGAATTTTCTAGTTCGTACTTTGTTTTTCAGAAAATGTTGCACAAATAACCGATTGTTCTTGTCTCGATTGCACTTACAGATTTTAAAATTTTTACTCATGCAATATCCGGCCTAGTCACTCGGCGCACCCCTCCGGGGCATGAAATATTTGGAGGGATATAACATGGGGCCGATGAATAAAAGAAAAATCTCTCTTATTATCTACGACTTTGATGGCACTCTGGTCGATACCCTGTTCGACATTGCTGATGCGGTCAACTTTTCCTTGAATGAGTTGGGACTAAGAACCCTGAGCCGTGAAACCATTCGGAAGTATGTCGGCAAGGGAGTTGAAAGGTTGATGGAACAGTCGATAAAGGGAACGGGTTGTGCCGATCTGCCACGGGCTGTGGAACTGTTTCGCAAGCATTACTCGGATAATTTGATGAACCACACCCGGTTTTATCCTTCAGGCCGGGAAATACTCGATCATTTCTGCGATAAAAAACAGGCCATCTGCTCGAACAAACCCGAAGAGTTTGTGCGGCGCATACTGGCATCCCTGGAAAGCCTGGACTCCTTCGATGCCATTCTTGGCGGCGACAGCGTAAAATCAAAAAAACCTGACCCGGAAGGACTGCTGTATTTACTGAACCGTTTCCAATGTTCCTCGGAACAGGCAGTACTGGTCGGTGACAGTCCTGTGGATATTGAAACCGGAAAACGTGCCGGAGTTTACACCTGTGTGGTCAGCTATGGATTGGGCGATCCGAAAGAGATAGCCCTGGCTGAGCCCGATTGCTCTATTGACCACCTCTCAGAACTCAAGGGCCTGTTTCATTAACCTGGCAAGTGGGAAAATTGCGATAAAATGGGGCCGACTGCTTAATTTTTGGCTGTGTTCCATCTGGTTGACTTTGCACTGGGTTGTTTCTACAATGCCTTCTCTCTATGGAATCTAAAGACATTAAAAACATTTATCTGATAGCAATTTGCGGCACCGGCATGGCGGCACTGGCAGGTCTGTTGAAAGGTGCTGGTCATCGGGTGTCTGGGTCTGATGCCAATATCTATCCGCCCATGAGCACGCTTCTGGAAAATGCGGAAATTCCTGTTCTACCTGGTTACCGCAAGGAAAATATCACTGAGGATATTGACTTGGTCATTGTCGGCAACGCGGTATCCAAAACCAACGAAGAAGTGCAGGCCGTTCTGAAAGCCGGTTTGGAATATATGTCTTTTCCAGCGGCCATTGCGCGATTTTTTCTGGAAGGTCGAAAATCTCTGGTGGTGACCGGGACGCATGGCAAAACCACCACCACGTCACTTTTAAGTTGGGTGCTGCAAGCATCTGGAAGAAAACCTGGTTTCATGGTGGGTGGGTGGTTGAAAAATTTCGACAACAACCATCAGGTGCCTGAAGGGGATTATTTTGTGACGGAAGGTGATGAATATGACAGTGCTTTCTTTGATAAAGGCCCCAAGTTCCTGCATTATCGTCCTGATGCCTCGATTTTGACGGGTATTGAGTTTGATCACGCTGATATTTTTGACGATCTGGATCAGATTAAAGATGCTTTTCGCAAGTATGTGAACCTGATTCGTCCCGAAGGAGTTATACTGGTCAAACACGGCGATGCAAATATTCAGGATGTATTGGGAGATGCCGTTTGCGGGGTCGAGACCTATGGTTATCTCGATGGGGCGGATTGGTTGATCGGAGATTACCGGTTCGAGGCGGGGTACTGTTATTTTTCCCTGTCTTTTCAGGGTGCAAAAAAAGCAAATTTTCAATTGGCCATGATTGGCCGGCATAATGTGGAAAATGCGGCGTCCGTTGCGGCTCTTTGTCTTAAGTTGGGTCTGACCGCCGACGAAATAAACTCCGCCTTTAAAACTTTTCAAGGTATCAAAAGACGGCAAGAGGTGGTCGGGGTTAAAAACGGCATAACGGTGCTGGACGATTTCGCCCATCACCCGACCGCGATTCGCTTAACTCTGGAAGCGGTGAAAGAGGCTTATCCGGGGCAACGGCTGTGGGCCGTGTTTGAACCTCGCTCGGCCACCTCAAGAAGAAAGGTGTTTGAGCAGGATTTCCCCGATAGTCTGCTTGTCGCCGACCGGGTGATTATTGCTGGCTTGTTCGCTCCTGAAAAAATTAGCGCAGAAGAAAGACTGGACCCGGAGCAGGTTGTGATCCGCTTGCGAGAAAAGGGATGCGATGCCCACTTCATCGCGGAAGTGGATGACATTGTGGCCTTTATGACGGAAAATACTGAAAGTGGCGATGTGGTGCTGGTCATGTCATCTGGCGGGTTCGGTGGCATCCACCAGAAAATTCTGGATCAATGATGGCTATGGATAAAATATATCACGGACAAATAAAGCTGGGGCTGATTCAGAGAGGGCTTACGGTTCCCGCTATTTTGCAGGGGCTCTCTGAGGTCGCGGGTGGGCTTTGTTCCGGTGAGCCGGGAGAGGAAATCACTCTGGCTCTGGCGGAAGACTTTATCGTCAAGGCCAATTTGAATGCACCGGGGCAGGACGGACCAAAACTGGTCTGTCATGGAGATCGGTTGCGGCTTCATATGAGAGAAGGAGAGATTGACGTTGGCATCATCACGGTTCCTGAATTCCTCAAACAGCAGTTGAAGCAACGTACCCCTGTCTCTGAAAATATTTGTCTCGATGGCTATTGTCTGAATATTTTCCTCCGTGCTATTGGTCAGGGCAAAAAACTAAGTATGCCGATCGAAGCTATTCTGTCTGTCATTCAGTCGGCTTTCGAAGAAGGGGCGGCAGACCTGGTGCAACTGAATATGGATTTTTGCGATGAGGCCGACCGGGGGTTTGATCGGCTGGCCCCTCTGGTGGTGGCGATCAAAAAACGTTTTAATACCTTTGTTGCGCTGAAAGGCTTCCCACCTTCAAACTCGGGCACCATTGACCTCATGTATGCGTCCGGGTTTGATATCATTGATTTTCCACTGGGTGGTTTTTCCGGGACGATCAAGTCGAAGAAAAAGATGACCGCAAAACAAGTCTACTCTGCCTTGGAGTATGCAGCAGGAGTTTTTCCGCCCGGCACAGTCTGGACCGATCTGGTTCTGGGGCCGGAACCTCTTTCTCAATGTAAGGAAGGGATTGATCGGTTGGCAGGCTCAGGAATCATTCCTTTAATCTATCTGCAAAGAGACAGTAATAAAAACTCTGAAGGATATCGTGATCTGGTGGAACTGGCGGAGCATATGGACAAGGCGATTCAACGCAACCGACTGCCATTAAAATGGCTGTATCCAACATGCCGTTTTTTGAGCCCCCTCGATACCCGGTTTTTTACCGAAGACCCCCTTCAGGCCCGGCTTGCGGTGACACCGGTTTATCGGTCTGGATTGGGGAGAAAAACATCAGCAGGTTTCGCGGCATTGCGGCGCAAACTGCGCATCCGCAACGTCAGTGACTCTTTTGAATCAGCGGGACTTTAACCCTCTGGCGCGGGAGGCAGATGGCTTTATTTGGCTGGCAAAGGGTTATCTCGGCTTGATGAGCCATTGCTAATTCCCTCTCACGGCAGTGGTTGTTTGCTATATGACATGGACACTCAAATAAAAAATTCCGATAAAAAAATTATTCCTGAAGTGCCTTTGAAAAGTCTTGAGACGTTATGGTTGCAGGTTGGGGGTACGCTTTGCAATCTGGAATGCACGCATTGTTTTATCAGTTGCGGACCGAAGAACGATACCATTGCCATGATGACTTTGTCTCAGGTTGAAGACAGGCTGGAGGAGTCTGAATCTTTGGGGGTGAAAGATTATTATATTACCGGCGGTGAAGTATTCATCAACCCGGAGATTTTTGAAATTCTTGTTGCGATACTGCGCTATGGTCCGCTTGATGTTTTGACCAATGGAACAAAGATCACCGCTGAGAAGGCCCGGCGGTTGAGGGAGATTCAGAATGCATCCGCCCATCCCTTGCGTTTCAGAGTGAGTATGGAAAATTTTGAGGAAGCGGCCAACGATGCCATACGCGGGAAAAATTCTTACAGTAAAGCTGTGACCGGAATCGGGAATCTTGCCCAGGCAGGGTTTTCACCGATACTCACCATCACGCGCTCATGGGAAGAGGAACAGGATGGGGAAATGAAATTGCAGTTCATCGAATTTCTCCGGGCTAATCGAGTGCCACAACCGCAAATCAAGATACTGCCGGGTTTTATGCTGGGGAAACTGGCTGAAAATGAACGCCCCTATAATGTCGAAGAGCGGGTGACGCAGGCATGCTTCGAAAATTTTGATATCACCCAACTCCAATGCGCAACTTCGCGCATGGCGACAGGAGAGGGCGTTTATGTCTGTCCTATTCTCGTTGATAACCCGAGGGCTCGCATGGGGAACAATATTGAGGAGACTCTGCGTCCTTTTCCCTTGGCGCACCCTGCCTGTTATACCTGCCGTGTTACGGGAATGACCTGTAAGTCGTCTACTTGAGAAACCGGAGTTTTATATTGAGCCGGTGCCGAAAGGCTGATAGCATGAATTTATCAGCCCGTCTCACAATCCTTTTTAAAAGACGCTCTGTATGAGTTGTCGCAAATAACATACAATGGCTTTAATGCATTCCACCATGGTTCCTTTGGGAACCCCGGCCGCGAGTTTCCAGATTCCTGGAGTGGACTCGAAAACATATTCTCTTGAAAGTTTTGCGGGCAAGAATGTCCTGGTGATTATTTTTATGTGCAACCATTGCCCTTATGTCAAAGCGGTGTTGCAGCGGTTGATTGATTTGCAGACAGAGACAGGGCATCAAGGGGTTCAGTTGGTTGGCATCAATTCCAATGATGCGGAACGCTACCCCGATGATTCTATGGAAAACATGCAGGAAATCGCAAAAGAAAAGGGCTTTAATTTCCCCTATTTGTTCGATGCTTCTCAGGAAACGGCCAGAGCTTATGATGCTGTATGCACGCCGGATATTTATGTTTATGGCTCGGAACGGAAACTTTTGTACCGAGGTAGAATCGATGACAACTGGGAGCATGAAGAAAAAGTGACCCAGCGAAACTTAAAAGAGGCTCTGGATTGTATTGTTGCCGGAAAAGAAGTTCCGTCCGAACAGATCCCCTCTATAGGTTGTTCCATAAAATGGAAGGAAAACTAAGGTAAAACGATGCAAACAATTAAAAAGTGGTTGTTCATTCTGGTGGCAGTTGTTTTTATCGGCTCGCTATTCGCCGATAAAATCCTTTCCTTCTATATAGATTGGCTGTGGTTTGAAAGTCATGGTTTCACCTCCGTATTGTGGACGGTGTTGGGGTCGCAGGTCGGGTTTGGATTATTGACCGGTGTTTTGTTTTTCCTGCTGACCTTCGGGTTTTTAAGTCATGTGTACAGAAAAACTTCTCATCTGCCTATTCTCTTGTCGGATCAGGTTCGTCAGGAAGTGCCGGTGCTGAACATCATGGCGGGCAATTTAAAACTTCTGCTTCTGGTGGCGCCTCTAATTTTGTCGGTTATGACCGGATTGGTGATGGCTCAGCAATGGGAAACCCTGTTGCAATACTTAAACGCTTCCCCGTATGGGGAGGTTGATCCCATTTATGGTAAAGACATTTCCTTTTACTTTTTTACTCTGCCTCTGTGGTTACTGGTGAAGTCTTTATTGTGGGAAACGATGATTGTGCTTTCTCTCGGTGTGGGGCTGATCTATTTTTTCAAGCGTTTTATTTATGTTGGGCCGACCGGGGTAGTTCTTCTTCCTGATGCACGGCGCACCCTCTCGGGACTTGCGGGCTTGTTCTTTCTTTTGTTTGCCAGCGAGTTTTATCTCCAGCGTTATGAGTTGCTGACTCAGGGGGGTAGTTTGATTGCCGGGATCGGGTTCTCCGATGATAACGGAAAAATTCCTGTGCTTTACATATTGATTGCCACTTCTATGGTGGCTGCGCTGTTTTCATTTATGGGGATTGTCCGGCCCGGTATGAAAAAGGTCGTGCTTTCGGGTGTGGGGTTGGCACTGGTATTTTTTATTGCTAATTTGTATCCGAAAATTTTACAGAAATTTGTGGTGGTTCCCAATGAGTTGGTCAAGGAAGCTCCTTATATCGAACACACCATTGCTGGCGCGTTGAGGGCATATGGGTTGAGCCAGACCGAGACGCATGAACTTTCAGGTTCTGCGTCTTTGACAGCCGAAATCGTCCGGGAAAATGCCACCACCATAGAGAATATTCGGCTTTGGGATCCGGAACCACTTCTCGATACTCTGGGGCAGATTCAGGAGATCAGGACTTATTACCAGTTCCAGTCTGTGGACAACGACCGCTACCGCATTAACGGAGATTACCGCCAGACCTTGTTGTCACCACGGGAACTGCTTTCATCCAACTTGCCCAACCGCACATGGATTAACGAGCACCTGACTTTCACGCATGGTTACGGAGTTGCACTGAGTCCTGTTAACCAGGTTACTCCAGAAGGGTTGCCGGTATTGCTCATTAAAGATATTCCTCCTCAATCCAATATCGACTTGGTGGTGACCCGGCCCGAAATTTATTTTGGTGAGTTGGCTAATGATCATGTTTTTGTCAACACCGGAACCAAGGAGTTTGATTATCCGGAGGGTGAGAAAAATGTATACAAAAACTATGAAGGCAAAGGCGGTTTTAAGGTAGGGTCTTTTTTCCGCAAACTCGTTCTGGCGGCCCGGTTCAAAGCCCTCAAAATAATTTTTTCTGAAGATATCAACGCTGAAAGCCGGGTTTTGATGTATCGGAATATCACCGACCGGGTGCAGAAAATAGCACCGTTTTTAAGATTGGACAATGATCCTTATATGGTTATATCAGAAGGCCGCCTGATTTGGCTTTATGATGCCTATACGGTGAGCGACCATTTTCCTTATTCCCCCAAAATCCCCCGATTCGGAAATTATGTGCGCAACTCTGTAAAAATTTCCATCGATGCCTACGATGGTTCGATGAGTTTTTATATTGCCGATGAGTCCGACCCGGTCATTCGAACGTATCGAAATATTTTTCCTGCCCTGTTTAAAGACCTGAGTCAGATGCCGGAAGATTTGCGCAGCCATATTCGCTATCCTTCTGACCTGTTTATGATTCAGACCCATATTTTTGCCACTTATCATATGAAGCGTCCGCAGGTTTTTTATAACAAGGAAGACCAATGGGAGATCCCTGAAATTGATGGGGTTATCATGAAGCCGTATTACACGATCATGAAATTGCCCGGAAAGGATCGCGAGGAATACATTCTCATGCTTCCGTATACACCGAGAGGGAAGAGCAATCTATCGGCCTGGATGGTAGCGCGAAGTGACGGGGAGCAGTATGGCAAGCTGGATGTGTATACTTTTCCCAAGCAGAAGCTGGTGTTTGGTCCCAGCCAGATGGTGGCCCGGATCAATCAGGATGCTGAGATTTCCCGGCAGATTTCATTGTGGGATCAACGAGGGTCAAGCGTTATACAAGGAACCCTTCTGGTTATTCCCATTGAAGAGTCGTTGATTTATGTGCGGCCTTTATACCTGAAAGCCGATGCCGGAAAAATTCCCGAACTCAAGCGCGTCATCGTTGGTTATGAAGACAATATTGCCATGGAACGCACTTTGGATGAAGCGTTGGAGAAATTGTTCACCGGCTTTGCCCGTAAACCTCGCCAAGACATGGGGCAGTCGGTGGCCGAAGTCGAATCTTCTTCTCCGTCGAAATCTGTCAAAGGTCAGAAACTGGTTTTGAGCAAGAGCGACTATGACAATATCCGCAATACTTACCGTCGTATTCTGGCCTCGCAGGCAAAACTGGACCAGTCGTTGTCGCAATATCGCAAAGAACTTGAGGGGTTTGGAGAACTTCTAGAGGATACTCAGGTGTCGCCACATGTTAAAGCCACTCCGTCTCCTTAAGCCTTGCTGACTTTACTGGGAGTTTTCGCTGGAAAATAAACCCAACTGACTGGTGGCTAACTTTTTGTCGATGATCGGGACGGGATAATTGCCATCGAAACATGCGGAACAGAATTTTTTCTTGCCATTTTCCAGTACCGCCATCATTTTTTCCAGACTGAGGTAGGCCAGAGAATCCGCAGCCAGGTACTGGCGCGTTTCTTCCAGATTGTGCTTATGGGCGATCAACTCTTCTTTGGTGGGTGTGTCGATGCCGTAAAAACAGGAGTGCAGAATAGGTGGTGCTGAAATACGAAGGTGGACTTCCCTGGCTCCTGCATCCCGAAGCATTTTCACGATCTTACGGCTGGTGGTGCCACGGACTATGGAGTCGTCGATGATCGCAATGCGCTTACCAGCGATTATTGTTTTTACCGGGTTGAGTTTCAGCTTCACGCCAAAATGGCGGATCTGCGATTGTGGTTCAATGAAAGTCCTGCCAACATAATGGTTTCGAATGAGACCCATTTCAAAGGGCAGTCCGCTTTCTTCAGCGAAACCCATTGCCGACACGACCCCCGAGTCGGGCACAGGCACAACGATATCGACATCAGCCGGACTTTCCTGAGCCATGGCCCGGCCCATGTTCTTGCGAACACTGTACACATGCTCCCCAAATATATAGCTGTCGGGTCGCGCGAAATAAATATGTTCAAACACGCAATATTTGGGGTCAACTTCCTTAAACGGGAAAAATGACTGCATCCCTTGATCGTTGATCAGGATGACTTCGCCCGGCTCAACCTCGCGGATGAATTCGGCTTCGATAAGATCCATCACACAGGTTTCCGAGGCTACGATATAGGCACCATCGAGTTTCCCCAGACAAAGAGGACGAAACCCGTGTGGGTCACGGGCGGCGACCAATTCAGTCTCTGTCATCAGCACCAGGGAATAGGCACCGCTGACCTGTCTCAAGGCATCTGCGGCCCGGTCTACGAAAGTTTCAGCTTTCGACTGGGCCATTAAATGCACGATGACTTCACTGTCGTTAGTGGACTGGAATATTGCTCCCTTTGCACCCAATTCTTCACGAATGGTCTGAGCGTTAACGAGGTTACCGTTGTGCGCCAAGGCTAAGGATCCGGCTGAATAATTGATCAGGCAGGGTTGGGCGTTAACCAGTTCGCTATTTCCTGCGGTGGAATAACGGTTATGACCGATGGCCAAAGGGCCCGGTAGTTTCAGGAGTCTGTCTGGATTAAAGATGTCTGCGACCAGCCCCATGCCTATCTCAATATGCATCTTGGAATGGTTGCTGGCGACAATGCCCGCGCTCTCCTGACCCCGGTGTTGCAGTGCGTAGAGCCCGAGGTAAACCAGGTTGGCGGCCTCGGGGTGACCATATACTCCTACTACCCCGCATTCCTCATGTAGTTTGTCCAGCATAGTTCCCCAGTGAAGTTTTCCAGATTTTTTTTAAGACTTCGATTTCCTGTTTGACAACTTCTTTTCCATTGACCGTTATCGTCAAATGAGAACCACCCACTTTACCGATCAGGGAAAAGTCGACGGGAAATGCCATGGCCAAATCTTCGATCTCGTTAATTCGTTCTTCGGGAAAAGAAACAACAATTCGCGACTGAGTTTCCCCGAACAACAACGTGTCGTTTCTTAATGTGGATTCCAGTGTGAGCGAGGCACCTAAAGTCTCGCATCCTGGCGAGAAACAAGATTCTGCTACCGCGACCGCCAGTCCTCCTTCAGAACAATCATGAGCCGAAGAAATGAGGCCTTTTTGAATCAGCTCCCGGCAAAAATCCTGAACCTGTTTCTCGTGTTTTCGATCCAGAACGGGAGGTTTCCCCTCACTGCGATCAAATATGACTTTAAGGTATTCGGTTCCTCCTAATTCTTCCATGGTAAAACCGATGAGAGCGATTTGATCCCCGGATTTTTTAAATCCTTGAGTCATGACCTTCTTCTGATCTTCGATCAGGCCGACCACGGCAACGGTGGGGGTTGGGTAAATAGCATCTCCTTTAGTTTCATTATAGAGGCTGACGTTACCACTGACCACCGGAATATC
Source organism: Nitrospinota bacterium (assembly GCA_014382285.1). Lineage (GTDB taxonomy): Bacteria > Nitrospinota > Nitrospinia > Nitrospinales > VA-1 > LS-NOB. The sequence continues at coordinate 9,807 of JACNKA010000149.1, read as the reverse complement.
AAAAAACCTGCAGGCATCACCCATGCCTTCCACAGCCTGTTGAAACTGCCACATAATTTCAGGTTTTTCTGGATTGCCAAAATTCAGACAATTGGTCAGGCCTATGGGTTCGGCTCCGGAACACACGACATTGCGGCAGGCTTCGGCAACGGCAATGGCGGCACCTTCATAGGGGTCGAGATAGCAGTAGCGGCTGTTGCAATCCACCGAAATGGCCACTGCTTTATTAGTGTCCTTGATGCGCAGGACGGCCGCATCTGAGCCGGGCAAAACCAGCGTATTCAGGCGCACCATGTGGTCGTATTGCTCGTAAACCCATTCTTTACTGGCGATATTGGGACAAGCTAAAAGTTTTTTTAAGGCCGTGTCTCCGCGTGAAAAGTCGGGAAACTCGGTCAGGCTGATATGAACCACTTCATCGAGATATTCCGGACGCCTTGTGGGTCTTTTCAAATCCAGTGCCCCATCGACAACCGGGAAGATTGGCAGGTTCACCACTTCCTGTCCTTCAAATTGAATGCGGACGCTGGGTTCTTCGATCACTTCACCGATGATAGCGGCGTCCAGTCCCCATTTGTCGAGAATGGTCAGAGCTTCCTTTTCATGGCCGGGTTTGATCACGAACAACATGCGTTCCTGAGACTCGGAAAGCAAAATCTCGTAAGGGATCATGCCCTCCTCCCTCAAAGGAACTTTAGACAAATCCATAAACACCCCGGTTTCAGCCCGGTGTGCCATTTCAAATGAAGATGAAGTGAGCCCTGCGGCTCCCATATCTTGCACTCCCACCACCCAGTCGCACTCAAATAATTCCAGGCAGGCTTCGATCAACAGTTTTTCGGTGAAAGGGTCGCCGACTTGGACGGTAGGCCGCTTATCTTCCGTAGTGTCATCAAACTCGGAAGATGCCAGGAGGCTTGCTCCATGAATTCCATCGCGTCCGGTTTTGGAGCCGACGTAAAGAATCTGATTACCGACTCCTCCAGCTCCGGCCAGAAATATTCGATCTGTTTTAACCAGCCCGAGACAGAATGCGTTGACCAGAATATTGCCGTTGTAACAGGCATCAAAATAAATTTCCCCGCCGACAGTGGGAACGCCAGTGCAGTTGCCATAACTGGAGATGCCATCGACCACACCATTGAGCAGGAACCGGGTACGAGGTTCCTCCAGTTCGCCGAATCGCAATGAGTTCATCAAAGCAATTGGCCGTGCACCCATCGTGAAAACATCTCTCATTATTCCACCGACGCCAGTTGCTGCGCCTTGACGGGGTTCGATAAAAGAGGGGTGGTTGTGGCTTTCAATTTTGAATACGACAGCGAGGCCGTCGCCAATGTCTATGACGCCTGCGTTTTCCCCCGGACCCTGTAGAACTCGGGGGCCTTCGACCGGCAGTTTTCTCAAATAAGGCCGGGAACTTTTGTAACTGCAATGCTCGCTCCACATGACGGAAAAAATACCCAGCTCCGTCATGTTCGGGGTGCGGCCTATCAGGTCGAGGATGCGCCGGAATTCGTCCACGGTTAAACCGTGTTCCTTAACGATCTCTGGCGTGATCTCTGGGCCGGGTCGATTTTTTTTAGGTTTGTCCACAGTATCAGGAATTTGAAATAAGGGATTGAAAAATGATTTGACCATCCGTTCCCATTAACTTCGGGTCGGCACAACGTTCAGGGTGAGGCATCATTCCCATTACGTTTTTTTGCTCATTGCTCACCCCAGCCACGGAACCTACCGAACCGTTGGGGTTGGACTCTGCTGAAACTTTTCCCGTTGCATCGCAATACCGGAAAAGGATCTGCCCATTTTCTTCAAGTTGGTTCAAGGAAAAGGGGTCGATATAGTAACTCCCCTGATGGTGAGCAATAGGGATTTCCAGAACCTGGTTTTCCCTGCAATTCCGGGTGAAAGGGGTGTCGGTATTTTCAACACGGACGGAGACGTTTTTACAGATGAACTTCCTTGATTGGTTCTGGATCAACGTGCCAGGGAGCAGGCCCGACTCCAAAAGAACCTGGAACCCGTTACAGATACCAAATACCTTGCCTCCGGCTTTGGCAAAACGGACAATAGAATTCATAATAGGAGAAAAACTGGCAATGGCCCCAGCCCGCAGATAATCTCCATAAGAGAAGCCGCCAGGCAGAACCACTAAATCGAAAGATTCCAGATTGGCTTCCTCTTTATGCCACAGCCAATGGGTTTCCTGACTCAGGACATGTTTAAGGATATGAAAACAATCGTGGTCACAATTGGATCCGGGGAATACGACAATGCCACACTTCATTTTATGCCGGTTCGATTCGTTTTGGAGTGTTATTCAGTGGGAACAAGGCTGAAACGGAAGGATTCAATCACCGTATTGGCCAGGAGTCGTTCGCACATTTCCCGGACCCGTATCTCGGCTTCCTCCTCCGACGCAGAATCAAGTTTGATTTCCAGATATTTACCAATATTGACATCCAGCACTTCATCATACCCCAAATCGTTCAGAGCATGGTGGACGGTCTTCCCCTGTGGATCGAGAACACCTTCCTTGAATGTCACGTGTATTTGAGCGAGCATTTCTTAGACCTTAGCACAAAAATTTATTCAATTCAGAAGGCTTTGTAACAGGAAAACGCCGAAAGCCAAAGACCAATTTTTGACCGACCCAAAATATTATGATAAACAATGAGTTAGAAGCTTCGCCAAATGTGTTTTCTTGCCAGGATTTCTATCCCGTTTGTGTCGGAAAACCGGCAACACTTAATGTTAAATAATTTATTGGAAGAGATATGGAAAATAAATGGAACGATTCAGATGCCCAAGCGGCTATTGAAAAATACAAGGATGTCTCAGAAGACATTGCACTTCGGGTTTACACTTCGCGATTGATAGGTGCGGATCCAGCGCTGGTTCTCCATGGTGGAGGCAATACCTCGGTCAAGTCGCGCACCCACAACAAGGTGAACGAAGAGGTGGATGTGCTTTATGTGAAGGGCAGTGGTTGGGATCTGGATACGTTGGAGCCTCCGGGCCTTCCCGGGGTTCTGCTCGACCATCTGCAGAAACTGAGAACCCTTGACCGGTTGAGTGATGAGGACATGGTCAATGAGCAGAGAACGCATCTGTTGGACGCGTCCTCCCCCAACCCATCGGTGGAAACGCTTCTGCATGCGTTCCTTCCGCATAAGTTTATTGATCATTCGCATGCGGATGCCAGTTTGATCATCGCCAATCAGCCGGACGCGGAGAAAATCTGCAAAGAGATTTATGGGGACAGAATCGCAATTGTTTCATACATCATGCCCGGTTTTGCGCTGGCTAAAGCTTCTGCCGAAGTTTATGAAAAAAATCCGCATGTAGAAGGGCTTCTACTGGTCAATCACGGGCTGTTTACCTTTGGCAATAGCGCGAAAGAAAGTTACGACCGGCATATTCATGCGGTGACTCTTCTGGAAGAATATATCGGAAAGAAAATGGTGAAATCCCTCACTCCCCTTGCAGGCCCTGCCCTGAAAGCCGGGGAGGAAACCTTAATGAATGCGTTGGCTCCCGTGCTGCGCGGACTTTACAAAGAACAATCCGGTAAGGATTGGGTTCTGCATCACCGCGCTGATGCTCAGGCAAAAGCGTTTGCTTCCAGCAAAGAGTGTGAGACCTGGTCCCAGGTCGGAACCGCTACCCCGGATCATGTGATCCGCACCAAACAAAAACCCCTGCTCCTGAACCTCAAACAATGGCAGGACCCGGACAGGCTGAGGGAGGAAGTCCTTCAGGCTTTGAACATTTATTGCGAAAGCTATCATCAGTATTTTGAGGCCAACAAGTCTGCCAAAGGGGTGGATAAAACCGAATTGGATCGATTGCCCCGGGTGCTTCTGGTCGCTGGATTAGGATTGGTGACGATAGGTAAAACGGTTAAAGAGACCGGGATCGCCGCAGATATTTATCAGCACACGATTGATATCGTGCATAAATCTTTTTCAGTGGGAACGTATGAACCCCTCGACTCCAGTGACTTGTTTGATATGGAATACTGGTCTTTGGAGCAGGCCAAGCTGGGTAAAAGCAAAGCCCCGGCCCTGCAAGGCAAGGTGGCTTATATAACGGGTGCTGCCTCTGGAATCGGCTTGGCTACCGCCATGCTGTTTGCTGAACAGGGGGCCAATCTTTTTCTTGCCGATGTAACAAAAGATAAATTGAACGAGGCTGCTGAGGCAATACGCAAAAAATCCAAGGTCGGTGTTGTTGCTCAGGTTTTGGATGTGACGGATGAGTCTGCCGTGCGCCAATCATTTGAGCAAATGGTGCAGATGTTTGGCGGCATTGATATTTTGATCTCTAATGCCGGTAACGCCGTGCAGGGTGCGATTGGGGAGATGGACATGAAAACATTGCGTGCCAGTTTCGAGTTGAACTTTTTTGCCCATCAGGCACTGGCTTCCGAAGCTTTGAAATTATTTCTGAGACAAAAGACCGGCGGTGTTTTGTTGTTCAATGCCTCCAAGGCGGCGTTCAATCCGGGGAAAAATTTTGGTCCTTATGCGCTCCCCAAGGCGGCGGTAGTGGCACTCACCAAACAGTATGCGCTGGACTACGGATCGCATGGTGTTCGCTCCAACGCCATCAATGCAGACCGAATTCGCACGGCCTTGTTCTCTGAGGAAGTGCTGAAAGAAAGAGCCGAAGCGCGTGGACTTTCTGCTGATGACTATTTCAAAAATAATCTTCTGCAACAGGAAGTCTATGGCATCGATGTGGCGCAGGGCTTTCTCAACCTCGCTCTGGCAGAAAAAACTACGGGAAGCATCATTACCATAGACGGTGGAAACATCGCCGCCAGCCCCCGATAGTCGACCACTCGGCGTGGGGCCAGCTAGCAGTAGCTTTTGTTGAAGAGAAAAGATTTTTCTCGGCTTGGTAGGTAATGCAGTTCTGACTCTTCGCCTAGTAGGGAATTTCCCCACCTGATATTCTTCGGGCCTGTTTATCATATTCGAGAGGGTGATCCCAGCCAGGCAGGATAGTTCCGTCTGGTGAGTAAGGGCCAATCTTGCTCCAGGTTCCCGCTTGCTGTTCAGCAACATATTCCATTTCCAGGATCGCTTTGGGGTTTTTGTAACCGTATTTGGAGGGAGCGATCAGCCGCAGAGGAAAACCGTGAGCGTCAGAAAGGGGTTGGCCGTTCATGCTATGGACCAGTAGAACCCGGTCTTTATTTAATGCCTCGCGTGACAAGTATTCCTTATACTCATCACCGCAATGAAACACCACACCCTGAGCGGAAGCATGGGGGCGAACCACCTGTTCGAGTTCTTTTATTGAGAATCCGCGCCATTCGGCACGGGCTGACCAGCACTCCACACATTTGAGTCTGGAAGATTGCGACTGAGTTGGAAGGTTCTTCAGCTCAGTCAGTGTGAATGTTGTTGGAGATTCGCACAAACCACTTATTTTCAACGCCCAGGTTTCGGCGTTGATGCGCCGCATTGGTTTCCAGTAGTTAATGTAGAAGGAGCGGTGTTTTCCTTCTCGGGTTTTACCAACAAAATCGGTTCCTGAAAACGAGTCTATTTCCTGGGCCCAGGCTTTTGTGGTGCCGCGAAACAGGTTCCAGAGAAATAGAGTCGCTGTCCAAAGCCCTCCTTTTATAAAAAGACGACGTGTTAACTTACCTATTTGACGCATCGAAATCCCAGAAAAATGAATCGCTCTGAAGGAACGATCAGGTTGCGGTCAAAAGTTTTACCGTATTCGTAATCCAGGTGATGGTTCCACAGTCCACCTCGGGTGACCCTTTTCCCATTTTCAGAACTCGCAGTCCATTCCCAGACCGAGCCTGACATGTCGCGGACTCCATACGGTGAGGTGTCTTTTTTGTTGAGTCCGACCCGGCGTTTGATGATCCCTGAATAAAACGGATGTGGTTTTTTGCGTAGCGGTTTATTTCCCCAGGGATAGAGCCGGGCATCGGTGCCTCTGGCAGACTTTTCCCATTCTTCCTCCGTGGGCAGGCGTTTGCCAGCTTGCTCGCAATAAGTTTTAGCCTGATACCAGGTTATGTTGGTGACAGGATGAGGCTCGAAACCTTTCCAGAAAGTATGGTCTGAAAACTGTTGCCGGAATTCCTCGTTGGTCACTTCAAACCGGTCGATGGAGAACGTTCTAAGTTGTGCAGTCCTTTTTGGAGAGGCATGTTCATCGATATTGTCACCCATGATAAATTCACCTGCTGGTATTTCCACCATTTCAGATGAGTTCGCACTGTTAAATCCTGATACTAGTATTAAGGAGGTAAAAAGGGCGAGCATTCTCATAAACTCATTATAAATCGGAGAAAGAAAAGCGGGGAAGAAAAACTATGAGGAGAACTGGTTAAGTCTATATGACTTATGATGTTGCCCTGTTATTCCCACTCGATGGTGCCGGGGGGTTTGGAACTGATGTCATAGACCACTCGGTTGACCCCGTGCACCTCATTGATGATACGGTTGGAAAGTTTCCCCAGGAGTTCATAGGGCAGATGGGCCCAGTCGGCGGTCATGCCGTCGGTGCTGGTTACGGCGCGGATAGCTATTACGCTTTCGTAGGTGCGGGCATCGCCCATGACTCCCACGGTTTTTACCGGAAGCAGGACCGCGAACGATTGCCACAAATCGTTGTACAATCCGGCAGCCTTCACTTCTTCCAAGATGATTTTGTCAGCAGCGCAAAGAATCTTAAGGCGCTCGTGGCTCACATCTCCCAGAATGCGGATGGCCAGACCCGGACCTGGGAATGGTTGTCGATTTATGATTTCATCCGGCATGCCCATCTCGCGTCCCAGCACACGAACTTCGTCCTTGAATAACTCACGAAAAGGTTCGAGAAGTTTTAAATTCATTTTATCCGGCAGGCCGCCAACATTGTGGTGCGATTTGATCACCGCTGAAGGGCCACCCTTGAAGGAGACCGACTCGATGACGTCGGGATACAATGTGCCCTGGGCGAGGAAGGTGAAGTCTCCCCGCTTTTTGGCTTCTTCTTCGAAAACCTCGATGAAGGTGTTGCCGATGGATTTCCTTTTTTGTTCAGGGTCGGTGATGCCTTTAAGTTTGTCGAGAAACTTGTCGGCGGCATCGATGACATCGAGATTGATGTTGAAGTTGTCGCGAAACGTGCTTTCTACTTTTTCTTTTTCGCCGGATCGTAAAAGTCCGTTGTCGATGAATAGACAGTGCAGATTATTGCCGATGGCTTTATGAATCAGCACCGCTGCGACCGAAGAATCAACTCCTCCGCTCAATCCGCAAACCACCTTCGAGTTCCCCACTTTGTCCTGGATATCTTTGATCATGTAATCAAGCAGAGATTCCATTTTCCAGTTCCTGTCGCACTGGCAGATTTTAAACAGGAAGTTGTTGAGAATCTTCGCACCCTCCATCGTGTGGACCACTTCCGGGTGGAATTGCAGGCCATAAATTCGGGCTACCGGGTTTTCAATGGCCGCCATGGGCGAGTTGTTTGTGAAGGCAATGCCTTTGAATCCGTTTGGTAGTTTCGAGATGCGGTCGCCATGGCTCATCCAGACGATGGAATTATTTTTAACCTCTTCGAACAGGTGGGAAAATTCTTTCAGCATCAACTCGGCTCGACCGAATTCGCGATGCGGGGAAGGGGCCACCTTGCCGCCCAGTATATGGGTGATGAGTTGCATGCCATAACAAATGCCAAGAATGGGGATTCCCAATTCAAACAACCCTCGATCGCAAAACGGTGAGTCTGTCTCCTGGACGCTTGCAGGCCCGCCAGAGAGAATAATGCCTTTTGCATTAAAAGCTTTGATTTCATCGAAGGGCAGGGTGCAGGGGTGGATCTCGCAATAGACCTGGCATTCCCGTACTTTACGGGCGATGTTCTGAGTGTATTGCGACCCGAAATCAAGAATAAGAATTTTCTGTTCGTGCAGGATGTCAGTGGTCATGGCAATGGGGGAATCTGTTTGGCTTATCCGGAGAAATTCCGGTGGTTCAGTCGATATTATAATTCGGAGCTTCTTTGGTCACGATCACATCGTGAACATGGCTTTCGCGAAGCCCGGCCGGAGTGATCTTGATAAATGAAGCATTCTTTCTCAGTTCGTCAATGCTAGTGGCTCCGCAATATCCCATCCCTGCGCGCAGTCCTCCTAACAGTTGGTGGACGGTGAATGACAAAGTGCCACGGAAGGGAATGCGTGCTTCCACTCCTTCTGGAACCAATTTGCTTTCAGAGAGTTCCCATTCCTGGAAGTACCGGTCGCTCGAACCCTGAGACATGGCGCCGATGGAACCCATACCCCGGTACTCCTTGTAGCTTCTGCCCTGATAAAGGATCTTTTCTCCCGGGCTCTCTTCTGTTCCGGCAAACAGGGAGCCGATCATCACTGTGCTGGCCCCGGCTGCGATGGCTTTGGTGATGTCACCGGAAAGCTTGATGCCACCATCAGAGATAACGGGGATATTTTTTTTCTCTGCGACTTTAACGCATTCCGCGATGGCGGAGATCTGCGGCACGCCAACTCCAGACACCACACGGGTGGTGCAGATGGAACCGGGGCCAATGCCAACTTTGACCGCATCGACTCCGGCTTTGATCAAAGCGGCGGTGCCTTCTGCGGTTGCTACATTGCCGCCAATTAATTCAAGTTTAGGAAAAGTCTTTTTTATTTCCCGGATGGTTGCCAGAACTTTCTCTGAATGACCGTGGGCACTGTCTATCACCAGAACGTCAAGCCCGACGCGGATTAAATCTTCAATATGTTCTACAGGGTTCTGGGCAACCCCCAGAGCGGCTCCGACCAGAAGCCGGCCCTTGGAATCCTTGGCGGCGTTGGGAAATTTTCCGGCTTTTTCAATATCTTTGATGGTGATCAGTCCCTTGAGATGACCTTGTTTGTTGACCACCAGTAGTTTTTCTATGCGGTTGTCGTGCAGGAGCTGTTTGGATTTTTCCAGTGGTGTACCTTCCGGGATGGTTACCAGATTGTCTTTGGTCATCAGGGAACTGATTTTTTTGTTGAGATTTTTCTCAAACCTGAGATCGCGGTTGGTAAGAATGCCCACCAGTTTTTTGTTTTGTGTGATGGGGATGCCCTTGATGTTGTATTTCCGCATGACTTCCAGGGCTTCGCTGATTTTCTGGTCCGGATCCATGGTGATCGGGTCGGGGATCATGGCACTCACCGAGCGTTTGACCTTGTCGACCATCTTGCGTTGCTTTTCCGGTGTGAGATTGCGGTGGATGATGCCGATTCCGCCCTCCTGAGCCAAGGCAATAGCCAAACTGGATTCCGTCACGGTGTCCATGGGGGCACTGATCAATGGACTGTTCAATTTGATCTTGCGAGTTAAACGGGTCGAGAGTTTTACGTTTACAGGTAAAACTTTTGAATGGGCAGGCAGGAGCAATACATCATCGAAAGTGAGATAGGTTGGGACATTTTTAGGGTCAATCATGGGACATTATAACAGAAATTTAGTTAGAAATTGAAAGTTGCAATACTAGCATGACTGCCTGACAGGTGGGAGGAAAAATTTCCACTGGGCGTGGGGCCAGCGTGCCATAGCCCATAAAGCCGAGAGCGCGATTGCTGGCATAAGGGGCTATTGCAATTTGCCAGCGGTGGCTTACACCGCCCACTCGGCGTGGGGCCAGTGTGCCATAGCCCATAAAGCCGAGAGCGCGATTGCTGGCATAAGGGGCTATTGCAATTTGCCAGCGGTGGCTACACCGCCCACTAGGCGTACCCCTTGTATGTTTGCAAGGAGGTAATATTGTAGTAATAGTTGTTCCTGTGAG
>JACNKA010000091.1 GCA_014382285.1 Nitrospinota bacterium | reverse complement strand
GGAAGGTTTGGAAAAAGTTCCTGCTTCATGAATTTGCTTACAACGATTGTCGGTAGATACTTAAAATTTATCGTGCCTCCATCCTCTTCTATTCTTGCGAAAAGATCCTCTACACCTTCTTGCGCCACCCGCCGCAGGTCGATCCTGCTAAAAGCAGGCTCCACATCTCGCACATGGGCGTAATTCAGTAGATTACTGGTATATTTTTGCATGCGTTCAGCCGCATTAATCATGCGCGCCAAATAATCCTGCCCTTCGTCACCCAAAACTTCATTGTATTTATCCAGCAACAAACCACCAAAACACGTAATTTTCCGAAGCGGCTCCATCAAATCGTGGGATGCAATGGCGGCAAATTCGTTGAGACGTTTGTTGGAGCAAGTCAATGCTTCAGTAATACGCTGGCCTTTCTGTGTCTCATCCACCCAGTTTAAAACCAGTGCTACATTCGCCAGTAGTTCCGCCTCACAAATGGGTTTGCGAATAAATCCAGCACTTCCACACTGCATCACTGTAGAAATATATTTTTCTACAGTTTCTGTGGTAACAATAACGAGGGGAATGTTTTTCAGGTGAGGCTCAAGCTTAATGCGTGCACAAGCTTCGATGCCATTTACCCCTTGCATTTGAAGATCCATAAGCACGAGCTCAATGCCATGGCCTTTTTGCTCGGGGTTCTCAAGACCAAGGCACTCAAAGGCTTCTTCCGCAGATTCAGCCAGGAGAACTTCATGCCCCACTCGTGCCAGCAGAGTTTTTAACAGCAGTCGGTGGCTTTTTTGGTCGTCAACCACTAAAATTTTTGCTTTTCTCACGAGAAAATCTATTTTCTGATCTCTTTTTGTCAATTCTATAGCATTCATAACAGTCCTTTATTCACAGTTAATTTGAACTCGATTGAGATAATCTGTGAGCGAATCGATGAGTGCCATCACGGTAGTTTCCTATCTCTGCTCGGCGGCATATTCCAAAGACTGTCCCATGTGCCTGAGGGAGATGAACCCATAGCTCGCTCCCGAGCCTGAGTAGTGATGTGCCATCCTGGTTGTTGTGGAAAAATCCGCGTTGTAGTGCATCCTCAAGTACGGGCATTTCTTCTTTGAGGCCACGGAGATAATTTTTAGTCAGATCAAACATGGCTTCGTCTTCGAGGTTCACCTGGGAAAATTCACGGGTGGCTGGGTGGTCTTGCAGGGTGGGGATGGACGCTGTTGACCCCTGAAGGGACAGAGCCAGCGACACAAAGCCCTCCTGACAGCACTCTCGAAGCATCAGGTGGATCTTCACCCGATGACGCACTTCACCCTGACTATATGGCTTCGCCATGTAATCTACCGCTTCCATAGAAAAAAACCGTTCCACCTCTTCGGGCAGAGTTCTTCCTGTGACAAAAACCACAGGAACAGATTGAGTGGGCTTGCTATCCTTAAGTCGCCGTAAAGTTTCAAACCCGTCTATACCGGACATCCTTACATCCAGAAGAATCAGATCAGGAAGTTGTAGATGGACAACTTCAAGGGCTTCTTCACCGCTCTGAACGCACGATATAGCGTAAGCACCTGGCTTCAGGATTTGCTGAAGGAGATACAAGTTGTCCACATTGTCATTCACAAGCAAAATAGAATTTTGATTTGAGTTCATCTTTATTAATCCCTCTGGTTCAAAATATTCAAGCGCAAAAGCTCCTGACAGGATCCGTTGCCGACGATAGATATCCTGTTGGCAATTTAGTCGGCAGGTAAACGGTAAAAGTGCTTCCCTGGCCGGGAGTACTTCGTGCGTAAATCCTTCCGCCATGATGACTCGCAACATTCCGGCAGATCGCTAAACCCATTCCGCTCCCCGGAAACTGGTCACCCGCGTGCAATCGCTTGTAAGGCGTAAAAATTTGTTCACTGTACTTGCCATCAAAACCTATACCGTTATCCTGAACGACAATCTCCAACCAGTCCTCTCCTGCGCTGCGACTTTCGACTCTGATTTCCGGGCGCACATCTTTTTCACAAAATGTGATTGCATTCAAAAGAAGATTGAAAAACAACTGCCGCATTTGAAACCTCTTGGCAAGAAGTTTTGGTAACGGGCCATGGGTGATATGAGCTCCTGTTTCGGCAATGGCAAGCTCGATATCTTTCGTCACATTCTCAATCACTTGCTGAAGGTCTACCCTGATGAACTGTTGTTCCGGGTCGTCCAGCAGGGAAAACAATAACTGCGCATCTATGATATCTCGCATCCTTTCGCCAGTTTCGACGATACGCTGTATATCGCGTAGTCCCTGCTCGTCCAGAGCTTTCCCACTCCGATCACGAAACCTGTTCGCAAAGGTGATTATTTTGCGGAGTGGTTCCTGCAAATCGTGTGATGCCGACCATGTAAAATTTTTGAGGAGAGAATCGCTATAACGCAGTTTTTCTGATTGGTCCCGTACGACCGCTTCCAATTGAATTTCATGCTGAATCTGTTCGTTTTCCGATAACACTTGATTGGTAATATCACGCAGTATCGCAACGAAAAGCCATCGCCCCTCGACATAGGCCTTTCTGATTCGCATTTCCATGGGAAAGATTTGCCCGTTCTTGCAAACCCCTTTTGTTCGATTTATAGTTTTCGCCTCACCCTGAAAGATGTCAAACCTCGCTTGATCGTCATCTTCAACTCGGACGGAATCAGGGATCAGAAGATTTATATTCTGTCCTGTGATTTCACTGGCACGCCAGCCAAAAATTCGCTCTGCCTCCAGATTAAAGAACTCCACTTTTCCACACTCATCAATAATGACAATCGCCTCTACTGTGTTATCAATGATCGCATGCAGGTACGCTTTGCGTTTAGTCAGTTCGCGTTGCAGACTGGCAATATGAATTTGATGGTTCACGCGGCAAATAATATCCTTACCCTGGAACGGTTTGGTGAGGTAGTCATTGGCCCCGTTCTGAAAAACCGTTTTTTTGAAACTGTCTTCGTTGCACCCGCTGGCAAAAATAATTGGAATGTGTTTCAACTCGGGGACAGCTCGAATCTTCAGGAGAAGTTTGCCCCCCGAAATGCCGGGAAGGTTTTCATCCAGCACAATGAGGTCGGGTTGACTTGTTTGAAGATGGTTCCATGCCTCAGTGCCGTCATGGATCTGCAAGGTTTCATAATCTTCCCTGGAGAGATGATGCGCAATCAGGCGGCCAGTGATGAGGCAATCTTCAATAATCAGAATTTTTTTAATTTCCATGATGAATTTCCATGTTTCATACCATGTAAATATATGCCAGAAAAACACCCGTTTTCGCAAGTTACTACTAAGGCCTCTCCAATAAATCACTTTTTCTTATATAGATTAGTATTGGGGATATTATTGGATTTATCCATAGTAATACCTATGATTCTGCCATAGCAATTTTTACTATGGCGATGCATAAAGAACCACTATTTGAATATCGGATAATTAAAAAGAGAGGGGCTTAGTATCTGAATTAAAAGTCTTATTGGATTAAGAGGGGTGCCCGAACTGCGTTATGAGTCGATGAGTCCATGGGAGCTGGCGTAAAACATCAGTTGAGGCGTGTTCTTCAAGCCCATTTTTTCCAGAATATGGGTCCGGTGGGTGAAGATGGTCGACAGGCTCAGGCAAAGTTCCTCAGCTATTTCTGAAGTTGTTTTTCCGGTAGCCAGCATGCACATGATTTGAAACTCCCGATTGCTCAGCAAGTCGTGCGGTCTACTGCCAGATTCGCCCTTCAGGCTTAAAGCCAGTTCATCCACAAGTCTTGAGCTGATATAGTGCTCCCCCCTTGCAACCTTTTGAACAGCTGCCATAACTGCTTTGG
>JACNKA010000017.1 GCA_014382285.1 Nitrospinota bacterium | reverse complement strand
GATCTATTTTGCCCTGCCGACTCAATTAACATCAGACAAAGTCTATGATCGGATGAATCAATTTCTTTCAAAAATATTAGATGAAGAAGACCCTAATCGCCACTCTTTACTATTACACGGATCTGCATGGTTACGAGATACAGAGCTTGGCGAAGACGGCGCTCCGGGACACTCGTGGTTCAATAGTTCCAAGCGAGGACTGCTGGCTCCCTTCGCGGTTGGAACCATAGACCAGGCTTTAATGGCAGTGATGAATGTAAAACATGGTTTTGTACGAACTTTTGGTTTGGCCGGAAAGGTTGTTATCTTAGACGAAGTGCATAGTTATGATAGTTATACAGGGACAATTCTCAAAGAGCTTGTCAGCTCTCTTCGTGAATTGCACTGCACAGTCATTATCTTGAGCGCAACTCTGACCGATAAGCAGAGGCATTCTATTGTGGGTGCGTCTTTTAATAATGTTGGCCCTGAAAACCATATTTCAGCCTATCCTCTTATTACCAAATATCCAAAAAACGGGGAAGCTCAAGAGCATGAGGTCGAAAGGCTGGAAGATTCTCAGGTGAGTATCCGTATCTGCGAAAATGACGGAAAGGCGGTTGATGAAGTTCTTTTGCGGGCGGAAAGAGGCGAACAAGTTCTCTGGATTGAAAATACCGTGTTTGAGGCACAACAGAGATATCGTTATTTAGCCGCTAAATCCAGGGAAATTGGACTGGATTGCGGGTTGTTACATGCACGGTTCCTTAAAGTTGATAGGCAAAAAAATGAAGATAAGTGGGTGGGGATTTTTGGAAAGGCTGGGTGTGATTCCCGTCAGGAAAAGGGACGGATATTAGTAGGAACCCAGGTATTGGAGCAGTCTTTGGATATTGACGCGGATTTTCTGGTGACGCGGCTTTGCCCTACAGATATGTTACTTCAACGATTAGGCCGTCTGTGGCGGCACCGTGAAAATGATTCCATTCGACCGGGGGAAGCCAGGCGGGAAGCATGGATTTTATCTCCTTGCCTGAATGATGCAATTGAGCATCAAAACAGCCTTGGCAGAACAGCCAGGGTGTATAGTCCATATGTCCTTTGCCGGACACTTGAGGTCTGGCAGAATGTTTTATCTGTAAAACTACCTGCTGAGATTCGGCCTTTGTTGGAGGCAACCTACAGAGAACGCCCCGAAGAAGGGAATATGGCAAGGTATAAGCAAGAAACAGAAAAGAAACGAGAGGATTTGTCTCGACTGGCTTTAACCGGTATTTCGCGAGGGGGAAAAACTATACCGGAAAGCAAAGCCTCTACCAGGTATTCGGATACCGAATCAGTGGAAGTCCTATTAATAAAAAAACAACGACCTGCGGATGATGGAATATTGTTGCGGCTGTTGGACAACACCGAATTATTATTGCCGAAGTATGTCAATGCGGCGGAACGTCGTAAGATTGCCTCGGTTTTGCTTAGAAATAAGGTAATGGTTCCGGTTTATTGTGCGCCTGTTGCACTAACAAAGCAGATTGAATGGTTAAGGGATTACGTGTATTTAGGCAACTATGAAGAGAGCCCGTTTCGAGCGGCAATGGTGTTGGAGAGTGATGAAGTACAAGGTATAGGTGGTTCGATTGCCAACGAAAAGTACAATATAAACTATGACTCGTCATTGGGTTATAGTGTTGAAAAGAAAGGAGGGGATGAAGATGCCGGTACCGAATAGATTTAATTTAGTGGATGAACCCTGGATCCCTGTTGCGGGAAGAGGCCTGGTGAGCCTTGTTACAGTTTTTTCCGATCATAGTTTATCTGCCCTGGGTGGAAATCCTGTACAGAAAATAGCCTTAACCAAACTGCTGTTAGCCGTTGCACAAGCAGCCTATACGCCTACAGACGACGATGACTGGAAAAGCCTTGAGGCATCAGGAATGGCAAAAAAAGCTTTAGACTATTTGACGGCGAAAAAAGAGCTGTTTTGGCTGTACGGAGAAAAACCGTTCTTGCAGATGCCCGCGATTGTAGAAGCTGAAAAACTGAGTTTTGGGGCAGTCCAGGTCTTCGTTGCAACGGGCAATACGACTGTATTGACACAAAGTCAGGTTGAAGCCTCATTGACTGACGCAGAAAAGGCTATCCTTGTAGTTCAGATGATGGGCTTTGGTTTGGGTGGGAAAAAAACTGACAACAGCACCGTTCTTTCTTCCGGCTATCAAGGCAAATCAAACGACAAGGGGAAGCCTTCCACCGGGAAGCCCGGTCCATCCATTGGGTTTATGGGATTTCTTCATAGCTTCTTGCAGGGGAAATATCTGAGAGAAACCCTGTGGCTTAATCTTCTTACAGAAGAAAACATGGAAGGACTTAAATATTTACCTGATGGCTTTGGAACTGTTCCATGGGAAAAGATGCCTCAAGGTGAAGATTGTCCTGCTGCGAAATCGCTTAAGAACTCTTATATGGGGCGGTTGATTCCAATTTCTCGTTTTGTCCTTTTGGCAGATAATGGGCTTCATTATTCCGAGGGTATTGCCCACCCAGGGTATGCTGAAGGTGTTGTAGATGTCAGCGTAGCTGTTGATTTATCCGCGTCTAAAGCAAAAGTTCTTTGGGTGGACCCTGAAAAGCGCCCATGGAGACAGTTGCCTGCATTGCTCTCTTTCTTGGGAAGTGAAAAGAAAGGTAATTTTGATTGTTTACAATTGCGAATAGGTGTTTCGCGAGTAAAAAAATATCTTTCAGAATTTGGGATTTGGTCTGGCGGCTTAAGAGTCAGCAGTAATGCTGGTGAACAGTATGTGTCAGGTTCGAATGACTTTGTTGAGTCCGAACTTTACTTGTGCTCATCATCGTTAGGTGACAGATGGTTTTCTAATCTTAAACAGGAAATGGATGAGTTAGACCAGATTTCAAAGATCACATGGAGTGCGACAATGGCCTTCTTTAAGGCCCAAAAAGCCGATGGCAAGGGCCAGGCGGCACAAGCCTCGAATCTTTTCTGGCAGCTTTGCGAACGGAGGTTTCAGGATCTTGTTAATGCCTGTGATAACGATTCAGGAGAAGAGGTAAAGAAGCTTCGCCGTACATTTACGGGGTTTGTAAATAAGGCATATAACACCTATTGCCCCAAGGATACAGCAAGGCAAATGGATGCATGGGCGGCTAATCGGCCCAACTTGTCCAGATATTTAAACTAATAAGAAGGGAGGATAATTTATGGGAAATACGGAAACATTAAAGAAGGGTCGCGAACAGGCTTTCATTGAGTATGTTTTAGGGCGGATGAACAATGACAACGCATTCGGCGCTGCGATGCGGCGGGCAGATAATCCGGCTACGGAATCACAGGCTTGGGAATATCTGGCTCGTTGGTGCGATCTTGATAAGGATTGGGAACGACGACCATTTGCGACAGTTGCGGCGGCTATTACCTATGCTAAACCTAAGACAGATGGATTTATGGGAATTGGCAAAGCGATTGCGGCATGTTATGACGACGGCAATAAGTCAGATGCTGCGAAATCAAAGCTGCGGCGTCTTCTCGCTTGCAATTCCATGGAAGAAGCCTGCGGTATTTTGCACCCGCTACTCCGTTTAATTGCATCTCGTCCAGATGCGCGTATATGTTATGGGCAACTGCTCAAAGAACTTCTATACTTTGGTGAAAAAACAAAAGAGAAATGGGCGGTTGATTTTTATGGAAGGAGGTGGGACGATGATCGCGTCGGTGCTTAGATTGAATCGAGCAGATTGTAAGGCGTTAGAGATCAAAGACGCATATGGTTTGCATAAGGTTGTCTATTCATTGTTTCCTGAACAGGATGACCAGCACCGGGATTTTCTA
>JACNKA010000033.1 GCA_014382285.1 Nitrospinota bacterium | reverse complement strand
TAGCTTCTTCTTCATCAATACCAAAATAGTTAACAAATGTCCAGTTGGCTTGTGTTAAGGTCCCATTCAAGTCAGCCATGACGATAGCACCGATGGATGATTCAATGGCTTCCTGGCGAATGAGAACTTCCTCTTCCAATCTTTTGCGCTCGGAAATATCCCGCAAAACAATCACAAATGATGTAATTACGCCATCATCATTATGCAAAAGAGACATGCTCATTTCAATCGGGCAATTTTCTCCATTTGATTTAATACAATTAAGGTCAATTATTTCAAGTTTATTAGATTCAAACACTTCCCAAAATTTCGCAACAACTCTCTTTCTGTCTTCCGGCGCTACAAACTTTAGTGCCCGTTGACCAATAATCTCTCCAGAAGTTTCTTCCCATAATAATTTCTCCAGTTGTTTGCTGGTTTGGCTTATTCTACCTTTCAAATTAATTCTTACTATAGGGTCAGGGGATGTATCTATCAATGTACGATATCGTTGTTCAGATTCCCGCAGTTTTAATTGACTCTTGCGCTGCTGCGCTTCTGCCTTTTTCCGGTCCGTTATATCAAACATCATCGTCCGGCTGAAAAGGGGTTTGCCCCTATCATCATATTGCCACACTGCATTGACCAAAACAGGTATCTGTGAATCATTTTTACGTATAAACCTCGTTTCAGCCTCAATCTTTCCCTTTTTGATTGCGGTGGTAATGTGGGAATGCATTTTATTCCGTTGTCGCGGGGCGATGAAATCCATCAGCTGCTTTCCGACATATTCATTACGGTCATAGCCGAGAGTATCCAACTCCGTTTGGTTGCAGTCCAGAATGATGCCATCCGGGGAAATACTGTGGTACATAACGGGCGCCCGGTGATAGAGGTCGCGGTAGCGCTCTTCGCTTTCCGCCAGTTCCCGCTCCATCTGTTGCCGTTGCGAAATATCCTTCGCGCCCAGAACGATTCCTTGAATTTCGCCGCTTTTGGAGCGCATTAGGGATCCGGAAACCAGCACCGGAATGAGCCTGCCCTTTTTGGTCACCATCATTCTGCTTTCATCCCAAAAGAATTCTTCTTCTTCTTCTTCTTCTTCTTCAAAAAGTTTGCCAAAGTCAAAGTCCGCCAGTTTATTTTCCCAGTAGTCCAAATCGGGAATTGGCTCTCTGCCAGCGTCGTACATCAGCACAAATGCGCCGCTCACATGCTCGTTATCTTCCCTTATTGGTAGAATACGCAGCACCATTTTTTCAAATACATTCCCAAAGGGGTCAGTGAAAGATTGAGCTATGATGTCAACTGTTTCGCCTTCTTGGAGGCACTGGCGTACTGCCTCTGCAATGCCGGATTCCATCAGCGCAGGAGCTTCGAACGGATTAGGCAGTTGACCATCCCGTACCTGTGGATCGCCGATCATGTTCCTGAACCATCGGTTCGCCTTGATGACATTCCCGTCACTGCTAATCTGTACAAATCCGATGCTGGCTCGCTCCACGTATGTGCGCATGACATCCAATACTGCCTTCAGTTCTTCTTCTTCTTCTTCTGCAAAAAGTTTACCGATGGGCATGCCAAGCAGTTCTTTTTCATCATAACCGAGTAGGGTAGAAGTGGCTGGATTGACACTTTTGATGGTAGCATCCGTGTTGACTACAAACAGGGCATCACTTATGGAGGTGGTGATACTTTCGGCGTAGTCCCTGGCCAGAGCAATTTCGGCTTCGGCCTGCATACGCTGGGTGATATCTTCCTTTACCGCCACGTAGTGGGTGATCTTTCCGTCAGCATCAGTTAAGGGTGAAATGGACGCCGATTCCCAATACAATTCTCCGGACTTTTTCCGATTGCAGAATTCACCGCGCCACACCTTTCCGGCTGTGATAGTATCCCATAGTTCTTTGTAAAATTCCAGTCCCTGAACGCCGGACTTCAACATGCGCGGATTCTTGCCCAGCACTTCTTCCCGCGTGTAGCCGGTCGTTTCGGTAAAGGCAGTATTTACATACTCAATATTCCCATCATAATCAGTCATAAAAACAATCGCCGGACTTTGTTCCGTGGCCTGGGACAGTTTAAGAAGTTCTACTTCGGCCTGTTTCTTTTCTGTTATATCAATATGTGTCCCCACAGCACGCAGTGGCTGTTTTTTATTATCCCATTCTACAACTTTCCCCGTATCCAGGATCCACTTCCATTCACCGGATTTAGTCTTGCAGCGGTGTTCCGTCTGATAGATGTCACTCTTGCCTTCCAAGTGCCCAGTCAGCGCAGCCATCACTTCCGGCATATCGTCGGGATGGACGATCTTTTCCCAGAATGCTACGTTCGGTTCAACTTCATCCAGTGTATAACCCAGCATTTCCGCCCAGCGTTCATCAAAAACCACATCACCGGTCTCTACATTCCAATCCCAGAGACCTGCTTCACTCGATTTGAGGGCCAACTCGAGACGCTCTTTGGACGCGGTGAGATTCCCTTCTGCCAGTTTACGTTCGGAAATGTCACCCATCATAATTACAAACGAATTCGGTTTCCCACCGTCAGGTTGGACAGGGAATCCTCGGCAGCGAACGTACTTTTTCTTTCCAGCCATGTTCTCAAAAGGATCCGACTCAAAGTCGAAGCTGACTCCGTCGTTAATCAGTCGCGAGAAGTAGTCTTCAATGCCAATTTTCTTGAATACATGAAAACCGACCACATTTACCTTATTCACCACCTTGTCCAACGGAATCGCCATTATCTTTTCAAAGGCGCTGTTGGAAGAAACAACAGTACCGTCATTTCTCAGACGCAGAATAGCGATGGGAATAGTTTCGAGGATGGTATTAATTTGAGGGTCATTTTTGCTTATAGTCATACTTCCCTCCAATCCTCTTAAATTCCTATCGAGGAAACTGAAGATTTAAACACTTCATTCATATTAATCAAACGCCTTACAAAGGTTTATTATAGAATTGGAAAGTCCCACTTTTCAAAGCCTGCCCAAAAGACAAGATCAGGCGGGGGGGATTTAGGGGGTTGTTAAATTCGTTCATTTATTATCGGCATTCTTATTGAACTCCTACGGAGTTCGGTTTATTTTGTCGTTCGTGTGTTATAAACATGTAACTCCTAACGGAGTTTCGACTACCAGACCTTTGTTCTGTACTCTTTGCTCTCTCATTTTTTCACCTTTTTTATGGTATGTTTCATTTTCATGACGGCAAAATTAACTTCAATGCTTGTTTCACTTTCGCTGATTTCCATATCGCCGTAAATTAAATCGCCCATAAGTTCGCTTGCTTTCTCCATGATTGTCTTTTGGATCTCTTTATCAGAAGTTTGCGATAATTCCTGCATCGATTTTGATAAAGTTCTCAATTTTGTAAATGCTTCAATGATGGCGATGGTTGCTTCGGTTGCCTGTTTGCTTTTTAAGATAGTCGCTATCATATAGAGTCCCCTTTCGGGTAAAGCGGTTGGTTTATATTTTTTATGTTCTCCACGACCACCCTTTTTTAAGGTCGAAAATTTCGACCTTAAAAATTCCCAACTTTCATCCGATAAGTCCATAATATATCCTTCTGGGAATTTGTCAGGATTATTTTTAATCGCTTCATTAATCCTTTTTGTTTCTACACCGTATATTTTAGCCACATCGCTGTCCAGAATTACTTTTTCATTTCTGATATTAATAATCAGTTCTTCGATTTTGTCTATTTTAATGATGTTCATTATAGTTCCATTTTAATTTATTTTATCCTGTAAATCTGCGTCCTATTCCTTTCTTTGGGACACTGATTCTCCTGATCTACCTGACAACTTTTTTGTGTCTCCTAGTTTTTTCATTTCGAATTTTTTATTTGTTTTTTGAGTAT
>JACNKA010000148.1 GCA_014382285.1 Nitrospinota bacterium | reverse complement strand
ACTCGGCGCACCCCTTCGGGGCATGAAACAAGTGAAGGGGATATCACATGCTGCCGACTAGCAATATGGTTTTTCTTCTGGCAAACTTCTTCTCGACTGAATGAGCCATTTCCCTTCAATTACAACCCGTTATAATTGCACCCTCCTATAGTTATAAACAGGCCTTTAGATAGTTATAATATTAATTTTGTATAGTTATAAATGATAAGTATACTATATATAGCATTCTTTTAATGGGACCGCCTTCAATTACCTAGTTTGACAATATTATTACCACTAGTTATAATAATATTTATAACTAGTGGTAATAAGGATTTTAAAATGGTCAAGAATCAGGCAGAAGAAATTCGCAGCTATCTTTTGGCGAAAATACCGGTACACCCGAAAAATATTGTCGCCAAAACCTCGAAGGCTTTTGTGTGCAGTCGCACGACCGTCCATCGACACCTGAACCGCCTGTTGCGTGACGGAAAGATCATAAAATCCGGTACTACGCGGCAGGCGCAATATTTTTTAAAAACCGAGAAAAATAAAAGAATTCTTGTTCCTCTGAAACCAGGGGTCGAGGAGGATAAAGTCTGGAAAGATAACTTTTCAACAGATTTTGAAATACTCCCCAAAAATATTCAGGATATTTGTGAATACGGTTTTCTCGAAATGCTCAACAACGCTATCGATCATTCAGAGGGAACCGGGGTAATGATAAAAACGGAGTGGGAGCCTGACTCAATCAGGATATTCTTTCGCGATGATGGTGTTGGTATCTTTCGCAAGATCCAAAATAGTCTGAATCTGGAAGATGAGCGCGAAAGTGCTCTGCATCTATCCAAGGGAAAGTTCACCACCGACCGGGCAAACCATACCGGAGAAGGTATATTTTTCACATCCAGAGCCTTCGATATTTTTCATATCACTTCAAGGGGCATGTCCTATATGAGAACAAATGAAGACTGGTTTGTGGAAACAACGAAGGATGAGAATGTACCCGGAACGGGCTTGATAATGAAAATAGCGCTCGACTCAGAAAGAAAACTCCAGGACATTTTTGCAGAATATACAGAGGAAGACGCTGAGGGGATGCCAAAATTTGATAAGACCCATATCCTAGTACAACTGAGCCTGTTGGGCGATGAACGCTTTATTTCGCGCTCGCAGGCGCGGCGTATTGGTTTGGGGTTGGAAAAGTTCAAGCATGTGGTTTTAGATTTTAAAGGCATCTCTACTGTGGGTCAGGGCTTTGTGGATGAGGTATTTCGCGTGTTTCAATCTAAACATCCTCGAATAAAGATCAAGTATACTAATGCTAATGACGATGTCCGGTTCATGATAGAAAGAAGTTTGCCCACCTTTTAGCAGAGAAACAAAATGGGATTTAAAGCCGGTTTGTTAGTTTTGCTGTTGTTTCTGGTGCCGCAAGCGGAGTTGAAGACGATCAACGCCGAAGTGATTCTGGTTCACGATGGAGACACGTTGACGATCAAGACGAAACGCGACAAATTATATAAAGTGCGTTTGGCAGATATTGATGCTCCGGAAACAGGCCAGCCCTTTGGCAAGCCAGCCCGCAGGCTGGCCACGGATCTGGCGTTGAAGAAAACAGTCAGGGTGAATTATACCTTCAAGGACAAGTATGGCCGTTTGATAGGAGAAATATTTTTGCCCGATGGCAAACTATTGAATGAGGAAATGCTCAAAGCCGGGTTGGCGTGGCATTACAGAGTGAGGCACCCGCACAGCAGCTTTCTTGAAAATCTGGAATATAAAGCGTGGCAAAAACAGCTGGGTCTCTGGGTTCAGGACGCACCCATTCCCCCGTGGGAGTTCCGCCGGGAAAACAGGCCCCCCTCTCCCCCCTCAAACCCGGAAAGTATGGACTATGATCTGATTTTGACGTATGGCCTGGTGGGCAACCCAAAAACCCGGGTTTATGAATGGCCGGAATGTAAGGGGTATCCTAAAAATACCAAGGGATATCTCAGCTTTGGTAATTTCCTTGAAGCGGAAACTTTGGGCTACAGGGCCTCCAGAAGGTGCAATCAGGGTTGAATGTTACCCTATGGTAGGATGGATTCATTCTGCACCCCATTCAGGGGGCAGAAAAATCATAACGCTAACTTAAATCATGCCAACTAAAGACCTTTTATTTCTTGTGGATACGGATATTCCCCACCGCGACATGATGGCAGGGTGGCTTCAGGATCAGGGTTACCGGGTCAAAGTTTTTGATAACGGTGAGCTATGCCTGAACACGTTGGATGAAAACCCCGGCGCAATTTGTTTAGACATCAATATGTCTGAGGGGTTAAATATTCTCAAGCGATTGAAGTTGGCTAACCGGGATATCCCGATTTTAGTGGTGACAAAAAATGATGCGGTGGATTCCGCAGTGGAGGCCATGAAAATCGGCGCGTTTGATTATATGGCGAAGCCGGTAGACAAAGTTCGCCTGAAAATAAATGTTGATAGGGCCATCGAAATGCACACGATGGTCAACAAGATCCAGCGTTTGCAGGGAGAGCTGAAGAAAACCTATTCCTACAAGAATATTGTCGGGCAGAGTGATGCGATGAAACAGGTGTTTGCCCAGGTTGATGAGGTTTCAGGAATAAACATCAATGTTTTTATCAACGGGGAAAGTGGTACAGGAAAGGAACTGGTGGCAAAGGCTCTGCACTTTAACAGTGCTTATAAGACGGGAGACTTTGTCGCGATCAATTGCGGAGCGATCCCCGAAGAGCTACAGGAAAACGAATTTTTTGGCCATGAAAAAGGAGCTTATACCGGCGCCGATGATTCCCGGATAGGAAAACTGGAAGTTGCTAATGGCGGCACCCTGTTTCTTGATGAAGTGGGGGAGATGCCTCCTAAAATGCAGGTAAAACTTTTGCGTTTTTTGCAGGATAAAAGCTTTGAGAGGGTGGGAGGAAATAAAAAAATAAATGTGGACTTAAGAATTATTTCTGCCACAAACAGAAATTTAGAAGAGGCGGTTCGCCAGGGAAAGTTTCGTGAAGACTTGTATTATCGGTTGGTGGTCTATTCGGTTTTCATCCCACCATTGAGGGAACGGCGAGACGATGTTCCTATTCTGATCAACCATTTTCTCAAAAAATATAAATCGGACATCACAAAAAAAATAACCACCGTTAGTTCATACGCGTTGGAGGCCTTGGTTCGCTATACTTGGCCAGGAAATGTGCGCCAGCTTGAAAATGAGATTTACCGGGCCATGGTTTCTACCCGAACAGATACGGTTCAGATCGAAAATCTTTCGCCGGAAATTCAGAAGTTTCGTGCAGGATATGTGGGGGAGGACAATAAATTCATCCCTGTCCAGAAAAATCAAGAACCCACTCTCGAAGCCACCCTGCCCCCCATCTCCCAACCCCCACCCCATACTGTTCCTTCATCCAGTTCAACGTTTGAGGAAATCGAGAAACAGGCTTTTTTGGCAGCCCTGAGCCGGGCAAACGGAAAAATTCCACAGGCTGCAAAGGATTTGGGTATCAGCCGGGCAACATTTTACAGAAAAATTAAAAAATATCGCCTGGTTAACTAAGCGAAATTTGTCTCATCGTCTCAAAGATTGTCTCAATATGAGATATATAATATCAATATGAGACTTTTCTCAATGAAGTTCTTCCAGGGCAGCAGCCTCATTTTTTCATAAACCCCTTTATTTATATATAGTTATATAGTTTATCCCCTATTTGTGGGGGATTGGCATGCTTTATGCTATATGAATATAGTATAGGTAAAAAAATTTGATAGTTATTTGAGGTGAAATGATGACTGCAGCAACAATGAAAACTAAAACTCAAAATTTGGCTAAGCCTTCACAGCGGAAAGCAGAAGCTTCTCCATCTAAAAGAAGGGGTGCGGCTGGGAAAAAATCACCCTGGAAGGCCATAGTTATTTTCCTGATCTTTGCGGGTTTGGTGGCATACATGTTCTCCCCGAACGTCCCGAATCCGCAAAGGTCGGGTTCTCAAAATTCGACCGATAGTGGTTTTGCCAAAAGCTTGGCTAAATAATGTCAGGTAATTAACAAACATGTCAAATCAAGTCGAAGGTTTGAAATATAAAAAAGGCGAAGCCATTATCTGTGAGGGCGAGAGAAGCGACTGCGCCTATATCATAGAATTTGGATCAGCCGAAGTTTACAAGTCGCTTCCAAACGGTGAACAGCAATTTTTAGGGGTTCTGGCTCAGGGCGATATTTTTGGAGAGTTGGGTCTGATTGACGGACTTCCCCGCTCGGCCACTGTCAAGGCACTTGATAATTGTCGAATCCGAAAACTATCCCAGGAAACCTTTGTTTCGTTGGCTAAGCAGAACCCCAAGGCCCTGATGCCGATATTAAAGATTCTGGCAAGTAGACTGAGACAGACCTTGAAACTTGTGGACAAACTGGAAAATAGGCGAGTGATGCCCCAAGCCGTATCTGCGGACCCTTTGTAGTAGCGGGCTCAATTTTTGATTATAATATTTTAGTTGCATTGTAAAGTCGGCCTCACCCGACCAATTCTAAGGACCGGTAGTTCTTACCGGTCCTTTTTAATTCTATATTAATTTTTCTCTGGAATCACAGCATTACTTCTGTTGCTCTAGAATATTTTTTCTAGTAATAAAAGCTCCAAATTCACGTTACCTCAAGCTAAGGCGGATGGAGTAAAAATGAAAAAACAATATTTTAAAAGAGGTGCAGAAATCATAAAAGAAGGCGCGTTGAGTGACTGCGCTTATATTATTGAGTCGGGAAATGTACAAGTTTCCAAAACATTGGCCACGGGCGAAGAACAAACCATAGGCACGCTTCAGGAGAATGATATTTTTGGGGAGATGGGTCTGATCGATTGTCTTCCCCGAGGACTATAAAAACTTCACATGATTAATTTTGGAGGAAGGCCGAAGAATCGGTATAGAACAGAGGTCTTATTTGCTTTAAGGCTCATATTGCAATTTTACCCTTAAAGATTTAGACTGCCCAGAGGTTCATGATTTTTGGGTATTTTTTGGGGTATCACAACCACTCTACCGGGTTTTTGAATGCCACGTTTAAGAAGCTTGCCAAGATTTTTATAAACGGTTTTATATGAAGACAATATATTTTAAAAAAGGTGAAGAAATTATTCAGGAAGGCACGTTAAGCGATTGTGCCTATATCATTGATGCTGGACGGGTAGAGGTTTCAAAAAAACGCCCAAACGGTGAGAAGCATATTATTGGAGTGCTTAATGAAAATGATATTTTTGGGGAGATGGGGTTGATAGATGGGTTTCCTCGCTCGGCCACGGTGGTGGCTTTGGAAGATTGCACCATTTCGATCATGACCCAGGAAGCGTTTAACTCCCTGGCCCAGCATAACCCCCAGGCCCTTATGCCGATACTTAAAGTTTTAGCAAAAAGACTTCGGGCTACTTTGACCTTGGTAGAAGACCTGCAAGAAGGTAAGGTTTCCTCCCACCTGAAGGATCGCATTTAAAACCCTCCCCTGAGTTTCTTTTAATATAAAAAATCCCTGATGGTAGGCAGATGGTTGCGGTTTCATACCCCATTGGTGTAAGCTGAAAAGCTGAATCACACAAAGCGGAATGAGCTATGACCCCTGAATTATTATCACCAGCTGGAAGCCCTGAAAAATTAAAATACGCTTTGGCGTATGGCGCGGATGCGGTATATGCCGGCATTCCCAAATTTTCCCTGCGGGCCAGGGAGAATCCTTTCAAAAATGATTTACTCGAAGAAGCCATCGCCTATACCCACGACAAGGGTAAGAAAATTTATGTTACTGCCAATATTCTTCCGCCTAATAGGAAAATTGCATCCTTTAAAAAATCCCTGGCTCAACATGCCGAATTGGGACCCGATGCATTCATCATGGCAGACCCGGGAATGATTCAATTTGCACTTAAGGAGTTTCCTCAGATTCCGGTTCATCTCTCGGTGCAAACGAATACTATGAACTGGTCTTCGGTGGAATTTTGGTACAACCTTGGAGTTAAGCGGGTCATTTTATCCAGAGAACTTTCTCTGGAAGAGATTCAGGAAATCCATGATCGGGTTCCAGATATGGAACTGGAGGCTTTTGTGCACGGATCGATTTGTATCGCCTATTCGGGACGTTGTCTGTTGTCCAATTATTTCAATCATCGTGATGCCAATCAGGGTACGTGCACCAACAGTTGCCGATGGGAATTTAAAGTCAAAGAGGAAACCGGGAAGGAAACCGAGCAATATCAACCTCTTGAGGGGCAGTATGCTATTGAGGAAACTCAGCGGGGAGGCGAAATGATGCCCATCGATGAAGACGAGCATGGTACTTATATCATGAACTCCAAAGACTTGAGGGCAGTGGAATACTTGAAACCACTTCACGAAGCGGGTGTCATGTCGTTTAAAATAGAGGGTCGATCCAAATCCATTTATTATTTGTCTATGGTTACCCGGGCTTATCGCAAGGCGATCAAAGATCTGGCAGAGGGGCGTTCTTTTGATCCAGAGTTACTCGGAGAAATTAATAAGACCGCCAACCGGGGTTTCACTTCTGCATTTTTAATATCCGCTTCAAATCGGGATACCGAGCGGTTTGATTCGCCACAGGAAAAAGATCAGCCCCAGGTTTTTGGTGGACAGGTTGTGAATGAGCGGCCGGGTTGGATGGAAGTAGAAGTTAAGAATCGAATAGAGTTGGGGGATGAGGTGGAATATATTTCCCCCAGCGGACAATACAAATTTTTCATCAATGCGATGGAAACAAGTACCGGGGAAAAAGCGAACGTAGCGCATGGGGGCAATGGAACGATTTGGATCGGCATTGATCGGCAGGCAGAGCCGTTTGCGTTATTGAGCCTATTGCAGAAAACCGAAACGGCTGAAACTGTTTAGAGTCAATCGATAACTTTATTCACTCATGGTTGTTTTTGTTAGGGTGAGTTTTGGTGGTTTCTGCCCAGATCAGAGTGAGAAAAACACCAACGATCAAAGCCAGTCCCAACCAACCTGACAGGGTATGGATTCCATAGTCGAAAATATCTTTGGTCAAGGTTCCATCAATAGCTATTGCCGCCAAAACAAAGATGAGGAAAAAGAGAAGTTTTTTCAAGATTGGTTTCCGGTTAATGAATCCCTTGTAAATATAAATTGTTTATAGCTGCTGATTTGAGGGATATTGTTTTTCCGGCGGGGATAAAGTTCTTTGCTCCCCAAACAAACTGGTTTTATAATAAGTTCCCTGATTCTGAAATTTTAGCAAGAAATCTTGTTGGCGCAATTGCTAATTTCCTTTCAAATAATTTAATTGGTATTTAATTCCATGTCTGTTCCACTGATGCAAGCGTTGAAAATAGGATCCTATGTCTTCCGGCAAAAACTAAAGGGGAAGAAGCGTTATCCTCTGGTGATGATGTTGGAGCCTTTATTCCGTTGCAACTTAGAGTGTATTGGTTGTGGAAAAATTCAAAAACCCAATGAAATATTGAAGCAGAATATGACACCGGAACAGTGTTTTAAAGCGGCCAAAGAGTGCGGCGCTCCGGTTGTCTCAATAGCGGGCGGGGAGCCATTGATGCATCCGCAAATTGTAGAAATCGTTAAAGGCCTGATTGCCATGAAACGTTTTATTTATTTGTGCACCAACGCCATTCTGCTTAAAGATTATCTGGATCAACTGCCAGTGAGCCCTTATTTGACCCTTTCCATTCATCTTGATGGAATGGAAGAGGAGCATGACCGCATTGTTGATCAAAAGGGAACTTTCAAACTGGCTATTGAGGCGGTTCAAGAAGCAAAAAAAAGAGGATTCCGAGTTACCAGCGCCACCACCTTTTTTGAAGATACGACGGTAGAGATGGCAGAGGAATTTCTCGATTTTTTAACGCCACTTGGGATAGACGGAGTGACCATGGCTTCTGCATTTCGCTATCCGGATGCTCCTGACCAGGATCATTTTTTTGGGCGGCGGCGCACATTTGAATTTTTTGACAAATTGCTGGCAAAAAATAAAAAGGGCCGTTGGGACTTGAACCACTCCCCACTTTATTTACAGTTTTTGCGTGGGAAAAAAGATTATTCCTGCACCCCCTGGGGGAACCCGAATTATTCCGTGCTGGGTTGGCAGAAGCCCTGTTATCTTTTGGATGATGGTTACGCGGATACTTTTAAGGAATTGATGGAAACGACTGAATGGGAAAATTACGGTCATCAAAATAACCGGAAATGTGCGGATTGTACGGCCCATTGTGGCTATGAAGCCACAGCCGTTGAGGACGCAACATCCAGCTTAAAGGGTATGGTTGACTCCGCAAAAATGGTTTTCCAATAACTACCAGGCGTAGGGCCGACAGTTGTTCCTTCTTGCTAGATAATTTTTTTCTATTGTTCCAGCACTACTTTGTTCGGCAAGGGCTCATTAAGCCGAGATAAATTGTTACTTACAAAATAAAGCTTTTGCTACTTGCCGCCCTCGTTAGAGGGTGGTTTTTTCATTGGTGTGGGTTTCTGCCAGTTGTTCCGGTGTGAGCCCTTGGGCCATTTTCAGGTTGGCCCCTTCGAGGCGGGCATTTTTAATTTCAGCTTGCATGAAATCGGCACGGGTAAGATTAGCGTTTTTCAGGTCAGCATTTTTCAGGTTGGCCCATCGTAGATTGGCTCCGCGTAAATTGGCTCCCCGCAAGTTAGTGTTTTCAAGGTTGGCATTTTTTAAATAAGCTCCATAAAGGTATGCTCCTTCAAGGTCCGCGTTGCTAAGATCAGCACCCAGCAGAACGGCCCCTTTTAAATAACAGTCTTTCAGATTTGCTGACTTTCCATCGCGGCCAGCTGTTTCCAGCCAGACTTTGTGGTTGGAAAGGACCGTCTTCAATTCTGCGACCGAGAGAGTGTTTTCTTTAGAAGTTTTGGAATCGATATTGCTCATTCGGGCATTGTACATCCAGAGAATTTAGGACTGCAAGTTTTCTTGTGGGCAAACTATGAAGCGGGCAAAACCCCAAGCCTCTTTTTGAGTAAATTTTTATGGGGTCAATACTTTTTTATAAAGTTCTTGAAACTTTAAACTATCAGGATCGGCCTGAATTGCTTTTTCCAGGGCTTGCCTGGCCGATTCTTTGTTGTTGGTTTGAAGATGGGTGTTGGCAAGCTGGTAATAGGCTTCTGTATAAGATGGATTAATATTTAATGATTTTTGAAAAGAGTCAATAGCCTTTTGAAATTTTCCTTCTGTCTGGTACAGGATTCCGAGGTTGAAATGAGTGAGCATTCCATTTGCATTAACCCTCAGGGATCTTAAAAGAGTTTCTTCGGCTTTTTCCAGATCGCCCATTAAGCGATAACTATCACCCAGATTATTCAGGTAAGTTGAGTTCGCGGGTTCATAGGCAATGGCTTTTTGATAATACTCAATGGCTCTTGGGAGCTCGTTTTTTGTTTTATAGATATTTCCGATGTTGTTCAACGCTTTGGAGTCGTTATCGTCAGGTTTGATGTCTACAGCGTGTTCCCAGTTTTTCAAAGCTTCATTTTTGTTTCCTGCGGTGTAATGAACCATCCCCAGATTGATATGGGCCTGCACATCTTTTGGATCTAATTGGATAGTTTTTTGAAAATCATTTTTGGCCTCTTCATACTTTTTCATTCCAAAAAGTAGGACGCCTTTTTTGCGATAAATTTTTGGATCTTTGGGATTGAATTTTATGGCCAAATCAAATTCTTCCAAGGCATTTTTGAACAGGCGTAACTCAGCTAACTCCAGCGCCAGCTTATAATGCGATTGGGATTGCTTCGCGTCAATTTTCACGTCTTGGGAAGTGCAGGCAAACAAAAGGGAAGCAAGTAAAACGAGGAAAAGCGAACGTCTCATAGTTCAGATCCTTTGAACAATAAGGTGAAAAAAAGGGGCCAGCCATCAATGGCCGGCCCCTGAAATGAAAATTGAACTCTAACCAGCTTGACTAGTTGATACCTCGACCAGCTGCGGTAGTGCCACTAACCACACTTGCGCCATTAGTTAGGTCACCACCAACGGTGGAATCCTGCATGTCACCGACAAACTCCATGGCGAAACCAGTACCACCAGACTCTACATAAACCACGCCCCAAATATTCAGTTGGGCCAGGTTTTCATATTTATATGTTGACCCTACAAGGGTTCCTGTTGTGGGGGCTTGGCTCACAGTAGTCACCCTGACCGAACCAAACTGTGCAGAATCAGCAGTTGGGATTAGATGAGTCCGGGTATCTGTGAATGACGAGTTTGAGCCATTAATAGTACTATGGCTTTGGTTCACAACAAATATTCGATGGGTCTCACCTGCATCGACCGTAAATATCTGCGCCCGACCTGCAGCATTGTTAACTGTTGTGGTCATGCCAATGACTTCGACCACTACACCGATCTGGGTCAAGGCACTATTCAGCGAAGGATGGCTGATACCCATGAAGGTGTAGCTATCATTGGGAACAGCTTGCGCATAAGGCGAAACGGCTAAACGGGTGCTTTCCCGGGTATCATCCGCCTGAGTTTGTCCTGAGGCAGTTTGGGCAAAAGACAGCATCCCAAAAAGCGCAAACAGGATTAATCGTTTTATATTCTTCATGGATCTTTCTCCTTAATAAATTTTTCCAGTTCAAAGTTGAATTTAGAGCACTAATTTTACGGAGCAGCAGGGCCAACGACCTGTGGAGTAGTAGAGGCTCCCAAAAGGTGTTGTGTTGCTTGAGAATCAGACATATCGCCGATAAACTCCATAGCAAAACCCGTGGTATTCTGTTCTATAACCACAGAACCCCAAAAGGACAGCATTGTGGCATCTTGGTATCCGTCACCTATGTTTCCACCTGTGCTAACCTTGGTCTCAGGATTTGATGCGCTTGGGTCGATACGTACATGCCCATGTGTAAAATCAGTGGTTCCAGTAATGAACTGGCCAGTTGGAATACTGGTTGAGTTAACCGTAGCGTGGTTTGTCCTGACGAGAAACACCCTCGTTGTTGTTCCAGAAGTGATGGTGAAACTCACCGCTGTACCAAAAGTACTATTAGCGTTGGTGAGGGCGTTAACGGTTAAACCAATCTGTGAGGCCATACCGGAAAGTGAGGTGTGACTCACAGCAATGAAGGTATAAGACCCAGAATCCGACTGCCAGTAAGGAGATACAACCCTACTTTTATTCTCCACCGCGAAAGCATTTCCTGCCAGAAGGGCCAGAAAAGCTAAAATCGCGATTAATTTTGAAAATCGCTTTGTCAGCTTAGTTTTCATTATACTTCTCTCCTATTGTATATATGCATCAATTGAAAGTGATATCTATTTAGGAACATCTCAAAACAAGTTTTTCCAGGCGCCTCCTCCCAAGCTCTCGCTTTACGAGATTATTAACTGAGCTAAAACACTCTATATTCAAAGAGTCGCGCAAAAAACACGCCCCCTTAGATGCTAAATAGTATATATAATTCAATTGTATTTTTCTACCGTCCTGATCTGAAATATCCCTAAAACCCTTGCTTGACAGTCATAAAATCCAGAAAATACAAATAAGCACTTTATTTGCAACAGCTTATGCGTAATTTTCAGTGTAATCCCGGGTTTTTGGGCAATATTCGTCATAACTCCTATCGGTCTAGGGGGTTCTATTCTTTAGAGCCATTTGAGAATTATTTGAAACTTTTACTCTTTTCGGCTTTGGCCTTTGATTCTTTGTTGTTTACCCAGTTGAGAAAGCTTTGGCTATTTGGTACAATCGATATCTGCTTTATTAAATAACTTTATAAAAGTTAGAAACTTATGAGCTTTTTTCCGGTCGAGACTCTGAAGTCTGAAAAATGGTGTGGTGCTGTAATTTTTTTGTTTGCGTTGATATTTTCGTCAGGTTGCGCCACCACCGAGCTGATGCCGGAAGATAATAAAATTCTGGCGCAGGAAAAATTCAAGGAGGCCTTGCAGGCAGGTTCGTTGAACCAACGGGATAAAATGGTGGTCTTGCTCAAAGAGGCATTGGAGCTGAACCCTGCAGAGCCTAATTTTCATTTTTTTCTGGGAGAAGCTTACTTTACGCAGGGTGATCTTCGACTGGCAGAACAGGAGTATTTAACAAGTATCAAATTAAACAATAATTTGAAGGACTCCTATCGGCAGTTGGGTTTGGTTTACATGCAACAGAGGCATTGGGAAAAAGCGATCCAATACTTTCGTGAAGATTTGGCGCTACCGGGAACCCGGCAGCCTCAACAGATTTATAATTGGATCGCGCTGTGTTTCTATAATCTGGGAAAAACGAATGAAGCGGAAAGCGAGTGGAAAAAAGCTCTTGAAATAAAAGATAATGCCGGGATTCGGCTTAATTTGGCCTTGGCTGATATTAATCGTGAGCGTTTTGACCAAGCTAAAGACTCCCTGCAAAAGGCTTTGTTGCTCAGGCCGCGTTTTTCTCAAGCCCATTTTGAGTTGGCACAATTATATCTAAAGGAAAATAAAAAGGACCAAGCGTTAGATCATTTTCAAAAAGTGATTCTTTATTCCCCCAGAGGGGACTTGGCCAAAAAATCTCAAGAATATATAAAACTGGTTCGTCCTGAATGAAAAATAATGGTTGAAAACTTTGGTTCTTATTTAAAACATGAACGCGAATTAAGAGGAGTGCCTCTGGAAGAAATATCCGGGGCCACCAAAATTCATATTCGTTTTCTTAAGGCTCTTGAAGAGAATTCTTTTGACGAACTTCCTGGCGAAGTTTTTATTAAAGGATATATCCGATCCTATGCCGACATCATCGGTTCGGATGTTGAGGAAATGCTCAATATCTACAAAGAATCCGT
Organism: Nitrospinota bacterium; assembly: GCA_014382285.1. Lineage (GTDB taxonomy): Bacteria > Nitrospinota > Nitrospinia > Nitrospinales > VA-1 > LS-NOB. Next base: position 7,379 of record JACNKA010000148.1, on the reverse strand, counting down.
GGAGTTCAAAAACCAGGGAGTTACCCCCTCCCCAACGCCCTCCCTGGTGACACGATCCAAGACCTTTTTGACATTTGGCTTGTTGATTTTGGTGGTTGTGGGCCTCGTCTTTGGGGTGAGATTCCTGATAAAAAAGGGGGGTAATGCAGAAGAGAAAAAAGTTTCCTTAATTCAAAAACAGGCAACCATACCGGAACCGCCAATTATTTCTACTGTTTCCAAAAACCTGGTAGTGGAAAAAATTACGGATGTTCAAGAGGCAGGCTCTGCTGAACCTGAGACTCCCGAACTATCCGCCAGTTTGCCTGATCAATTTGCCCCGCAAGAAGACTTGGACAAGAAAAAAGTCTCATCTCAGCAGGAACTGACCGAGCTGCAGGCACCGCCCGATTTGAATGAACAGACCTCAAGTACTTCGCTAGCTGATCTGGGTCCTCAAAATTCTGCTGATAAGGAAAAACCTTTAAAACTTACGATTCGGGCACATGAAAACTCGTGGTTTAATATGACCGTTGACGATTTCAGGGAAGAGGATTTTATTCTTCCCGCAGGAACTGCAAAGACATTCGGGGGAAATTCTAACTTTCGCTTGACGGTGGGTAATAAGACAGGAGTGGAGTTATCATTAAACGGCAAGGTTTTAACTTTGCCGGAAAGTACAGACAGGGTGGTCAAAGACTTTATTATTAACTCTAAACTGGTAGAGTGAACTGTGGCTAAAATTGATGCCTTCTTCAAGCTGATGAATGAGCAGGGCGCTTCAGACCTACACCTTGTTGCGGGATCGCAACCCATACTCAGGGTTCATGGGGACATGGAGCGGATCAAATACAAAGCACTGGATAATGATGAACTGAAGGCCATGTTGTATGAAATTGCTCCGGAAAACAAAATCAAGGTTTTTGAAGAAACCGGGGATGTGGACTTTGCCTATGAAATTCCCAATCTGGCTCGTTATCGGGCGAATTATTTTCAGCAAAAATGGGGCGTGGGAGCGGTCTTCAGGGAAATTCCAAGTACAATTCTGACTTCCGAGCAGCTGGGGCTTCCCCCAGTCATCACAAAACTTTCCATGTTGCATAAGGGCTTGGTTCTGGTTACAGGACCGACAGGAAGTGGAAAATCAACAACACTTGCTGCGATGATGGACTACGTTAATAAAAACAAGAAAAGCCATATCATTACTGTTGAGGACCCGGTTGAATTTGTTCATAAAAGCCAAGGTTGCATTGTAAATCATCGGGAGGTGGGGGTGCACACAAAGGGGTTCAAGTCCGCCCTGCGTGGAGCCTTGCGGGAGGACCCGGATATCATCCTTGTTGGTGAAATGCGGGACCTGGAAACCATTGAGCTGGCTTTGGAAGCCGCTTCTACGGGCCATTTGGTTTTTGGTACGCTTCATACCCAGAGCGCAGCAAAAACTGTTGACCGGGTCATCGATGTTTTTCCGGCGCACCAGCAGTCGCAAATTCGCACCACCCTTTCAGAATCCTTGAAAGGAGTCGTGGCTCAGAACCTGTTCAAACGTATTGATAAAAAAGGCAGGATGGCAGTGCTGGAAATTCTGGTAGTGACTCCGGCGGTTTCCAACCTGATTCGAGAGGGCAAGACCTTTCAAATTCCTTCAGCAATCCAGACGGGGAAAAAATATGGAATGCAGTCTTTGGATGATGCCATTCTCGTGGCTCTGGAAGAGAAAAAAATTAGTCCCGAAGATGCTTATGACAAGGCGATAGTTAAAGAGCGATTTATACAGTTCCTTAAAACACCTCCAGAATTTTTGTGAGTGACCTATGAGAAAGCCGAAGTTGATCATATTTTAACCACCATGCTGGAAGCGTTCGGAAATATTTCCGATCTCAATATTACAGTAGGAAAAGCTTGTCAGGTAGAGTCGTCCGGGCAATTGACGGCGGTTTCACTAGACCCTCCCATCGAGAAGCTCACGCCATTCCAGGCAGAAATATTTGCCCTGAATCTGATCAACGCAGATAGAAGGCTGACAGAAATTTTAATTCAGCAAGGTTCCTGCGATTGCTCCTATTTTCTGGTGGGCAAAGCCCGGTTCCGAGTGAATATTTTTTCACAGCGCGGAAACTATTCCATTGTATTGAGAAAACTGGAGACGCGAATTCCATCCATTGAGGACTTAAAACTTCCAGCCCAGTTTGCCAAAGCAGCGGAAGAAAAAAATGGGTTGATCCTGGTTACAGGGGCGACCGGAAGCGGAAAATCGACCACGCTTGCGGCGTTGTTGAATAAGATGAACGAGGAAAAATCCGTGCATATTATCACTCTGGAAGATCCTGTGGAATTTGTGCACCCTCATAAAAAAGCTACCTTTAACCAGAGGGAGTTGGGGAGCGATTATGATGCGTTCTCCAGTGGACTTAGGGCGGCCCTTCGCCAGGCACCCAAGGTTATTCTGGTTGGGGAAATGCGTGATCGGGAAACGGTGGAGATCGGCCTTAGTGCTGCAGAAACCGGTCATCTGGTCATGAGTACTCTGCATACAGTAGATGCCGGACAAACCATCAACCGAATTGTGGGTATGTTCTCTCAGGAAGAGGAACAACAGATACGCATCCGCCTGGCAGATACTATTCGGTGGATTATTTGTCAGCGTCTGCTTCCCAAGGTAGGTGGGGGCCGAGTGGCTTTGCTCGAGATCATGTCTTCCAATATGCGGGTGAAGGACACCATCATCAATGGCGAATCCGAAGGTAAAACTTATTACGAAATCATAACCAATGGCGATGCATACGGTATGTGGACTTTCGATCAGCACATAATGAAAATATATCAGGAGGGTCTCATCACAGAAGAAACTGCTCTGGCATATGCTTCCCGAAAGGCTGTGGTTGGCCGGGGTATTGACACCCTCAAATCGGCTAAAGGGGAAAAGACCACGGACATTGAAGGGCTTAATATGGATGATGAGTATGGTGCATAATTAAAAATTAGAAAGGGTGAACCAAGATGCAAGTCGAGTGTAATTCGTGTCAGCGGTCCATGAATATTCCGGATGAGAAACTGCCGAAGGATCAGGCCTTCTCCATAACTTGCCCGGGGTGCAAAAATAAAATCAAAGTAGATCAGCACCTGAAAACCCAAGGGTCACCAGCAGTTCCCGTATCTGAAACAGAAGAGGTGGTAGACGCGGCGAGCATGGTCGTGGAACATGAAGAGTTTGAAGACGATGATGAGCTGGTCATTTATGAAGAAGGTGACCAGTTGGCATTGGTATTGGACGAAAAAAACCAATCTGCCTGGACCCAGGCGTTGGAAAGCAGAGATTTTAAAATTCAATACGCTAAATCACCAGAACATGCGGTGCATAAAATGAGGTTCACTCACTTCCATTTTATTGCCTTGCATGAAAACTACGGAAATAAGGGTCTGGATAATAACCCTGTTTATCAAGTCTTGATCGAACTGCCTATGGTGACGAGGAGAAACATTTTTCTGGCGTTGTTGGGCGCGAACTTTAAGACCTTGAATAATATGCAGGCCTTTCAGAAAAGCGCCAATGTCGTGATCAACGAAAAAGACATGGATAAGCTGGCAGATGTTTTAAAGAAAGCAGTTTCCGAAAATGAAATTTTCTACAAGGTGTTTAAGGAAACCCTTCACTCTATGGGGAAAGCATGAGGCTACAAGACACGCCCATTCACCAACACTATTCCGCTGGTGATATCATCGTTACCGAAGGGATTATGAGCAACAATGCTTATGTGATTATCAAGGGCCAGGTTCGTATCACCCAGAAAGTTGATAAAAAAATAGTGACCATAGGAACTCTCAAGGAAGGAGAAGTTTTTGGAGAGATGGGCCTGATTGCGGAAACGGTGCGGAGCGCCAATGTATCCGCAATTGGAGATGTGACCGTTGGTGTGATTGGCAAGGAACTTTTTGACAAGGCAATGGATGAACTTTCGGATGGCATGAAGCCTATTATCCTGGCATTGGTAGGGCGCCTGAGGATCACAACGCATTTACTGACACGCATTGGACTGGAGCTTGAAAACACAAAAAGTAAAATTAACGCTTATACTTTAAAGCAACAGGAATAGCCCAAATAAATTATGCCTACTTTTACCTACAAATCGCGGGTCCGGGGGAAACTAACTTCCGGGGAAGTGGAAGCGGTAGACGAAAAATCTGCGATCTCTAAACTGAAACAGCAGAATATTCGTGTTACCACCGTCAAGAAAAAAGGTGGTGGAAGTGCTTTGTTTGGGCCCAAGGTTCATAAAATCACCACCCGGGACGTGGTCATTTTTACCCGGCAGTTTTCTACCATGGTCGATGCCGGGCTACCATTGGTCCAATGTTTGGATATTCTTGGGAAACAGGCTGATAATCCAACCTTTGGGGAAACGATTTTAAAGGTCAAAGGAAATATTGAAGTCGGGAACAACCTGTCGGAATCCATGAAAAAATTTCCCCATGTTTGGGATACGCTTTATTCCAATCTGGTCGAAGCGGGAGAGGTGGGAGGAATCCTGGATATCATCCTCAGGCGTCTGGCTGAGTATATTGAAAAGGCTGAAGCACTAAAGAAAAAGGTAAAAGCCGCAATGGTTTATCCTGGAGCCATTGTCAGCGTGGCGTTTGTTGTTGTGGCGTTTTTAATGATCTTTGTTATTCCGGCATTTGCCGCCATGTTTGAGGGAGGAGGCAAGGCACTACCGGGACCCACTCAAATCGTTATGAATGTCAGTAGTTTTTTCCAAAACCAGTGGTGGGTCATGTTGGGCGGGGGGATCACTTTTTTCTTTGTATTCAAAAAGGTTTATGCAACCGAGCGGGGAAATATTGAGATAGACAGAATTGCTTTAAAGTTACCCGTGTTTGGAATGTTAATTCGTAAGGTCTCGGTGGCAAAATTTACGCGGACTTTGGGAACCCTGATTTCAAGCGGAGTGCCTTTGATCGAAGGCTTGGATATTTGCGCGCGGACTTCGGGAAATAAAATCGTGGAACTGGCTGTGTTTAAAACTATTGAGGCCATCAAGGAAGGTGAAACTATTGCCGCCCCTCTTTCGCGGGAAGATGTTTTTCCCCCTATGGTTATTCAGATGATTGATGTTGGAGAAGCCTCGGGCTCTCTCGATAAAATGCTGGCCAAAATCGCAGACTTTTATGATGAAGAAGTTGATGCCGCAGTTGAAGGCCTGACGGCCATGCTTGAACCCATGCTAATGGTTTTTCTGGGAATTGTGGTCGGATTCATTGTTGTTGCTATGTACCTACCCATATTTAAAATGGGAGAAGCTATTTAGACGAAGGACGAATTCTTTAGCGGACCCGACCGCACTATGACACGTGAAACCCACAATCAGGACCATGAGTTAGAGCAACGAGTCAGAAGAATAATGCTCTTGAGAGTTTTCTTTTTGACTGGATTTGTGGCTCTTCTGCTTACCTTTCAAGAACGTTTGGGGATCACCGCACCCATAAAGCCCCTCTGCATGGTCATCGGGATAGGTTTTTTCATGTCCCTGATTTATGCGGTTCTTTTCAGATTTTTGACCTTGACGGAGATGGCTTCTCTTCAGGTCGCGGGAGACTTGCTTCTGGTAGGAGGTATTCTCTTCACCACGGGGGGTATTGACAGCCCCATTTCCTTCCTTTTCTTATTTGTAATCATTGCATCCAGTGTCATGCTACCCAGGGCCGCAACCTATCTGGCGGCATCAGGCGCCATTATCATTTATGGGGTGCTGGTGGACCTGGAGTATTTTGGCATCATCACTCCAGTTTATTTGTTTCCAGAATCAAAGGTATCTTTTGCAAGCGGTTATGTTTTTTATGTAATTTTTTTAAATATAGTTTCCTATTACACGGTGGCTTACCTCAGCAGTTTTCTCTCTCATCGGCTGCGAATTGTTAAAGAGGAACTGGTTCGTGCAAGCATCAACCTGGAAGAGCAAAGGGCTTTTAATCGGAATATTGTACAGAACATGGGAAATGGATTGATCACCATTGATCCGGAAGGCACGATCACATCAAGCAATCCTGCGGCGAGAGCCCTGACGGGTTATTCTATCGAAGAGAGCCTGAGGAATCCCATAGAGGATCTGATACCTCTAACCGAATTGAAAAACCTGTTTTGCGGAGATAAAATACTTGATCTTCCAAAGCAAATTGAAGGGGAATACCAGAGAAAAGATGGAAGGGTCATTTTTATCCGGATAAAAATCAGTCACCTTGCTGATCTTAATGTGCCGGGATATATTCTCGTATTTGAAGATCTCACCAAATTAAAAGAAATGCAGGAAAAGGTTTTAAGGACAGAGCAGTTAGCTGCGGTGGGAAGGTTTTCGGCAGGGCTTGCCCATGAAATCAGAAACCCGTTGACTTCATTGAGCGGTTCTATTCAGGTTCTGGCAAGAGGTCTTAAACTTGAAGACTCCTATAAAAAACTCATGGAAATAGTTATGAAGGAAACGGATCGTTTAAATACTATTCTTTCTGATTTTCTCAACTACACCCAGACAAAAAAAAACAATAATACCATTGTAGATTTAACTCAACTTATTCAGGATGTAATCACCCTGTTAAAAAATAAAGAGGACTTGAGTTCTAAAAAACAGATTTCTTTCAAGAGAACGACAGACCACTTGACTCTAAATGGGGATGAGGAACAAATTAAACAGGTTGTATGGAATTTGTGTATCAATGCTTTGGAGGCGATGTCACAGGGTACCCTGACCTTGTCGCTCAAGGAGGTTTTTTCTTTCCAGAGCGGAGATTTTCAGACTATTCACGGAGGCATGGTTCTTGAGGTTCAAGATGAGGGTTGCGGCATTGCCTCAGACCAGATCAATAATATTTATGACCCCTTTTATTCCAGCAAGAAAAATGGTGTAGGATTGGGGTTGGCAACTGTTTATCAAATTGTCAACCGAAACGGAGGGGTTATGGATGTTAAAAGTATTCTTGGTAAAGGCACTTTGTTCACGGTTTTTCTTCCAGATCAAGAAAGCGTAAAAGTTGTCTCCCTGCCTGCTCATTAATAGTAAAAATTTTTAAAAAGGAAACCGCTAATGTCAGGAGATGGGCCCATAAAAATAAGCGATACTTCAGAAATTGCTGTTTGTACCTGCATGCAGTCCAACCATTGGCCATTTTGTGATGCCACACATCACACCACTGGCGGGGATGGGCCGGAAATAGTACAGTTGGATAAAAATAAAACCTATTATCTATGTGGTTGTTTCAGAACAAAAAACAGGCCTTTTTGTGATGGGTCACACGAAAAAATTAAACCAGCGTGACGCTGGACTGTGATATTTCTTCATTATCTCTCATGCCCCGAAGCAACTGTGTTAAATGTCAAGCATTGGAGATGAGATTTTCATTCCAGAGTGTTT
>JACNKA010000060.1 GCA_014382285.1 Nitrospinota bacterium | reverse complement strand
CCGTGACCACATCTTGAGTCATGATATCGCGTGCTGTTTTCATTTAATTCTCCGTTTTGTTAATCATCATTCTTTAGATTAGATACTTTCCTTAGCCGGTCTATTCCCTCTAGAGAGGGGCGGGGTGTGATGGGTTTTTTCGTTGCCATAATTTTTCTGGTTGGTTTCTTATTTGTTTTTCCAAACAAGTTTTTGAAGAATTCAACAACCGTTACGATGAAATCGATGAAGCTCTCGAAGAATTTGAACGGCAACTCCTTTTGCATTTTATAGACCACATAAACAACTACAAAAACCAGGATTATATTGGGTATCCATACAGAAGTGTAAGCATGAATTTTGCCAATTCTCCCCAGATTCTGGGTCATAATGAGCCCGATATAATAAACCATGATAACAGCTACGGTGACTCCAAAGCTGCCTGATTTACCCGACCGGCTTGATTTAATACCGAGTGGGGCTCCGAGAAATGCAAAGAGAAGACAAGTGAAGGGGATGGAGAATTTTTTGCTCAATTCCACCTCTGGCCCAGAGGTGGGGAGCCCTTTTGTTTTCATATCCTTGATCTTCTCTTTGATTTTTGTGTACGATAGTTCTCGGTTCCCAACAAGGGCTTCCTTCTCCAGCCTTTCAGTATCTGGGAGGCTGAGATTGATATCATAACGGTCAAAATTCAAAGTTTGATAGTCGCCTCTTTCATTGCTCAATTCATGAATGGTTCCATTGTTGAGTTTAAGTTGGATTTTGAGGGTCTCCGGATTTGGAAATATGACTCCCTGTTCGGAGGTGATAATTTGTGGGGCTTTCGGGTTACTGGTGTCGGCGATGAACACACCTTTGAGCAATGAATTTTGATGGTGCTCTTTAACCAGAAGAATCAGGTTTTTAAAGTCCCGATTGAAGACGTTAGGTTGAATGTCTATATTGGCCCGGTTCTTAATGATGTCATAAACCAGAATTTTGTAGGACTGATTGCCCCAGGGGAGAGCCCAGAACATTACGATATTGGCCATAAAATATGCGAATAACGAAAAAAATAGAACGGGTTTCATTAACTCCATAAAACTCCAGTTGCAAGACTTCATGGCAACCCACTCATTATTGGCTGAAAACTGGTTGAATGTAACTACAGAAGCCATGAGGACTGCCATGGGAATGGTGATAGCAAAAAAAGCAGGAGATATATAGACCATCATCATCATCATTTCCATGAAAGAAACGCCGCGATTAACGATCATTTCAGCGATAAACAGAAATTTATCGAGATAGAGGATCATTGTCATGGCGAAGATACTGATCAGGAAAATCTTCAACAATTCTCTTAATATATATCTATCAATAGTCTTGAAAAACATGGGATGGCTTTTGACTGATGTGAAAATTGGCTGGAGCTATTGAGTATAGAAACGAAGGGTTTCTTTTTATAAACTCTAACATTATACTACATCCCGACTTCTGTATTACACCTCACCCTTTTATTTTAATGAGCAATCCAATCACCAAATACCAGCATAAAAGGTTGCCGCACTGGTTAAAGACCAAGCTTCCTGGGACCCGTAAGTTTTTTCAATTAAAATCCCTTTTAAAAGAAAGCGGGTTGAACACGGTTTGCGAGTCAGCATCGTGCCCTAACATAGGTTCCTGTTGGGATGCGGGCACGCTGACTTTTATGATTCTGGGAGATACCTGTACCCGGGCCTGTCGATTTTGCGATGTAGCCACAGGGCACCTGAACCTACCTGACCCTGACGAGCCCGATAAGGTTGCGGGCTCTCTCTCTCGATTGAATTTAAAGTTTGCAGTCATAACTTCTGTGGATCGTGATGATCTGCCGGATGGCGGGGCAGGGCATTGGGTTAAAACCATTATGGCTATTAGAAGTCGTTGCCCGAATATTAAAATTGAGACGTTGATTCCGGATTTTCAGGGAAAAACAGGTCTCATCCGTCAAGTGTGCGAAGCCCGGCCTGACGTGCTGGCTCACAATCTGGAAACAGTTGAATCTTTGCAAAGGCAAGCGCGTCCCCAATGCCGCTACGAATGGTCCCTGAAAACTTTAAAAATAGCGGCAGAAACCGAGAAGACGATCGTCAAGAGTGGACTCATGTTGGGTTTGGGAGAAAAAAAAGAAGAAGTGATTCAAGCGATGAAGGATCTTGTCGAGGTGGGGTGTCAAATTCTTTCAATTGGGCAATATCTCAGGCCTTCCCCGGCTCATATGGAAGTCAGCGAGTTCATTCACCCCGACCGGTTTGTAGAATATAAGGAGATTGGCGAATCGTTAGGCCTGAATCATGTGGAGGCAGGGCCTCTTGTGCGGAGTTCTTATCTGGCAGACCAGCAGGCTCGGGCGGCGGGTTTAGACTGAGCGGGTGGCAGAGCAGGGTGGCCCCTATTTTTTATGCTCTTTGATGGCATTTTCGATCAGGTTTAAGAATATCTCAGGCTCTTGTGGTTTGATGATATATTCATTTGCTCCCAGCGCATACCCAAGTTCTACATCCGCCGGTGATTTGTAGTAGCCAGTGTAAACTATGATGATCACACCACTCCAGTCTGGCCTGGCTCTAACTCGTCGACATAGTTCAAATCCGTCCATTTCAGGCATCAAAATATCTGTGACGATCATGTCTGGCAACGATTCTTTGATCATGTCCAGAGCAACCTTACCGTTTGGTGCGGTCACTACAGTATGCTCTTTTTCCTCAAGCAGTGCTTTCAGTATGGCTCTGGAATCTTCAATATCGTCTGTAACTAGTATGTTCATAGTATTGTAGATCGTAGACACCTGCTCTTAATATTCCTGAGTGCAGATGAGGCCTGGCACTATCAGGTTAACCCTTGAAGTGCTTTTGCTAAAGCACACACCTCTGCTAATTCGGCATGATTGTGTTTTTCTAAAGATATATTTTTCAAGAGTTCCTAATATTACCAGAAATTTCGGTATGAGAAGGGAGATATCCGAGGAAAAAAATCTTTCAAATCACTATCATAATAGTAAATAGCAATATCTGCGCCAAACTTACTGGTTATTCTTCTTTGTAATTAAGTATTTAAATACTTGGAGATATGGTTTTGTTATCGATGACTTATTTGCTGGTTAAATGGCAGTTTGTACATATTTATAGACATCTTGTGAAGGTGTAAAATAATTTTATGGATATGGGCGGTAGTGCCGACTTCATCTTGCTTATCGGAAAGGCCAATTTTTTTAGGGGCAAATTATACTTGCAACTGATCCAGAAAACCAGTTTTGGCATGGGCTTTGCTGAATTGAGATCAAAAGGTGATTGTGTCAAATTATTGTCTGGAGATTTCAGTGCTGAACCTTGACTTTTATCTGAAAAGTTCGAATAAGTTGGATTCTGTTGATCCTGTTAAGATGGAAAGGAGCACAAACACGGGCGATCCTTTTTATTCTGTATTGATTAAACACCAACTGGAAATGATTCGGGCTTGGAGTCCACCAAGCGGACCTTCGGCGCTGGATATCGATCCATTCGCTCTTTCGAAAGCCCTTCTTAAATTAAAAGTTTTTGGTGCCGAGCAAAAATTTCAGTCAAGCATTAATTCTCAACACGTTTTGAAGTCTTATGAGGTGGCAAAGAGAATAGAGGATGGGCAAAACCTGAGTAGACCTTCTCTTAAGGAGTTGTCAGTTCGTGTTGCTGCTAAGAACTCTATTCCTGCAACGCTGTTCCAAAAACTTATTCAAACAGAGTCAGGATATGACCCTGAAGCTCTGAGTCCCAGAGGAGCAATGGGGCTGGGTCAGATCATGCCAGAGACAGCCAAGGAACTGGGGCTGACTCTTGACGGTGACAAGACCCCGGGTTCGGTCTGGCACGCTGAGTCAAACTTGGATGCATCTGCCCGTTATCTGAAAAAACTTTATGACAAATACCAAATGCAAGGAATCGCCGAGGATGAAGCGTGGAACTTTGCTGCCGGAGCCTACAATGCCGGAATGGGAAACATCGCTAAGGCGATTAATAAAATTTCCAATGAACCGGTCAAAACCTGGGATCAAGTGGCACAGGTGCTTCCACAAGTTACCGGGAAGTATTCTCAGGAAACCATCCGTTATGTGAACCGTTTGAGGGCTTAATCCTGCTCTGGTTCGCAATTTCCCGGCATTGGTCAGCGTAGCTTTCTTAAGCCAAAAGTTTCTCTAAAGAGATGGGTGATCACAAAAAGCAGGTTTTCTTTTTTTTCGGCCAGGCGGCGGAGGGTATAAGGCAACCATGCACTTCCGTAGGGGATATAGACTCTTACCCGATATCCCTTGTCTTTAAGTATTCTCTGTATATCTCGTCGGACGCCATACAACATTTCGAAGTAAAAGGATTCTGGATCAATCTTTTCGTGGCGTATGAAATCCAGAAGTTCCACCAGCAGGTTTTCGTCATGGGTTGCGATAGCCGGCTGATATCCATCTTTCAGCAGTTGGCAGGCCAGTTTGAAAAAGCTCGCCCTGATTTTATCCATCGATTGCAGGGCAACCTCAGGAGATTCTTTGTAAGCTCCTTTGCAAAGCCTTATGGATATCCCGTTGTCAATACAACGGCGAACATCATTTTCAGAGCGAAACAGATAAGCCTGTATGGCCTGACCAATATGAGGATAGGTCTTATGCACTTTCTCACAAATTTCCAGCGTGTTTTGAGTGTGGGCGGAGCCTTCCATATCGATTCGGATTGTGTGCTGGCCCATTGCCCGTGCCAATTGCTTTAGATTTTCGGTGCAGAAACTTCGGTCAATATCCAAACCTAGTTGTGAGAGCTTGATGGAAAAATCAAAGGAATGGTTGATGCTGCAGAGTGACTCAAAGAGCTTCAGGTATTCGGTTTTTGCCGCTTCTGCCTGTGGTCGGGTGGTAACGCTTTCTCCCAGAATATCAATGGATGAATAATAGCCAGACTCTTTAACGCTGTGGATAGCGGGAAGAGCCGTTCTGAGGTCGGGCCCAGCTATAAAGCGTTTGGCAAATGGGTAGAGTAGCTTCATAAACAATCTTATTAAAGACAAGTATTTATTTAAAATATGGACCCTGGCAGCAAAGCTAGCCAGTTTTTTCTTTCTTAAAATACTTTAACTATTATGAGCGAAACTTTGCTTTTTGATTAAAGAATTAATAAAATATGAGGCATCGTCAACAGATTTCCTGAAAGGAGCTTTTAATGAATTTAAGTTGCATTGTAACGGTAGGTCTGGCAGGGGTTCTCACTATCGCACTGGTGTATTATTTTTTTACCGAATGGAATACCGATTAACCTTTAACTTGAGATAACAGATTGCTTTCATTTTCTCAAATTAACTTTGAACCCAGGGAATTACTGAATTTAATTCCAGGCAATGTTTGTATTCTCAATGAAGAGGGTGAGATCATTTATGTTAACCCCAATTGGGAAAAATTTTACAAGCCGGGTATTGTCGCCAACTTTCCAGGATTGTTTATTGGTTCTGATTATCTGACTGAATGTGCCAGATGGAAAATTATTTCGGAAGAGCAAGTAAATGGAATTCAGTCTGTAATAAGCGGGGAGTGTCAAGCTTATGAAACCGTATACCCTTGCCATTACCGTGAACAAAAAAAATGGTTTCTTTTGAAAGCGGTTTCTCCTTCTGATAAAAAAGGTTGCATGATTTTAAAGTTTGATGTGACCGAGAAAAAAATTGCGGAGGAAAATAATATAATAAGTGAAACTATTCTCAAAAGCCTTATAGATAATTCCCCGGCTCTTATTTATATGAAGGACATGGGTGGAAAATATACCCATGTTAATAAAATGTTTGAGCGGATAACTGGAGCCAAAAGGGCTGAGACTATTGGAAAAAAACCCTATGAGGTGTTTCCCTGGGACACCGCAGATCGGTTTGTTAGAAATGACAGAAAAGTAATAGGGGATCTTAAACCTCTCATTGCCGAAGAGCAATTTTTCGTAGATGAACAAGTCAAAACTTTTCATTCCATTCAATTCCCACTACGAGATGAAGGGGGTAAGCCGGTAGGAATTGCCGGGATTTCATCGGACATTTCGGAGCGTAAGCGTAATGAAGGGTTTCTTTTTTTTCAAAATAAAGTTTTGGAAGTTATGGTCCAGGAGCATTCGCTTAAAAGTGTCCTGAATCACATCGTCAGGGGAATCGAAAAACAGACCGATAATTTAAAAGGTTCCATACTCTTATTGGATAAAGCGGACAAATCCTTTTCCCATGGTGTGGCTCCTAATCTTCCACAACCGTATTCTGAAGCCATCGGTGGAATGTCCATAGGGCCTTCCGCCGGTTCTTGTGGGACGGCCGCTTATCGAAAGGAAATGGTTATTGTTTCAGATATTGCCAGCGACCCTCTTTGGGAAGATTTTAAAGAACTCGCTCTCGCACACGATTTACAGTCGTGCTGGTCCATCCCGATCTTTGATATGGTTGGAAAAGTTTTGGGAACCTTTGCGCTCTATTCTAATAAACCTAACCTGCCCTCAGACTGGGAATTGGGCATGATGAAATCAGTAGCCCACTTGGCCAGCCTTGCCATCGAGAAGTATGGAGCCGAAGAAAAACTTCATAGGTATAAGGGTGAGCTTGAAGAGGCCTTGAGTGTTAATGAAGAAAGACTCCAGCTATTTTTAGAGGCCACTACAGATGGGGTTTGGGATTGGAATATATCCACCGATGAGGTATTTTTCAGCCCGCATTGGCTGGAGTCGCTCGGGTATCGGCCGGGTGAGCTGAAACCTCATATCGACTCCTGGAAAAAACTTGTGCATCCTGAAGACAAGCCAAAGGTAATGAAGGCAATAACGGATTGTTTAGAGGGAAAGAGTGGGCGTTACCAATGTGAAAACCGCCTGTTACGTAAGGATGGTAGCTGGAGATGGAACCTTGATCGGGGACGGATAGTTAAAAGGGGTGAAACGGGTGAACCTTTGCGAATGGTCGGATCGGATACTGACATTACGAATCTCAAAGAGGCTGAGTTTGCCCTTCGTGCCAGTGAACAGAACCTTGCGCAAGCCCAGGAAATGGCCTGCCTTGGAAGTTGGGAAATGGATGTTGAAAAAAGCAGTTTGCTTTGGTCTGATGAGGTGTATAAGATTTTTGGTATGGATCGAAAACTATTCAACCCCAGTTATAATGCTTTTTTCGAAAGGGCGCATCCCGAAGACCGGCGTCGTGTTCGTGTAGGTTTCATGACGAGCATCTATGAAAAGAAACCGTATGATTTAGTCCATCGCATTGTGCTGCCTGATGGTTCTATAAAGACGGTTCAGGAAAAATTTCAAACCTTTTACGATGAGGAGGGAACCCCTAAAAGGATAATTGGTACAGTGTTGGATATCACCGAGAAAAAAAATGCCGAAGAGAACCTCAAAAAATCACACCAGCAATTGAGAGATTTGAGTAATAAACTGCAAACTATCAGGGAAGAAGATAAAAAGCGAATATCCAGGGAAATTCATGATGAATTAGGGCAGACGTTAACAGCGATCAAGCTGGATCTGACTTGGATAGAAAAGAGAGTTGACGTTTCTGAGCCTACTGTGCGGGATAAAGTTAAATCGATTTACTCGCATTTAGAGGATTCTTTGGAAACCGTGCGCAGGGTTTCTACGGAACTACGGCCGCAGGTTCTGGATGTGATGGGGTTTTGTGAGGCTTTGCAATGGCAGGCTGAAAAATTCACGGAAAATACAAATATCAGTTGTAAATTAAACATCGAACCCGAAGGAATCAAATTGCAGCCTGAGTTGTCCACGGATCTTTTTAGAATTTTTCAGGAGGCCTTGACAAATATTTCACGCCACTCCCAGGCAACTAAGGTTATAATTGATTTTGTTGAAAATGAAACCGGATATGTGTTACGCGTCATGGATGATGGTATGGGCATTGATAAAATGCGCATCGATCATTCAAATTCTCTGGGATTGCTGGGAATTCGTGAGCGTGCTCTTATCTGGAAAGGCCATGTTGAAATCAAGGGTGTCGTTGGTGAAGGCACTCGATTAATAGTTGAAATTCCAAAATTGACTTTGAGAAATGATTAGTAGCCCAGAAAAAACTATTAAAATTGTAATTGCAGATGATCATGCCGTGGTTCGCAAAGGTTTAATTCAAATCATTGATGAAACCCCGGGTATGGAATTGATCTATCAGGCGGGTAACGGTAATGAAGTGCTGGCGAAACTCCCCGATCTGGATGTGGATGTCTTATTGCTGGATATTAATATGCCAGGCCAAACTGGCTGGGAGGTCATGCAGAAAGTTCATAATCTCTATCATGATATCAAAGTTGTCATTCTCAGCGTTTCTTCTGAGGAAAACTATGCTAAACAGTTTTATAAGGCCGGTGCTGCAGGTTATTTGACCAAAGACAGCGCACCTGAACAACTTGTTGAGGCTATTCGAAAAGTTGCAGGTGATGGAATTTATGTCAGCCAGAAGTTTGCTGAAAAAATGGTCAGCAGCCTTAAGAGTGATTCAGATAGAGCCCTGCATGAAAATTTGTCTCCCAGAGAATTGCAGATTTTTTGTATGATCGGTGCTGGGAAGACCCTGACCGAAATCGCCAGTGAACTTGCCCTGGGGGTTGGGACAGTGGGGACGTACCGGAGCCGAATTCTGGCAAAGACGACCTTGAAGAATAATTCACAAATCACTAACTACGCATTCAAAAACAACCTTGTCCAGTAGGTCTTTTTTATTTTTTCTGGAAGGCTTTCAGATCATCAGGCTTCAATCGGCCTGAATTTTTCGTCAGGTTTTCTTTTTGTTGCTTGGGTAGTTTTTTTAGCGCGATTTCTGCTTTCAGTGCAGCAGACCGGCTTTCTATTTCTTGCTGAAACACCAGTTCTAACGGACCTTTCCCGCGTAGATACTTTGCTGCTTTTTTACCCCCTTCCTGATGCTCGATGAAACGGCGGGCGATATCCTGTGTGATTCCTGTGTAAAGCTGACCACGGTTAGTCCTCACCATATACAGGTGCCAGACCAGAGTTTTTGAATTGATGGCATTCATGGTTCCTACTCAGAGGCCCTTGCTGAATAGGGGCAGAAAATCCCCATAACCGGTCTCTCTTAGTTTCCCAACGGGAACAAACCTCAAAGCCGCTGAGTTGATACAATATCGTAACCCTGTTGGTTTAGGGCCATCGTGAAATAAATGGCCTAAATGTGAGTCAGCAGATTTTGAACGTAATTCGATTCGAACCATGCCGTGGGTGAGATCCTTTTTCTGAGCTATATTTTCCTGCACCAAGGGTCGGGTAAAGGATGGCCAGCCGGTGCCGGATTTGAATTTGTCTTTAGAACTGAACAGCGGTTCTCCTGAAACTATATCCACATAAATTCCGGGTTGTTTATTGTCCCAGTATTCATTTCTGTAGGGGGGCTCGGTACCATTTTTCTGGGTGACGTTATATTGCATTTTAGTCAAGTCAGCTTTGGATATTGTCTTGTTGCCAATCAAGGTGAACTGAGGGGGTTCATCTCCCGCAAACCCCGTTTTTGAAATTTTATATTCTTTGTCTTCCCCCCAGACACGGTTTATAAACTCATCTCTTCCTGATCCCGCCCGGTATATTTTGTAGCGAATATAATTTTTCTTGAAAAAATCCTGATGATATTCTTCTGCTGGATAAAACTGGCCTGCCGGAACAATTTTTGTGACAATTTTTTTGCTGAATCGCTTTTCATTCTCAAGCGATTTCTTTGAGTGTTCTGCGGCCCGCTTTTGTTGTTTGCTTGTATAGTAGATTCCTGTTGTGTACTGCTTGCCTCTATCTACAAACTGACCACCAGTGTCAGTGGGGTCGATATTTCTCCAGAAAATCTGCAGAAGATCATTGTAGGTAATTTTTTCAGGATCAAAGTGAATTTCCACAGCTTCAACATGCAGGGTGGCACCTGAAGCGACTTCTTTATAAGTAGGGTTTTTCTTTTTGCCACCTGTGTATCCAGAAATGACTTTTGATACCCCTGGAAGGTCTTCATAGGGGTGCTCCATGCACCAGAAACAGCCTCCCGAAAATAGTGCTGTCTCAGTATTGCCAGGTGCTTTAGGGCCTTTGCCGGTGTTGACAGGTTGTTTCGAAGCACTGCTGACATTTTGCGGTATAAAAGTTACAAGAACAAAAAAACTGAAGAATATTAACAAGGCGGTATATAACTTATTCATTAAGAAGCCCTCCACAAATCATGTTTGCTCATACATTGAGGCACACACCATGATAACAAATCCATGCCAGTAAAATAACTGTAATTAAGTCGTAATACTTTCCAGAAGCTTACAGAATGGGAGAAGAATGGGTTTTGGGAGGCTAGCGCAATGAAGAGCGAGATTTCTTTAGTGTCATATCAGGATGGATGTTCATCGCGCTTTGCAGGGGTTGTATGGCTTTGTGGTAGCGCCCCAATTTCATATAGACTTGCCCCAGTGTGTAATGGGCCTCGGCATTGTTGGGGTTGATCCTGATCGATTCACGAATTGCTGAAAGGGCTTCTTGATAGCGGTTGGACAGGAAGCAGGACAACGCCAGAAAATAATGTGTGTCATAATTATCCGGTTCCTGTTTAATGGCTTTGCGGTAGAATTCACTGGCTTCATGGTGCCTGTTCATCGCCGCATGAGCCAAGCCAATTTTAAAATTGGCTTCGGAAAAATCGGGCTTGAGGCGCAGGCTCTCCTGAAGCTCTTTAAGTTTCTCATCATGGCGGCCCACCGCGCCATAGGCTAGGGCTAAATAAAAATGTGATTTAAAATCATCACTGCGAGCCTTCAGGGATTGCTCCAGAGGTGGAATGGCATGTTGAAACTTTTTGTTTTTTAGATAGGCGAGGCCTAGCTGAGAAAGGAAAGCGGGGTTTTCGGGGTCCTTCTCCAACGCTGCTTTCACCGTTGATACCGTCGCGGTATCCTCCTGCGACAATGCCGATGAGGTGGTGGTAAAAAGCACCACTCCTAATATGATTGACAATATCTTTATCATGATACTTGCCTCAACCGTTAAGCCGGTTCATCGAATGGACGCAAACTATAGCCCGGCCTGATTGTTCTGTAAAGCTGGAATGTATAAAACCAAAGGATTCAACTTGGTGTAGATGAATTTTTTTTGCGGTTCAACAGCGGAAATGTGCCGGAGTTTTGATACTCTTTTTTTTCAATGGGTTGTGGGAGATATTTTGTAAGTTTTTATTCAGGGGTTTTTGGAAATTGCGCGGCGTGGTGGCAGGAAACAAACGAATCGATTCCTCCTGTTTTTTCTGGATATTGGCGGGTGCATTTTTTTGACAACTCTGATCCCTGTTCTTCATTCAGATAAACGGGGCAACGGGGGTGAAAGTGGCAACCCGTTGGAGGTTTCAGGGGGGAGGGCACATCTCCCACCAGAGGCTTAAAAGGTTTGCGGGTTTCTAATGTGGGTATTGATTCAAGCAGCGATTTTGTATACGGATGCCGAGGGTTCTTGAAGAGCTCCTCAACCGGTGCCTGTTCTACAATTCTTCCGAGGTACATGATGGCGACCGTGTCTGCCATATAGCGCACCACGCTTAGATTATGACTTATGAAAAGATAAGTCAGCTTATGCCGAGCTTGTAATTCTTTCAGCAGGTTGAGGACCTGAGCCTGTACAGAAACATCCAAAGCGCTTGTAGGTTCATCCAGCACCAGAAACTCCGGTTCCAGAATGAGAGCGCGGGCAATGGCGATGCGTTGCCGTTGGCCGCCGGAAAACTCATGCGGATACCGTTCCAGGACGGATGGACTCAGCCCCACTTCTTCTAAAGCCCTGGCAATTTTCTGGGTTCGTTCATCCGATGAAAGCATAGGTTGGTGAACTTCTATCCCTTCACCGACGATCCTCTCGATGGTCATTCGCGGTTGCAGGGATCCGAAAGGATCCTGAAACACGATCTGCATATGCTTGCGAAATTTTTTCAGAGAATCGCCTTTCAGGCTCATGATATTTTGGTCGCCGAAAAATACTTCTCCGCGTGCATCGGGAACCAATTGCAGAATTGATTCACCCAATGTGGTTTTTCCACAGCCGGATTCCCCCACCAACGCAACGGTGGAGCCTTTAGGAATATCCAGATTAATATTATCCACCGCCCGAATATGGTCTGCCACACGCAGGAACACTCCTTTGCGGACAGGGAAATGGGTTTTTAACTGGCGTATTTTGACAAGAGGCGTGTTCTCAAGTTTATTTACTGGTAGGGGGTCGGTTTTCCCTATTTGCTTGCGGATCAAACCTGGGCCTTTAGCAAGCAAGTGGCAAAGTGTCAGATGATCACTACTGATGTGATGCACGGTGCTTTCCTGTTCATGGCAAATATCCATAACCTCAGCACAGCGGTCAGCAAACCGGCAGCCCTCTCCATATTCGGTTGCGGAAGGAACCAGACCGGGAATGGTGTCCAGCAATGTATGCCTTTTTTCAAGTTTGGGAATAGAACTGAAAAGTCTCTGCGTGTAGGGGTGAGTCATGTTGCTAAATATTTGCTCCCGGCTTCCATACTCTGCCACCCGGCCACCGTACATGATGCACAAATCATCGGCCATTTGGTTGACGATGCCCATGTCATGGGTGATCAGCAGAATCGCCATGCCGGTTTGTTTTTGCAAATCGCTCATCAGGCTTAATACTTGTGCCTGAATGGTGACATCGAGAGCGGTGGTGGGCTCATCGGCGATGAGTAGTTTTGGCTCGCAGGCCAGGGCCATGGCTATCATGACCCTTTGTTTCATGCCGCCTGAAAGTTGATGCGGGTAATCATCAATACGTTTATGCGGATCGGGAATTCCTACCCGGTCTAGTAGTTCCAAAGCTCGCTTTCGGGAATCGCCTTTGGCAATTTTTAAATGTTGCTGTAACGGTTCTTCAAGCTGGTCGCCGATGCGGAACAATGGATTAAGAGACATCATCGGTTCCTGAAAAATCATGGCGATATCGTTTCCCCTCAGGCCTCGCATTTCTTCGGAGTTTAGATCGAATAGATTTTGTCCTTGAAACTGGATTTCTCCTGTCGGGTGGTAGCCGTTCTCAGCAATCAGTCGGATGATTGAAAACGCCGTCTGGGTCTTCCCGCAACCAGACTCGCCAACAAGCGCCAGTGTTTTCCCCAACTCAAGATCAAAGGATATTCCATCCACCGCACGGGCAATTTTTCCCGGGCCGGCATGAAAGTGAGTGGCGAGGTTTTTTACTGATAACAGCATCTTTTACAGAGTTTTTCTTGGGTCGAAGGCGTTGCGAATGCCTTCTCCAATAAAAGTTAATAGCGTTATGGTTAAAGTGAGCGAGGCGAAGGTGGGCAACAATATCCACAAAGCCTGCAAGTTGTTTTTCCCTTGTGCCAGCAGTTCCCCGATGCTGGGGGCGGGGCTGGGTACTCCAAGGTTCAGGTAGTCCAGGCTCACCAATGCAAGAATTCCTGCTGTGACTTCAAACGGGAAAAATGTGACCACGGGAGTTAAGGCGTTAGGCAGGATATGCCGTCGCATGATGGTGAAATTAGAAACGCCTAAACTCTTTGCAGCTTTGACAAACTCGAAGTTGCGAACTTTTAGAAATTCCGCACGAATATAGGCGGCAATTCCCATCCAGGCGGTGAGATTCAAAATCAAAAAAAGTAGTATTGCTGAGGGGACCAAAAAAGAACTCAAAATTATTAAGATATATAGACGAGGGATAGATCCCCAGATTTCCGTTAATCTTTGCCCGACAAGGTCCACCCCTCCGCCAAAGAACCCCTGAGTCCCTCCAATCAGGCATCCGATCAAAGTTCCGGTGATCGCCAGCGATGCTCCAAAGAGCATTGAAATGCGGAAGCCATAAAGTAGACGTGCCAGCACATCCCGGCCCCGGTCATCGGTGCCGAGGTAATGCCCATCTGCCCAGGAGGATTCGATAAAGTCTTCACCATCAGGTGCCCGGGTGCGGTAGGGTGCGGCCAGTACAACATTGCCGGTTTTTGATTCCGTTGGAATGTACTCGTAATCGTAGCGGATCGGAGGCCAAAGTATCCAGGGGTCTCTTGGTGAGAGGGTCTTGACGGATAAACTTTCGGCAATGGGAGCAATCGGTTCATCGCTGACTTCAAAATCATCCAGTTCGATACTGAAAGCCGGTTGCTCCACAGCGTCTTCTTCCAAATCTTCCAACTGCAAGATGAAAGTATTCTTTTCACTTGCCTCAGTAGCGGGAGCATCAGGCATTCCCTTTAAAATCCTGAGAAACCGGGCAGATTTATAATCCGGTTCACTAGGCAGGACACCGCCAAAATCTTTTTCGCTGTAGGTGAAGGGAATGGGGAAATAAGGTTTGCCTTCTACAACGATTATCAGCGGACGTACATTACAGATCAGTTCGGCGGGCAAGGTCGTTATAAAAAGAAAAGCCAGGATCAAAAAACCATAATAGGCACGCTTGTCATTTTTAAAAACTTTCAGTTTGACTTTCAGTTCTTTATTTAATTTAAGCATCTTTAGCCCTGGGACTCATCAAAGGAAATTCTTTTATCGATTAAAACGTAAGACAGGTCGGTCAATAATTGCCCGACCAGTGCCATGAGTGAGAAAATAAACAGGGTGCCGAGGACAATGGGGTAATCCCTTTGGATCACTGCCTGATAAGAAAGAAGCCCGAGTCCGTCTAAAGTGAAAATTTGTTCCAGCAATAACGAGCCGGAGAAGAACATGGCTAGAAAGGCGATGGGAAATCCAGTGACCAGTGGGATGAGTGAATTTTTCAGGACATGTTTATACAGGACGCGCTTTTCCGGCAGACCCTTGGCTCGGGCAGTCAGCACATATTGTTTGCGCATTTCTTCCAGAAACGCATTTTTGGTCAACAAGGTCAGCGTGGCAAACCCGCCTAGCACGTAGCACAATAGGGGAGCAGCCAGGTGGTGGAGGTAATCGGTCAGTTTTTCCCAGGTTGACCACGATTCGTAACCGGGAGTCCCCGCAGATGTAAGCCCGGCAATGGGCACCAAATGGGCGATAGCCCCATCGCCGGGGCCAAACAGGACAATGATGAAAATTGCCAGAACGAACCCCGGAACACTATAACCGATGAGTACTATCAGGCTGGTGGCAGTATCAAAACGGGTTCCGTGTTTCACGGCTTTGGCGATGCCGAGAATAATACAGATGGTGTAGGTCAAAAAAAAGCTGGCGACACCCAATGAAGCCGAGACCGGCAACTTTTCCTTAATGAGTTGAAGGACAGATTTATTACGGTAAAACGAATTGCCAAATTTAAGAACCAGAAATCCTTCCCAATTGTCATGGATGAAAAAACTTTCCATGAGGGGAGCGGTTCTATCCTTGGGTGCGTACCACAAAAAAGTGCGTAGATACCTTTCCCCGAGTGGTCGGTCGAGGTGGTAAATCTTTTTCAGTGCTTCCATATGTTTGGGGTCTATTTCGCCAAACTTTTTTCCTGGGCCGGTCATGGCTCCACCGCCAGCCTCGGTCAAAGTACTGCCGTGCCCCCTTAAAAGGGATTTCATCTGGTCTACGGGACCTCCGGGCACGAATTGTGTGGCGATGAAGGTGATGGTGACGATCCCAATCAGAGTGGGAAGCATCAATAAAAGCCGGCGTATGATGTAAGCGGTCATAGAACTATTTTAAGGGACGCATGATTTTTATTGGAGAGACTTTCCTTGCGCTCTGGCTTTCTTCAGCTTTTGAGCTTTTTGCTCATCCCACCACCACCACTCAAGCAGGTTGTTGGCAATATTACTTTGCGATGGATTTATTTTGGGTCGGCTGAACTTGTTCCAGTAGACCGCCCGATCATAGGCAATATACCAGTGTGGAACCATATAAAACTGATGTGCAAGAATCCGGTCGAGAGCATGAATCCGGACGACTAGCTCAGAACGGGTTTTTGCTTTGATGATCCCCTCGATCAATTCATCGAGAGCGGGATTTTTAATGCCCATATAATTTCTTGTCCCCGGAGTGTCTGCCGATTCGCTTCCCCACATATAGCGTTGTTCGTTGCCCGGAGATCGGCTTTGCGGATAGTTCGCCACGATCATGCCGAACTTGAAACTCCGCAGACGTTCTTCGTATTCGGCGACCTGCACGACCTTGATGTCCAGTTGGACACCGATCTTTTTTAAATTATTCTTATAGGGTTCGGCGATACGTTGAAAACCGGGACCTGCCAAGAGCAGTCCAAACTGCAATCGCTGTTTACCTTTTGTGCGAATGCCATCGGCACCGATTTTCCATCCGGCGGAATCAAGCAGGGCATTGGCGACCTGAATATTTTTGCTGGCCGATTGGCCTTGCCCCGGTGCACCCACAGGCTTGGTGAGAGCCGTTTTAGGAACATGACTTTTATGTTTTTCACGTAATTTAAGAAGAAGGGCTTTGACCTCACCCTGAGGGACTCCTTGCGCCTTCATTTCAGGGTTATTATCGAAATAACATTCGATTCGTGTGTACTGTCCGTAGAATAAATTCTTATTGCTCCATTCAAAGTCGAAGGCCATGGCTATGGCGGCGCGAACCTTGCGCGATTTGAAGAATTCATTTCTCATATTCATGGCGAATCCCTGCATTCCTGCAACGCGGGTGTGGGCAAACTCGCCACGGATGTAGTATCCCTTTTTGACAAAATCACCCTTGTAGTCCAATGCCCAGTCGCGGGAACTGTTGATCAGTTGCATGTCAAACTCGCCGCCCTTGAAGGCTTCCCGTTGGGCAACCGGGTCGAGGTAAATTTTGTAGGTAACGCGATCAAAATTATAACGTCCACGATTGATGGGAATGTCCTTGCCCCACCAGTTTGGGTTGCGTTTGAATGTGATGTATTTGCCGTATTCGTATTTTTCAACGTCGTAAGGTCCACTGGCGACTGCGATGCCATCGAAATCTGCACCGAAAGATTTTCCCTTGGCGCCATAAATATGTTTTGGGAAAATCAACATCTGTCCGGTTATCAAAGGCAGTTCCTGATTGTAAACGGCGAAGTGGTAACGGACGGTATGTGCATCAATTTTTTCAACGGACTTGATATCCTTGAAATACTCTTTATATATGGGGTGGTATTCCGGGTCTTTAATGAGGTTGAATGAGAAAATAAAATCATCGGCTGTCAGGGGATGCCCATCCGAAAATTTTGCCTGTTTATAGATGGTGTAAGTCATGGAAAGCCGGTCTTCGGCAAGCTCGACTTTTTCTGCAAGACTGCCGTATTGCGAAAAAGGTTCGTCATCGTCGGCGGAACTGTCCATAGGAGTTTGAAACACCAATTGCCCAATACCAGGAGCGGTCACACCCTTGAGAGAGGCCGGGTTCAACTTGGTGAATGCGCCGAAATCCGATAGCACCAGATTGCCGCCTTTGGGGGCGTTGGGGTTGGCGTAGTCATAATTCTGTCCGGGTTTGTATTTCAGGTCATCGGGACTATATAATGAAAGCCCATGCTGAGGGCCTGCCCAAGCTTGTTGGGTCAGGAGCAGTATGAGGAGGGTAGCTGAGAGAAAAGTTTTCATGTTTAATAGAGTTAGAGGCGATTTAGTTTATTTTATATTAACATTCATGTGGCTTCCAGGGGAAACAGGTTTATCAAAGTGAGAGTTAACTGAAATGTCTGCGCGTTATCTTGAGTTGAGCCGGTCTGATTTGCAGTCGAGAGCCCAACAGGCCTATGAAATTTACCGGGAATGCCGGGTCTGTCCGCATGCCTGTGAGGTGGACCGCACTCAGGGCCAGACTGGGTATTGTGGTCAAACGGATGTTTTAAGGGTTTCATCGAGTGTTCGGCATTTTGGTGAGGAACCCCCTCTGGTCGGGAAGGGTGGGGTGGGCAACCTGTTTGTCACAGCGTGCAATATGCGTTGCGATTATTGCCAGAATTTTCAGATTTCCCAGAACTGGGAAGCCCAGAACTGGGAAGAGGGGGCTGGCCTTGCTGATGTGAGCCTGTCTTATCGAAACATTGCCGAACAGATGATTCGTTTGCAAGAGGAGGGGGTGCATTTCATCGGCTGGGTTTCCCCTTCCCATGTAGTTCCGGGGTTATTAAAAAGCCTGTCGCTTGCCCGTGAAATGGGGCTTAAAACTCCCATCATCTATAACACCAATGCTTACGATGCTCTCGATACTTTAAAACTTCTGGACGGAGTGGTGGATGTTTATCTGCCGGATTTGAAATATTCTCATTCTGCTACGGCTAGGGAGTTATCCCATATTAAAGAATATCCGGAGTTTTCCCGTCAGGCGGTGTTGGAAATGTATAGACAGGTTGGCTCCTTGAGTGTGGGTGAAGATGGGCTGGCTGAAAGCGGTCTATTGGTTCGGCATTTGTTATTGCCTGAAAATCTCGCTGGTACCTGGGAGACTTTGTGTTTTATCGCTCTGGAGCTGTCGCCTGGTGTGCCTTTGAGTTTGATGAGTCAGTACCGCCCGGTTCATAAAGTCACCTCTCCTTTGAACCGGGAGATCAGCCCGATGGAGTATGAAACAGCCATCGGTATGGCTCGAGAACTCGGGTTCGAGAATTTGTATCTGCAATCCCTGGAAGCGACCCTGCATAATCTGCCGGATTTTGACAATACGGACAACCCCTTCCCTCTGGACCGCACTCATAATCAGGAAAATATCAAGGTGAAATAACTTTTAGGGCAAGAGCCTCCTTGTTCTGGAACCCTTTATTTGTTAATCTTTATCTTTGATCTATCCCTACAGGAATGCAAACTTTATGGTATCGAGACGAACACGAAAAATACGTATTGGAAAACTTGTGATTGGCGGCGATTCGCCTATTGCGGTGCAGAGCATGGCGGCGACCCAGACCCAGAACCTGGAAGCCACGGCCAGACAGATAGAGATTTTGGAAGCAGCTCATGCTGATGTCATTCGTATAGCTGTGGATAACGAAAAGGATGTGGAGGCTCTCAGAGTCCTGCGTCAACAGTTCCCCGAAAGTGTGTGGTCGGTGGACCTTCAGGAAAATTATAAGCTGGCACCCATTGTTGCGCCCTTTGTAGATAAGATTCGCTATAACCCTGGACATTTGTTCCATTTGGAAAAAGATAAGAGCATCCGTGAAAAAGTGGAGTTCATTGTCAACGCAGCGAAAGCAAACGATTGTGCCATTCGAATCGGTGTCAATTGCGGCTCGGTGGACCCGGACTACAAGGAACGTTATAAAGGTGATTCGGTAGAGGCGATGGTTCGGTCTGCAGTCGATCATTGCCAGATGCTTGATGAGATGGGTTTTGTGAATTATTGTGTTTCACTCAAGGATTCTGAATCCCAGAAGGTGATCGACGCGAACCGGAGATTCTCTCAGGAACGTCCAGATGTTCCTTTGCATCTGGGGGTTACTGAGGCGGGACTTCCGCCTGAAGGCATCATTAAAACTCGCATCGCTTTTGAACAGTTGATCTCAGCCGGGATTGGCGATACGATTCGCGTTTCCCTGACTTTACCGAACGAGGATAAAGGGCAGGAAATTGTGGAAGGCCGAGAAATCTTGAAAGATATTGCGGAGGGCCGCTTTCGGTCTGTCCCCGAGAATTTTCTTGAGGGCTTGAATATCATCGCTTGCCCCAGTTGTTCCCGAGTGGAGAATGACAAGTTTGTCGATCTGGCCCAGGATGTGCGGAAAATGACAGAATATGCTGAGAAGTATAAGCTGACCATAGCGGTGATGGGGTGTCGGGTGAACGGTCCAGGTGAAACTGATGATGCGGATCTGGGTTTGTGGTGCGGCCCCACACGCGTGAACCTGAAAAAAGGAACAGAAACTCTGGGATCTTATTCCTATGACGAGATTCTGGATCAGTTGAAAAAAGAAATCGACCAAATGATTCTGGAAAAATTCCCGCTACCTGTGTAGGCAACGGGATAATGACTTGTTGAATCGAACACATTTTTAGAACAATAACGAGTTTTTTCTTATTATCACCGGCGATTCGCCGGCCAAGCCCTGTGGAAAGGTTTGAAAATGGAATTTGATGTTGAAGAACTAGAAGGCTTGAAGCGAAAGATTCATATCACGGTCCCGGGAGATGTGGTGTCGAAGAGGGTGGGCGATGCTTATAAAGTGTTGAACAAACAGGTCAAGATTCCGGGGTTTCGACCGGGGAAAATTCCTCAAAAAATACTTGAGAAACAGGTTCCCATGCAGTCTATGACCGAGATGTTTCAGGAGTTGATGCAGGAATATTATGAACAGGCTCTTCAGAAAACGGGACTCAGACCCACAGGCCAGCCGGAAATCGATCACTCCGGAATGCAGGATATTAAACGGGACGAGCCTTTGAAGTTTGCTGTGATTCTCGATATCAAACCGGATATAAAAGTTAAAAATTATAAGGGGCTTAAATTTAAAAAGAAAGAAGCCACTGTTAAGGATGAGGAAGTTGAAGAAACGCTGGTGAAGGTTCTCAGCCGTCAAGGTTCACTAGAAGATATGCCTGCAGGTTATGCGGTTAAGGATGGGGACATCCTGACTTTGGATTTTGAAGGGACTATGAATGGCCTACCGCTGGAAAATGGCAGTGCCAGTGATCATGAAATGCGGGTGGGTGAAAAGAAAATGATTCCCGGTTTCGAGGATCAGTTGATAGGACATGTTCAGGATGAAGAGTTTGAGGTGTCGGCTGTCCTTCCTGCTGACTGGAATCAGAAAATGCGTCGGATCAGTTTTCCTATTCCGGGGGCTCCTGACGAAAAGCAGGAAGATGATCGTGCTGTCTTTAAAGTTAAAATTAAAAAAATAAGAACACTCCACCTGCCGGAGTTGACCGATGAAATTGCCCAGCGCGAAGGATTTGACACCGTTGCCGATCTTCGTCGAGCTATCAAGATTGACCTGCAAAACCATAAAGAACAGCATGAAGAATTAAAGATTAAAGAGGATATTTTTAACATGCTTGTCAAAGATGCCGAGATGGAACCTCCGGAATCGGTGATAGAGCGGGAATTGAAATTCATGATAGAAGGTATGAAATTTCAAATTGCCCAGTCAGGAATGAAGCCGGAGGACTCTGGATTTGAACCTGAAAAAGCGATGAAGGAATGGAGAGAAAAAGCAGTCTTTAACACCACCGGTTATATGATGCTGGAATCCATTGCTGCTGCCGAAAATATCCATTTGACTCAGCAGGATATGGAAGGTGAATATGAACTGTTGGCTAAACAGACGAAGCAGAAGGTAGAAGAAGTCCAAAAGCGGATCATGTCCAACCCGGACTCGCTGGGCCAGACAACGATCAAATTGTTAGGGCAAAAAACCATGAACTTCATCTACGCAAACTGTGAGATTGAGTATTATAAAGAAGGCGAAGAACCAAAAGAAGAACCAAAAAAAGAAAGCTAAAACCTTATGAAATACGTCAAGATTATGAGCGAAGAAGATCTTCCTATTGGCAAGTCCGCGATCATATCGGCGGGCGATGCGGAGATTGCTCTTTTTAACTATAAAGGAAAATATTATGCTGTTGCAAACAAGTGCCCGCATAGAGGTTCTCCTTTAGGAGAGGGGCGTATTGAAGAGGGTATTGTCATCTGCCCGAATCATGAATGGCGCTTTAAACTGGAAAATGGGGCAAATATGCAGAACCCGGAACTGTTTATCCCTACGTATCCGGTGAAGGTCAAAAACGATAATATCTATATTGGACTGGAGGGTGAAAGCGGAAACATCGCCTATGGGAAAAAGGCCTCCACCTTGCCAGCGAGCCTCAAATTCAGTGTCCCCACTATTCAGAAACCTCGCAATCCAGAAGAAGAACTGGATTGATTTCCCTCTGAAAATTTATTTGTCGGCAGGTTCTATCTTTTTAGCGATCGGGCGAAATCCTCTTCGCTGGGTAATTGAATAGTGCAACCTCCTGCGATAGAATCCATTTTCTCGCCGATAATTAATTCCCCATTTTTTAAAATTGCAGGTGATGTGTAACATTTGAGCGGATGTTTTTCAGGGAGTTTGCTCTGGTTTATTTCTTCAAAGTCACAGCCTAAATTTAATAAAAGTTTTTTTACCGCCACATAATTCGGACAACCACTGAAATAGATAAGTTTGATTGTATCCATGAGTACGTTGCTGGGAAATTATTCAGCCTGTTGGGTTGTCATCTTCAATTTCGACCCATTTAGGATCGCCGTGGGCTTTGTAATTTTCTGTTCCACAGAAGGTGCCTTCGTGGTAGATATTGACCTTGAATTTTCCGCCACCATATTTTTCGGTTATATAGGGAACCGGGTCTTCAATTTCGATGAGTTCAGGGGTTTTATATTTTCCAATCAGTTTGAACTCCATACCCATTCCTGAAGGAAGCAAGACGTAAAATTTAAGATTGGTTTCGGCCAGGATTCTTTTGAAATCATCCTCGCATTGGTCTCGGGTATAATTAGGCCCGACTCGTTGCCTGGCTCGGCGCTTGAGATGGTCCTCCATCAGGTTATAAAACCACCAGTTCTTTTGTTTGCGAGTGTCATGAAGAAACGGGTATTCGACAAATCCATGTTTATTGATAAACGGTTTTTTGGCCATCTGGACACTCCTTATAAGTTGCAAGGGTAATTATATTCGTTTGCCGGGTAGCTGACAAGCGATTGAATTTTTAATTATCAGGAATTACATGAATAAATTTTACAGCACGAACTATTGGTCGGTGGGGTTTCAGTCACGGCTCTATGATCGATTGTCGCCGGAATCCTATTTTGAGTCGATGCGGCGAGTGGTTGCCGTTTTACCAGATAGACAGTCCTTGAATCTGCTGGATGCGGGTTGTGGTTCGGGGCTTCTTTTACAATTTCTTGCAGGACGTATTCGGGAAGGCATGGCTTATACCGGAATAGATATCCTGAAAACGGGAGTGGCACAGGCGTTACTTCGCGCCCGAGAACTGGGGGTTGCTGATCGGGTTTCCTGTTTTCAGTCCGATTTAACATCGTCATTGGCTGGACAAAAGTTTGATGTGGTTGTGGGGCATTTTTCACTTTATACCCTTGCGACCAGTGAAAAAAGGCAGGAGGCTTTAGCGAATTTGAAGAGCCTCATAAAACCTGATGGGTTGCTCATTCTAGCAAACCCCTCCGTTGATTATGATGCCGATTCGATCATTGAAGAAAGTATCCAGTTGGTCAGGAATCGCCATGGATTTTTAGCGAGCCTCATTAAACAGACTCTGGTGTATCCTTTCACTAAGGCTATAGGCCTTCGGTTTATTCAAAAGCAACTCAGATCGGGGGAGTGGAAGGCTTATACTCGCGATGAGTTTTCCCAGGAAATGACCGAGGCGGGTTTCTCGGTTCAGCATATTGAGGAGGTCTATGCTGGAAGTGCTTTTTTAGCAACCGCAAGATTGGCACCTTAGTGAGGTAAGATTTCCTGCTGGGCATGCAAAGTCAGGTATCAGACAACGGCACCCGTGTGCCGTTGTTTCTATAACTGCGGTAAACCGCTTCTGTGAAGCGCATGTATTCCACTCCTGTTGCAAACGAGGTGTGGGTGAAAGGAATTTTGTTTCTGATTGCATTGACGAACTCTTCTTCGACTTTCCAGCTCCCGCGCAAGTTGTTTGGGATGGGAACTTCCTCAGTTTGATCGTGGTGAGCAAAATATAATCTGCCTTCAGGAACAAACTCCAGAATTAGAGTTCCTTTTTCTCCAACGATTTTTACAGTGGGTTTGCTCGCATGAGAGCCGATTTCGCTGATCAAAATAGTTCCGGGAATGCCTCCCTGTAAACTCATTTGCACCGAAAGATAGTCGGGGATTTCTATTTTCATGGGTTTGCCGGTTTCAGGGTCGATGGCAGTATCGTTGAAAATGCGGGCTTCTGCCTTGACCCATTGAGCGGCAGGCAACCAGCGCAACAGGCTTTCATATATGATTCCCAACGTCATGATGTTCATGCCGCTGAGCTTCACATTCCTCCTCCAGTGCAAAGTCTTTTGTGGCACTGCAAGAGATTGATAGTCCACATGAAAAAATAAGATTCTTCCCAAATCGCCAACTCTATTGGCCATCAGGGTATCGGCATGTAGAGAAAAAGGAGCGGGAACCAGTTGCGCGACAAGATCGGGATGATCACTGGAGGTATCAAACATTTTTCTGGCTTCGGTGTGATTCATGGCCATACGCGCTTCGCACAGGACATGCTTTCCGGATTCAAGTGCCAGGCAGGTGGCGGGACAGTGAAGGTTAGGCCAGGTTCCTATGACGATTGCATCCAGATCAGCAGAGGTGGCTACTTCTTGCCAGGGTTCTCGAATTATAGGTACGCCAAATTCATCGGCGGCAACTTTAGCGGATTCGATGCTTCGGTTGGCGACTTCCAGTATCTCCACATCAGGCAGAGCTTGTAATTTGGGTAGATGTATTTTTTTTGTATTCTGCCCAGCACCAATAATTCCAATGCGGATTTTATTGTTTTGCAAGAATAGGGGTTCCTTAAAAACAGGGTCGGTTGGTCAAATAATCTTTAAAAACAAGAAGTTTGCCTTGCATTCTGGCTTATGTTAAAGTAAACCTAATAAAGAATGTTATCATGCTTGTGTTATACCTTAAGAATTCCATGAGTCTTCTATGAATTATGACATTAATATTTTAATAGTCGAAGATCTTTTGACAACCCGATTGTTCCTGCGCCGGACTTTGAAGAAACTGGGTTATACGAATGTTGTTTTGAGTGCAGATGGAGAGTTGGCGTTAGAGGAACTTGAGAGAAAGTCCTTTGACCTCATTATTTCTGACTGGCATATGCCCAAGATGGATGGTCTTGACTTTTTCAGGGCTCTGAGTAAAAACCGGAAATGGAATGAAATTCCCTTCTTGTTGATCACTGCCGAAAAAGAGCGTGATAAAGTTATTGAGGCTGTGCAGGCTGGTATCAAGGAATATCTGGTAAAGCCTGTTGAACCGGAAAAATTAAGCAACAAAATTAAACAAGTGGTTTTTGGGGGCGCAGCCTAACTGGCGACACCCCCTAGCAAAACCGCTTCCTTCCTTTTATAATCCCGCATCCTTTTTAATGGCTTTGGCTTTATCTGTTTTTTCCCAGGTGAAGGAATCTTCTTTTCTGCCAAAATGCCCATAAGCCGCAGTTGCCAGATAACGAGGTTTCATAAGATCCAGAGTTTTAACGATGCCTGCGGGCTTGAGGTTGAAATGGGACCGGACCAGATCTTCGAGAATATCCGGGTTAACGTTATGTGTTCCAAAAGTTTCTACACAAATGGAAACAGGGTCGGCAACTCCAATGGCGTAGGCAAGCTGAACTTCGCACCGTTGAGCCACTTTGGCCGCAACCAGGTTTTTAGCGATATATCGAGCCATATAAGCGGCAGAGCGATCAACCTTGGACGGATCTTTACCGGAAAATGCACCTCCACCATGCCGGGCGAACCCACCGTAGGTATCGACAATAATTTTTCTTCCCGTTAAACCACAATCACCGTGAGGGCCGCCAATAACAAAGCGTCCTGTTGGGTTGATATGGACTTTCATTTTTTTATGTTGCAGTCTTTTGGGGATGACTTTTTCGATCACGAGTTCCGTGACTTCCGAGCGTAATTGTTTGTTGGAGACACCGGGGTTGTGTTGGGTTGAAATGACGACCGTTTCAATGCTGACAGGCTTGTTGTTCTCATACCTGACTGAGACTTGAGATTTACTGTCAGGCCTCAAGTAGGGAAGGGTGCCCTTTTTCCTTAACTCCGCAAGTTTGCGCACCAGTTTATGTGAATACATAATGGGTGCTGGCATTAGCTCCGGGGTCTCGTCGCTGGCATAGCCGAACATCATTCCCTGGTCGCCGGCACCTTGCTCGTGTTTGTCATCGTTAACCCCTTTAGCGATATCTTTGGATTGCTCGTCCAAGGCAACCATCACGCCGCAGGTTTCAAAATCAAAACCCATGTCGGAGTGGGTGAATCCGATGTTCTTTATTGTATTCCTGACAATTTTAGGAATCTCAACGTAACAATCGGTCGAGATTTCTCCGGCAATTACAGCGAAGCCAGTAGTGATCATTGTTTCACAAGCAACTCTTGCTTTGGGATCCTGCTCCAGAATGGCATCCAGAATGGCATCGGAAACCTGATCAGCTATTTTATCGGGGTGTCCTTCGGATACAGACTCTGAGGTGAACAAATAATTTCCAGGATTCATTAAAAATTTCCTTTTTTTGGTAAGGTTAGAAACTTAGTTTAGTCATAAAATTTTTTATAGTTGTATAACTTCAGGCCGGATTCAACTTCTGCTCGAAGCTTATATCCCTGTCAAAATCTTCGGGGAATCGAACCCTCATTGCATTGGTGATGAAGGATGTTATTTCATCGGGACAACTCATCTCAAGAACATCATCGGCCAATTGGCGTGCTTCCTCAAGCCGAATAGTGCGGATAACTTTTTTTACTTTTGGCACAGAATGGGGCTCCATGCTCAAGGAATCAATTTTTCCCAGGCCCAATAAAAGCATGGTTGCCATCGGGTCCCCACCGAGTTCTCCACAAATGGAAACCTTTTTGCCAACTTTTTCAGCAGAACTCATAATGTTTTTTAATGTCCTCAGCACTGCAGGGTGAAAGGGTTGATACAGGTGTGCAACGCTCTCATTGATTCGATCCACTGCTAGAAGATACTGAATTAAGTCGTTGGTCCCGATGCTGATGTAGTCCACTTCTTTGAGTATATGCTCTATACAGATGGCCGCCGCCGGGGTTTCTATCATTGCACCCACTTCGATTTCTTCATTAAATGGAATTTGTTCCAGACGCAATTGGTTTTTTGCCTCTTCCAGGATAGCGTTGGCCTGAATAATTTCAGTTGCTGAAGAGATCATGGGATAAAGAATTTTCACATTTCCATATAAGCTCGCCCTCAATATGCCTTTCAATTGGTCAGTCAATAGATGGGGTTTAGCGAGAGACAAGCGAATGCCTCTTAAACCCAGAGCGGGGTTATCTTCATCGTTGTTTCTGGCATCACCGAACTGCTTGTCCATTCCGATGTCCAGGGTACGAATTACAACAGGTTGGTCTCCCATTTCCTGGACGACTTGTTTGAAATCTTCATAGAGTTCTCTTTCTCCCGGCAAGGAAGTTGCTGCCATATAAAGAAACTCTGTGCGATATAGCCCTACTCCTTCGACACCGAACTTGTGAAGGGTTTTGACTTCCTGATTGGACTCAATATTAGCCAGCAGTTTAACCTGATGCCCGTCGAGTGTTTCTGCCTGCTGGTTGATGTTGGTCAGTAAGTGCTCTTCATATTTGCGGTAGTTGGCTTGCTTTTTTTCGTACTGTTGTAGTGTTTCGCTGGATGGGTTTATGATGACTTCCCCATCTATACCATCAACAATGATTTGGTCTCCCGAGTTGATTTTTGAGGTGATCTCTTTAACACCGGTGATGGCAGGGATGCCCAATGCTGCGGCAAATATACCTACATGAGAGGTTTTCCCCCCCGCCTCGGTGACCAGACCTTTGACGAAGTTTTTGGGCATCATTATGGTGTCCGAGGGACTCAGGGAATGGGTCGCAATAATTACAGGCTCATGAATGTCAGACAGGGATTCCTGAGAGTGGCCAATGAGGTTCTTCAGAATGGTCTGGACGAGTAAGTCAAGGTCGTCCTTTTTACCCTTTAGATAGTCATCGTTAATATTGTCAAACAGTTTTAAAAAATTATTTAAAGTTTGGGTGAGGGCCCACTCTGCGTTGGTTTTATGTTTTCTGATATTTTCGATGGTGTCGTTAACCAGGATGTCATCATCCAGGAGCAGGGTGTAGGTATCCAGAATAACTGCGTATTTATCGGCAATTTTTTCGGCACGCTTTTTTATTTCGGCCATTTGGAGCTTGGTTTTTTCAATGGCTTGGCGAAAGCGCTCGACCTCTATTTCTACTTCAATTTCACTGACCTGATGCTTGATGATGCAGAACTTGGTTGAGTCAAGCAGATATGCTTTCCCGATTGCAACCCCTTTTGATACGGAAATACCTTTCATGGTCAATTAAATAAACTTAGAGTCTTCTTCCAGAAGAAGTGAATAGATTTGATTCGCGTCTTGTAATTTTAGAATATTATCGCGCAAATTCTGGTTTTTGAAAATTCTTGATATTCGAGCCAGTGCTTTTAAATGTTGTCCTGTGGAATTGGAGGGGGCGATAACCATGCATACAAAATGAACAGGTTTTTGGTCAAGAGCCTCAAAGTCCACCCCATTTATTGAACGCGCAAAGACTGTGACAATCTGGGAAAGCTCATCGGATTTTCCGTGCGGGATGGCAACATTTTCACCAATTCCCGTGCTACCCAGCCTTTCCCTTTCTATCAAGGTATTGAGTAATGCTTCCTTGTCCTTGATCAAACCCTGACTTTGCAGGAAATCGGTGACTTCACGGAGGACTTCTTCCTTATTGGTTCCGACCAAGTCGGCAATAATGGAATCCTTTTTTAAGATATCGTCAATTTTCATTTTTTATGGGAGCAAGTATGGATAAAATTGATTCAGCCCTGACTTTGCTCTTTGGACTGTGAGCCTTTTTTGTTTCTAAGTGCCTGGGCTTTTTCTTTGTGTTTTCTTAGCTGTTTTTCAATTTTTACCAGAGCATTATCCATCGAAGCATAGAGGTCATCGGTCTCCTCCGTGCTGTGCACCGAAAACCCTTTTGTCTTAACTGTGATTTCTGCAAAATGCCGGTGTTTCTCTACAGACAGTGCCACGTGTACATCTGTTTCTTCGCCCAACTCGTGGATGGTCTTATCCATTTTATTTTGTAAGTGCTCACGAATTCCATCCGTGATTTCAATATTGCGTCCCGCTACAGTCAGTTTCATGATCTCTCCAAAAAAATGTCAACAACGCATGGTGATTAAAGCACGCTAAAAGGTGCATAAGTTACTAGAAGGAAGGGAAAATTAAAACAATTTTTTTCTCTTGCTCGCAGGTGGAATATTCAGTTCCTTTCGGTATTTGGTGATGGTTCTCCTGGCTATTTTAGCATTTTTTATCATTAATGCTTGCACCATTTGATCATCTGTCAACGGACTATTTCCGTCCTCCTCATTAATGATTTCTTTGATCATATTTTTTACACGGATGGAGGACATCGAGTTTCCCATATAAGATTTAATGCCGCTATGGAAAAAGAATTTCAGCTCAAAAACTCCCTGTGGCGTATCTATGTATTTGTTGGTGGTGATTCTGCTTACTGTCGATTCATGCATTTCGATATCCCTGGCGACATCTTTCAGCACCATAGGCTGTAAGTAGGACAAACCATCGTCCAGGAAACCTTTTTGCAGTTTCACGATACTTTTCCCGACTTTATATATCGTTTGTCTTCTTTGGTCGATACTTTTAATCAGCCATAAAGCGGACCGGTATTTGTCTTCCAGATATTCCTTGGTCTGCCCTTCTTTGGTGGTTTTTAGCAGATTATGATAATAAGAGCTGATCCTCAGGTTTGGGACCCCTTCATCATTCAAAACCACATCGTAACCCTCATCTGTTTTTATCACTACAAGATCGGGAACCACATAATCGACTCCTTCGGAACTGAATAAAAGCCCTGGTTTGGGACAAAAACTTTTGATAATTCCCAAGGCCTCTAAAACTTTTTCTAAATCAATTTTCAATTCAGAAGCAACCTTTTGCAGGAACCGGTCTTCCAGTCGTTCGAGATAATTTTCAATGAGTAATTCTACATAGGGGTTTTTGTCTGAATGGGCGTGAGCCTGAAGCATCAGACATTCTTTCAGGGATCGGGAGGCAACCCCGGTAGGTTCAAAACTCTGTATGATTTTTAGAACCCTCAGCACACTTTCTTCATCGGACTGGCTGATATCAACGATTTCTTGCAGATCTGCGCAAAGGTATCCGTCATTTTGAATATTACCGATAATGCAGGATCCGATAAATTTATCTGCTTCAGAGTCAACGGTCAAATCCAGTTGCCACATGAGGTGGTCTGCCAAAGTAGCTTCTTTTTTGTATGTGGCCTCAATCGAGGGTTTTTCGGCATAGCTTTCGATAGACATACCCCGATCAATATTGTCTTGGAAATAACTATCCCAGTCTATTTCCTGCTCCTGAGAGGTTGTGTCTTGTTCTGCATCGAGGGAGGGTTCTTCTTTTGGCCCTGTTTCTTCCTGGTTATTTTCCTGTTCGTTTTCGTCTTCAAGCAGTTCTTCCAGAACTGGATTTTCTACGATTTCCTGTCTTACCAACTGAGCGAGTTCCAGACGTGCCAATGGCAGAAGCTTGATGGCCTGTTGAAGCATAGGTGTCATAACCAGCTTCTGGCCCAGCTTCAGGTTCAAATTCATTTTCATTTCCATTGCCATATTTGCTTACTCCCGGCTCAAAACGAAAACTGGTCGCCCAGATAAATCTGTTTCACTTTTTCATCCTGGGCAACATCCATCGGTTTACCTGACGAGATGATTTCTCCATCGTTGATAATGTAGGCACGGTCGGTGATGCTTAAGGTTTCCCGCACACTATGATCGGTGATCAAAACCCCAATGCCCTTTTTTTTTAATTGCGATATTATTGACTGAATATCTGCCACCGCAATGGGGTCGATGCCAGCAAAGGGTTCGTCCAGGAGAATAAATACTGGAGAGGTTGCCAAAGCCCTGCTGATTTCTACCCGTCTGCGTTCTCCCCCCGAAAGCGAATAAGCTTTTGAGTCTTTTATATGGAGGATGTTGAGTTCCCGGAGAAGCGCACGGGCCTTTTTTTTGCGGTCAAAACTGGTGAGCTTCTGAGATTCCAGCACCGCGATGATATTCTCTTCCACCGTCAATTTCCTGAAAACCGAAGGCTCCTGGGGTAAATAGCTGATCCCTTTTTTGGCGCGTAGATGCATAGGGAAATGGGTGACATCCTCATCGTTTAATAAAACTTTACCTTCATCAGGACGGGTCAGCCCCACGACCATATAGAAAGTAGTGGTTTTGCCGGCACCATTTGGGCCGAGTAGGCCGACAATCTCACCTTGATTGACTTCAATACTTACCTTTTTGACTACCTTTCGCGTCCGGTATGATTTGACAAGGTTTTCAGTTCTCAGACCAGCCACTTTTTTTATTCGGGGACGGAGGGTTGATTTTTATTGGTCAGCTTAGACTTTTTTTTTTCGGGTTTTTTTTCTTCTTCATCTTTTGGATAGATTTTCATACGCACTCTTTCATTGACCACAAACCGGTCCTTATCCAAAAGAAAAATCATCTCTCTTCCTTCAACCATATTGTCCTCTTCCCATGCGGTGGCCTTGGGAGTGCCCGTTAAAATGATTTTTTGCAACTTATCTATATAGACAGCGCGGTCTCCAGTAGCTTTTTTTAATCCACGGGTAATGAAGACATTGCCAATAGCTACAATCTCATCGGTCTCTTTCTTATCCGCTGAATTGTAGACCTCCATGATATCGGAGGTGATTTTCAAGTCGCCTTTGTAGCTCACTACGTTGCCGGAAAAAATAATTTTTACTCCACCATTTTCAGACCGCATTCGATCGGAGGTGATATCTAAAGGCTCTTTATCCTGCTTGGGTTTTTGCGAACCCTGGTCTTGAGCTTCATGTGCTTGCTGGGCTATGGAAGGAGCAGCCATTAATGCCCAGGCTATAAGAATGATATATCCGAGTTTTTTGTTTTTCATATTGTTCTATACGTTTTCAGTCGCTTTTCTTGGGGGAGGAGCTCAGCCTTTGTTTCAATCCTTCGGCTGAACCCACGAGCTTGACATTGCCATCCAAACTTACATCTTCGGTTTTGCTTTTATAGATTCCAGAATCAGCGGTAATGATGTATTGCTTGCCCTCCCCCTTGTGGAGAATCATTTCTACGTTCCGCATTTTTGTTAAATCCAGCTTGTTATTGATTTGAGCTAAATCTGCCTTGAGCTCCCACTCCTTGACACCTTTATTTTCGTGGGCGATCTTGAAGTTCTCAATCTCGACATCGACCCCTTCACCCATGACTTTGATTTTCACGTTTCCAATGTCGACAGAAGTACCCATGTTTTTGAGAAAGTAGAACCCTGCCAATCCAATCACGCCGAGGGCGAGTAATAGTAAAACTCTCCTGATGGTATTAATCATTTAAATGTCTATTTTATAACACATTAAAAGTATATGCAAATGGCATACCATAGGGGCAATGATTACATAGGGAACTATTAAAGTAAAGTAAAAATGGGGAGGGTTCTTGGTTCCGGGAAAAACGAATTGAAGGTGAATTCACGCTCGGAGTCACTGATAATTTTTATATTAACTTCTATTCTATCCTCGATATTCAGCATGAGGTTTTCAGAGCTATTGGGCGTGCGCAGTTTTTCTGCCCACTCAATGACGGTGACACCCTGATTAAATAAAATTTCCTCAAGCCCTAGAGAATAGATTTCTTCCTGACTATCGATCCGGTATAAATCGATATGATAAATCGGAAGTCGCCCCGGGTATTCGTTGATCAGTGTAAAGGTCGGGCTGCGAATATAGGCATCAGGGTCCAGTCCCAAACCGATGCAGATTCCCTGGGTCAGGTGGGTTTTGCCAGCACCAAGATCTCCAAACAAAAGAATAATGTCACCGGGGATCAACGAACTGCCGAGAAATTTCCCTAGCTGCAGAGTTTCCTCAGGACTGTGTGATATTTTTTTCATTTCAAGGGAGTATACGTTTCAGGGT
Organism: Nitrospinota bacterium; assembly: GCA_014382285.1. Taxonomy (GTDB): domain Bacteria; phylum Nitrospinota; class Nitrospinia; order Nitrospinales; family VA-1; genus LS-NOB. Next base: position 38,400 of record JACNKA010000060.1, on the reverse strand, counting down.
TTCTGGAAGGCATCTTAACAAGTCTCCTGCGATCAGGGTAGTTTGGCTTTCGCGTTCAGCAAAGTGATCTCCGGCCTGGCCGTGTATATAGGTTCCGGCAATGGAAGCCTGTGAGGAAGACAAACCCTGAGCTATCAATCCTGAAATGATTCCGGTCAAAACATCTCCTGACCCACCGGTCGCCATGCCAGGATTCCCTGTGGGGTTGATGACGAGAGATCCATCGGGCAAAGCAATCAAGCTTGGGGAACCTTTTAAGACCAGATTCAGGGAATGTTCACGAGCAAACCTGGAGGCTGTTTCCACCCGGTTTCTTTGGATTTCCTCGGTTGGTACTCCAATTAAACGGGACATTTCTTTTGGGTGCGGGGTGAGAACGGTTTCGGGCTGCAATTTCTTCAGCCAATCCTTATGCAACGATAACGCATTCAGGGCATCCGCATCCAGCACCAGCGGGCATCGAATCTGTGGCAGGAGTTCACCGATCAAAGCAACTGTTTCCGGGTCGGTGGAGATACCGGGGCCGATAGCCACCACTGACTTGTCCTTGAGGAGATCGAGAATGGATTGCTTTGCCTTTAAGGATAGTGAGCCGTTCGCGGTTTCAGGTAGCGGCACGGTCATTACTTCCATGGGATGCATTGCTTTCTGGCTGGAGGCTGGAAGCGCGAGGGTGCATAAACCGGCCCCGGCTCTTAGAACTGCAAGAGCGGTCAGCCCTGCGGCACCTTCTTTGCCTCTCGACCCTGCCAGCACCAGAACATGACCATAATTGCCTTTGTGGGAATTGGGGTCGCGTTTTTGGAAGTAGGATTTTATGTCCTCTACCGTAGACTGATGGACTTGGATGCTTTGCTGTTCACTGGCTTTTTCCGGAACTCCGATGTCTAAGAGCCTGACTTCCTGCATGACACCGGCTGAGGGATGAAGCAGATGACTTTGTTTCCAGTAGGCCAGAGCGAGGGTTAAGTCAGACTTTACATGCGGTCCGATTAACTGACCGCTATCGGAGTCCACTCCAGAATTGATATCTACCGAAACCACAAACTTTTCGAATCTTTCAAACTGGTTGATTTTGTCGATGACTTTTTCCATGAAGCCAGAGACCGGTTTATTCAATCCTGTTCCGAACACGGCATCGATGATGATATCGCAATGGCGCAGTTTATGATCGTGACAGTTCAAGTTGTCGACATCTAACTCATCAACCTGAACCCCGATATTTCGGGCGGAGTTGGCGTTGGTTTCAGCATCGCCTTTCAACTTCGACAATTTTCCGGTTAACAGGACCTGAACTTCAGAGCCTAGATTGAACAGATGCCGGGCAATGACAAAGCCATCTCCGCCGTTATTACCTTTGCCACAAAATATGAAAACCTTTTTGTGGGACAGGTCAGGAAAACGCTTTTGCAATTCATGCACAACTGCAACACCGGCATTTTCCATAAGGGTGATGCCGGGGATGCCAAACTCATCAATCGTCTGCCGATCAATAGCCTGCATTTGTTTTGCTGTAACAACAGGGAGCAACGAAGTCCTCCTTTTGTTCTATAGAAAAAAATGTGTCTTAATCAAATGGATAGCCTAATTAAATTGTTACATAACTAATTCAAAAGTCTTAACTCCAAATGAAACGCCGTTTATCAGAACTTCTAAACCTTGTGTGCCCGGGTAATAAGTCCGTGTTGTAATTTTCTTGATGGCATGTTTCTTTTTTGCCTTAGGCATTGTCGTTAGCGGGGCAAGTGTTATTGTCTTCCACTTGAAAACCTTTGGTGTTGCGCTACCATTGGCTTTGCGATGATGAATAGCATAGTCTATGATCAGAGGTTGGGCATGTTTGGAGGTCGAGGTCAGGCACAATTCAAATATAACGGCATTGCCAAAGGATACACTGGGAGTCAATATTTCCAGGTTTTTCAGCTTTATGCAGGGTGAGTCATAGCCAAGGGCTTTTAATGTTTTTTGATGTCCTTGTTTTATGAGTGTGCGGCAAGCATGACGAACCAGTTTTTTTCGGTCCTTGCTGGCCTCATTGAGCCACCGTTTTGCTATTTCTGCGATCAGGTCAGGGTGATCCTTGGCAATGTCATTGAGATTATTTGCAACGGAACGGCGGACATATTCTTCATCGTCATCTTTGAGTGCCTCAAGCAGTGGAAGAAGTGGTGTGGGGTCTTCGATAAAGGCTGGCAACCTCATAGCCCAGGGAAGGCGAGGACGTGTGCCTTCGGAGATCAGTCTGCGGACGTGGTGGTTGGAGTCGCGTGCCCATTCCTTGAGTAGGGATAATGTTCGCTCCGGTTCTTCGATTAAAAAGAAACGGATGCCAAATTCCGAACTGAACCGCTTGGTCATTTCCTTAAGCAGTGCCATAGAAAGATCGAAGTGTCCGCGACCATAAAGGCCAACGTAGTCGACCATGGGCATGATGGCCCAACCCTCAATACCCCGCTGATCCGCTTGCAGGGTTCCCGGTTGTGCATTTACAACGGCATCACATTCCTCGGGCGCGAGGCTCGCCAGCATGATTGCTGCGGCTTTTTCAAAATTGTCTGGAAGGAAAGTGGCCAGAGTGGCAGTTATTTGGGTTGAGCGTTCCTTAAGCTCCAATGTCTCCAGGTTTTCTCCTGCCATCATAACAAAACCTGCTGAATCAAAATCAGGCTCGGCTTTGGAAAAATGCTCGGCCATGCCACGGATCATTATTCTATTGAGAAGATTTTTAAATGGTTCGGGCATGGGGGTAACTAGAAAAGAGATTCCAGAATTGTGTTTGCAATGAAAAGTTTACAGTTTTGGCTAATAAATTACCCTTTGACCATAAAGATTGTTTGGGTGATTAACTAAACAAAAACTGTGTAAGGATAATCTTGGGATTCTTTGAGAGACATTTCTTCTCGTGTAGGGGTGAGACCGTTGACCACGGCAAACAGGTGAGGCCCGTCATACCCGAGTGTGATTTTATCTTCCCGCTCTAAAGAGTTAAAATGTTCAGGGTCTACCAGAAATGCTTTATTGAAAAAATAGTTGCTGATAAAAATACCAAGAAATACAGGTTTACCTTCTAACTCAGGAAGGTTTAATAATTTTTCCTGCAAGTTGTCATGGTTGTAGTTAAAAGAAAAGCGCACGAACACATCATATAAAAAACAAAAATGATAAGTGTTCATATGCTGCCAGCATGAAGTATCATCTAAACCGAATTGCAATATTCTCAGGATCTCTTTAAGAGCATACATCGAATTTATTCTTCCTGCATGAGGATAAAACTGGCTGAAATCTTCTCGCCAGTACTCCTGAGGCTGACGTTCAATAAATGACAAAACTTCTTCTTCCTGATTCAGTGCCACTTCAACAAAATGGCGGGGATCAAAAGAAGAGTTGTAGTTCGGGTCCGGACTGGGAGTCAGTTTGCCGAGAGACGAGGTGTCGTAAATATTGTTTTTGAAAGCGAGCATTTGAGAAACTTGTGACAGGGTATTTGTTTTTTAAGTAATCTGCGATAATTTACAGTAGCCATATTTCTACGGCTATTATCACTATTATTATACCTGAATTATGGAGTTCTATGAAGTTTCTAGCCTCTAAACCTGGGATATGAAATCTTTGGATAAAAATATTTATAATTTTGCGGCTCAATCTATTACCGGAGAGGTACTCAGGCTTTCTAAGTTTGAAGGAAGGGTTTTGCTGATTGTTAATGTGGCTTCGAATTGCGGATTTACCCCTCAATATTCGAGTTTACAAAAGCTTTATGAAAAATATGAGAGCCAGGGATTAAGTATTCTGGCTTTTCCAAGCAATGACTTTGGCGCGCAAGAACCGGGAGCGGATGAGGCGATTAAGGTTTTTTGCCAGAATAATTTCAATGTGACTTTTGATCTTTTCAGTAAGGCGTCTGTCCTGGGTCCGCAAAAACTTGATCTTTACCAGTATTTATATGATTGTGGTTTGAGGCATCAAGGAGGCGGGGGATTTTGGTCGAGAATATTTATACTGGTAAAATGGGTGTTATACCGGATGAAAGGAAAGCGGGTGCCAGAAAAAAATGCGGCGCAATGGAATTTTCATAAATTTTTAGTCGGGAAAAATGGAATACCTGTGGCCAGCTTTTTGAGTGAGGTGGCTCCAGATTCCAGTATTCTGACCCTGAAACTGGAAGAGGAGTTAAGGAAATAGCATACCTCTCAATCGGCATGGGTTTTATTCAGGGGGAATAGGGGGTGGCCATGCTTATTTTGAGTACAATTTCTTCCTCGGCAGGGATCAGCCTGTTGATCACCCCAAACAGGCAGGGGTCAGTGAGTTTAAGGTCTTTCTTTTCTTCTGGTAGCATATTGTTGAAACGCTCGGCGTCCATTAAAAATGCGGTTCCGAAAAAATAATTTTCCAGGAAATGGTCAAAATCAATAGCCTCTCCCTGAAGTTCAGGAAACAATTCTTTCCTTTGTGCCGGGTCTGAGTAGCTGTAGTCCTCAAAAGTACCATGCAGGCTGTCAAAGAGGTATGTCATATGGTATGCATTCATGGTGTACCAGTTGTCTTTATCAATCAGTCCTTCCAGAAGTGACCGGGAGAAGTTATTGATGAGTGAAATGGAGCCAAACCTCGATACATGAGGGAATAAAGTCTTGAAGCGTTCCTGACTTTCCTCTTGAGCGAGTTGTTGCAGCCCATAAAAAATTTCACGGTCGGTGGTCAGTGACCTGAAAATGAAATCACGAGGGTCCAGGTTCTGTTGGGTTCCATTTTCAGGGTGATGAGAGCTGGTTTCATAAATATTCTTTTTGAATACGAGCATAAGCAGACCTTATATAAAGTAGCAAGTAAAGCAAGTTCTTTTGATTTTGTCACGAAAAAACAGGCTGGGGATTTTAGTATGTCTTCTGATGATAAAGATTCTTTATGGAGTGCGTTGGGTCAATCACTCGCAGGCCCTCAATTGGATCATTATTGGGAAATGATCACTCAGTTCCGTCAAGGGACGGCTAAAGTCGAGGACTGGAGTTCAATAATGACTCCCGATTCCAGAAATCTGCCGGACTTTTCCAGCCTGCCATCCCCGGAGCATTCCCAGACTGCGCGCCAATTGTCGAAGCTTGTTGTCGGTAAACTCAATGGTGGCATGGGGACCAGCATGGGCTGTGTGGGGCCAAAGTCTCTGGTTGAAGTGAGGGATAATAAATCCTTTCTGGACTTGATACTCGACCAAATCGAGAACCTTAATCGAGAATGGGATCAAAAAATTCCTCTTCTCCTGATGAACAGTTTCTACACACATGAAAAAACCCAGGCTCATTTGAGCGCCTTGGAAATTTCTTCGGAAGTTATTGGTTTTCAGCAAAATAAATTTCCTCGTCTGCATTCAGAGAGCCTGAGCCCGATGAACCCGGATAAATGGGGCGATCAGGCATACTATCCTCCTGGGCATGGCGATTTTTATCAGTGTATCTGGCAACAGGGCATTCTGCAAAAGCTGATAGATGCGGGCAGGGAGATTCTTTTTATTTCAAATGCGGATAACCTTGGCGCGGTTGTGGATCCTGTTATTCTGAATTATATGGATGAGTTTAACATCCCCTTCTTGATGGAAATGACTGCCAAAACTCCGGCGGATATTAAAGGGGGCACTCTTTATCAGCAGGATGGAAAGCTTAAATTGTTGGAGATCGCTCGTGTTCCCGATGACAGGCTTGACGAGTTTTGTGATCAGAAAAAGTTCAAGGTTTTTAATACCAATAATATCTGGATAAACCTGGTAGCCCTGAACAACAGGCTGAAAAAGGGCTCTCTGAAATTAAGTGTGCTGGTGAACCGAAAAAGTGTTGAAGGCATTCCCATCGTGCAACTTGAAACCGCTATCGGTTCTGGCTTGGAGTGCTTTGAGGGGGCGGTAGGTCTCTCCGTTTCACGTGACCGTTTTTTGCCCGTCAAAAAGACGGATGATTTGCTGTTGGTTCGTTCCAATCTTTTTAGTTTGAATAATGGAAAGCTAATCAGAAACCCCGAAAGAAAGCCGGGCTCTTTACCCATAATAATGTTGGGAGACTTTCTACAAAATATAGAAAATTTTCAAAACTGTTTTCCCGTTATTCCAGATCTTGTAGATTTAGAGGAGTTGAAAATAAGCGGCGCTGTTCGATTTGAAGGAGGAGCTTCGCTCAGAGGCCGGGTTCATTTGCAGGGGTTGAAAGAGACTTTGATCCTGCCTGCAGGAGTGTTGATAGCCGATGAAACCCGTCAAGGTTGATGAATGGGGTCGAGCGCGCACTGTGGGTAGGTGTCTTGCGTATTCAATGCGTAGGATAAACGCTTGGCTGTTTGTAGGTTGATTTCTCGATATCTGTTTTTTTTGGTCTGAGCGGATATGTCTATAACTAATTGAATATAAAAGAGATTTATGTTTATCTGCAAATAAACATTGACATGTTTTGATGCGTAAGTATACTTTGATGAAAACCGGGATTCGACCTCTTCTAAGCCGGAGTTTTCCTACACTCTCGGTTCTGAAAAAAGTGTTGAAAATAGCTCCACTTCTGGAGCTTTAGTCGCTAGCTTGTTCTTTGAAAATTTACTCAATCGTTCTAATGGGAGGAGGCTGGTTCCTTGGAATATGCCTCGTTTAGAATATTTTGTAGGTAAACGTTCGTTAACTAGGGTAAGGGAGGATTTACAATGAAGAAACTCGCTGTTTTACTATTTGTTACTGTTGCTTCTTTTTGTCTCGCCAGTTCGGCCTTTGCAGGATCATTGGCACCGGGTCAGATGACCAAATGCACCAACGCCAGTTCTATCACCTTGGAAAATACGGGTGGCGGTTCGATAGATCGTGGTGAGGGAAATGCCACAGTCTGGAAGTCTTCAAATTTTACGACGGTTGCAATTAGCTTAAGCCCGACTGCCAATCATGGTTTCCCCGATAATGGTGGTGGAGCCGCAGGAAATGCTATGGTGCAAATGGGTAACAAACATAACATGGGCCAAAAGAAAGTTGTTTTGTCCGGACAGAATAACTTCAGCCGTGGAGATTCCATTGGAGACATCAGCGGTGAAGTTAGAATCACCAATACTGGCACGACTAATCTCGATGTCAACTGCGGTTAATTCCTGCAAGTTTTAAAATTAAAGCCGGCCTGATTTTTCAGGTCGGCTTTTTCATTTCTAACGGGTCTCAGTAGTAGAGAAGGATCCCGCATGCGAGAATCACCCTGTACAGGATAAAGGGCAGGAGGCCCACTCTCGCAACAATCCTAAGAAGAATCTGAATTGCCAGCAAACCAACGAGAAAGCTTATTCCCATCCCGATTGCAAGGTGGAGGTTGGAATAGGTCTGTTCTGGAGCTGGATGCAAAATGAACTGCCTCAGCTTGTGCATGCCTGCCGCGAAAATAATTGGAGTTCCCAGTAGAAAAGAAAACCGGGTTGCTGAAGTGTGTGAGAGGTTGGTGAGAAGTCCTGCCGCAATGGTGATGCCAGACCGTGAGGTTCCCGGCAATAAGGCAATGGCCTGAGCGCACCCGATAAACAAAATTTGTCGCAGACTCAGCCGATTTAATTCCACATCTGTTGTGTCTGAGCTTTTTAAGCCGGACCGGTCTGCTATCAGGAAAACGAACGACCAGAATAAAAGATTGTATCCGACAAAAGTGGGGCTCCTCAAGTTGGTTTCAATCCATTCTCCTCCAAACAGGCCTATCAGTCCTGCCGGGAACGAAGCAAGAATAATACACCATGCAAGATGGTGAGTTTCTGGAGAACCCTGGCGGTCAAATAACCCCTTCGTTAAGTTCGTCAGTTCTTTGCGGAAGAAAACTATAATTGCCAGAAGGGTGCCTAAATGCAAAATAGCATCCAGAGCCAGACCCTGATCATCAAAATTGAATATGACAGGAGCCAATATCAAATGCCCGGAACTGGAAATTGGCAGGAATTCAGTGAGTCCCTGAATAATGCTTAATAAAATTATCTGAAAAAATTCCATTTGTTCGGTGATGGAGGGAGATTTGACTTGATCTGGAAAGAAATCTTCAACAGAGGAAACCAGAATGATCATTGTGAAGCATCTGAAGTGAGATACTACCCTTTACAAAAGGTTAGAATCAAGAAAAAAGAATCGCTGTACATCTACTTTTAACATGTGGTTTTTCGCCCAAGGCTTTTGGTTTGCTGGCCTTTATAAATTATGTTATGTTACGCGGGCGTTCAGCCGGATTCCCTTGGAAATTAATAGGTTGCCTCCTCACAAACCCTGACTGGTCAGGACTTTTTTGCGATTTGGTCTACCTCTTGGAACACCTTAATATTTAATGCTTTTATATGTTGAATGCTATTTCCCGGCCATTACTAAGTTGGACGTGGTCTATCTCTGCTACCTGTAACGAATTATGAAAGAATTTTCCAGAATTGAGCGTCTTCCTCCCTATGTACTGGGGATCGTTAACGAACTTAAGTACGATGCTCGTCGGCGCGGGGAAGATATTATCGACTTTGGTTTGGGGAACCCCGATATGCCGACCCCTAAACATATAGTGGATAAGTTGATAGAAGCCTCGCAGAAGGAAGCGAATCACCGCTATTCTGTTTCCAAGGGCATATATAAATTGCGTCTTGCTATCACTGACTGGTACAAGCGCAATCATGACGTTGACCTGGACCCGAATTCAGAAGCGATTGCTACGATTGGTTCTAAAGAGGGCATTGCTCATCTGGCTTTGGCGATAACCAGCCCGGGTGATTCGGTTTTGGTGCCGACACCGACTTACCCGATTCATACCTATGCGTTCATTTTAGCCAACGGCGATGTCATTCATGTCCCCCTTAGTGCTGATATAGATTTTTTTGATGCTCTACTTGATGCTTTCAAGAGAAACTGGCCCCGGCCCAAGGTGATGATTATCAATTTCCCGCATAACCCCACCACTCTGGTGGTGGATATTGATTTCTTTGTGAAGGTCGTGGAATTTGCTAAAGAACATAACCTGATTGTGATTCACGACTTTGCTTATGGAGACATTGTTTTTGATGGTTATAAAGCACCCAGTTTTTTGCAGGTTCCAGGAGCAAAAGATGTTGGGATAGAGTTTTTTACCTTGTCAAAAAGTTATAATATGCCTGGATGGCGGGTTGGCTTTGCGGTCGGAAATGCTGAAATCATTCATGCCCTGGCGCGCATCAAAAGTTATCAGGATTATGGTATGTTTCAGCCGATCCAGATTGCGGCCACGGTGGCTCTGAACGGTCCGCGTGACTGTGTGGAAGAAATCAGAGAAACGTACCGAAGCCGGCGCGATGTTTTATGTGAATCATTGAACCGAATTGGTTGGGACGTAACACCACCGAAAGCGACAATGATGGTCTGGGCGAAAATTCCAGAACGCTTCAGGAAAACAGGGTCTCTGGAATTTTGCAAGCTACTTTTGGATAAAGCCAAAGTAGCGGTTGCTCCGGGTATCGGATTTGGAGAAGGTGGGGATCATTTTGTACGTTTCTCGCTGGTCGAAAACGAACACAGGATCAGACAGGCGGTTCGGGGAATTGAAAGATTTTTTAAGGATACTGAGTAGACGATGAAAATAGTTAAGGTGGGAATGATCGGTTTTGGCACGATAGGTGCCGGGGTGGCTAAAATCCTCGTGGATAATGGTGAAATTATAAGGAAAAGGTTGGGGGCCAGGTTGGAACTGGTTAAGGTGGCGGACTTGGATATCACCACGGACCGGGGTATTGAACTGGCCACTGGCGTATTAACGACTTCTGCCGATGAGGTGATCAACCACCCCGACATTGATGTGTTGATCGAGTTGATTGGTGGATACAATCCGGCTAGAAAATTTCTTCTCCAGGCCATTGAGCAGGGAAAGCATATAGTGACGGCCAACAAGGCCCTGCTGGCTAAACATGGGGACGAAATTTTTTCAGCGGTTACTGAAAAAGGTCTGTCTATCGGATTTGAAGCTTCTATAGGTGGAGCGATTCCGATAATTCGGTCGGTTCGGGAGGCATTTGTTGCTAACCGTATTCAGAGTATAGAAGGTATCGTGAATGGGACCGCAAATTATATTCTCAGCAAAATGTCTGATGAGAAATGCGACTTCAACACCGCTTTGAAAGAAGCACAGGAAAAAGGTTTTGCCGAAGCGGACCCGACTTTTGATATTGAAGGAATGGACTCAGCCCACAAGATAGCGGTACTGACTCGTCTGGCTTATGGGACCCTTGTGCCGTTTGACGATATAATCGTTTCAGGTATTTCAGGCATCACCTCGGAGGACATCGAATGCGCACGGGAGTTTGGTTACCGAATCAAACTGCTTGCCATATCCAAATACGATGGTCAGGCGATCGATATTCGTGTTCATCCTGCAATGATTCCGGTTGCGCATCCGATGGCAAATGTTAATGGCGTATTAAACGCTATTCGTGTGTGCGATGATATGATGGATGAAAATATTTTGATTGGGCATGGGGCGGGTGCTCTGCCCACTGGTAGTGCAGTGGTTGGCGATGTTGTGGAAATTGCTCGAAATATTCTTACGGGTGTGGGAGAAAGATTGCCCGCCGGATCTTTTCAGGAAAATGAGGTCAAGAAAATCCCTCTCAAGGATATCAGTGAAATCGAGTCTGAATATTTTTTGCGCTTCAGTGTGTTGGATAAGCCGGGTGTACTTTCAAAAATATCCGGGATACTGGGTAAACATTCCATCAGTATTGAGTCCATGATTCAGAGAGGACGGGGTAAAGGTGGTGAAGGGGTGCCGCTTGTGATGATGTGTCACAAATCCAGTGAGAATAATATTCAGTCGGCTTTAAATGAAATAGAGGAATTAAACGCGGTGTGCGAAAAACCTAACTTGATTCGAGTTGAAAGATAATAATGGAATTTAAAGCTTGGTTTCAGTGTATTAATCCAGAATGTGAAAGTCAGTATGAACTGACTGATATTATCTATCGTTGCAAGAAGTGTGGCGAACTTCTGGAAGTCCAACATGATATGACTCTGTTAAAACAACGATCGCCTGAAAAGTGGAAAACCCTGTTTGAAAGTCGGTACCGCCGCAACGAATGGCCTTATGGCAGCGCTGTGTGGGGGAAAAGAGAACTGGTTTGCCCCAACGTGGAGAATGAGAATATTGTGTCCACATATGAAGGGGGCACGAACCTTTTCTGGGCCGAGCGGCTGGGTCACCAACTTGGTCTTGATGATCTATGGGTCAAACAATGTGGTATGGCGCATACGGGGTCCTTCAAGGATCTGGGAATGACCGTGCTGGTCTCCATGGTCAAGCAAATGATTGCTTCCGGGAAAAACATCAAGGCGGTAGCTTGTGCTTCCACCGGGGATACGTCTGCTGCATTGGCGGCTTATTGTGCGCTTGCAGGTATTCCGGCCATTGTGTTTTTGCCTAAGGATAAAGTCTCACTGGCGCAACTGATTCAGCCCATCACACATGGCGTACTCACCCTGTCCCTTAATACTGATTTTGACGGATGCATGAAACTGGTTCAGGAGATTTGTCAGAAAAACGATATCTATCTGGCAAACTCCATGAACTCTCTGAGAATTGAAGGCCAAAAAACTATCAGTTTTGAGATTGTCCAGCAGTTCAACTGGAAAGTGCCCGATTTTGTAATCGTTCCGGGCGGTAACCTGGGTAATGTCAGTGCGATAGGCAAGGGGTTCCAGATGTTTTATGACCTGGGGCTGATCGATAGGCTCCCTCGTCTGGTTTGTGCTCAGGCGAAACAGGCCGCTCCCCTTTACCGCAGCTACCAGAATGGATTTAAAACTTTCGAATCTGTCCAGGCGCAAACGACTTTGGCAAGTGCTATTCAGATTGGAGATCCGGTCAGTTATAAAAAAGCTATTCGCACCCTCCAGGCTTTTGATGGCATTGTTGAAGAGGCGTCAGAAAGTGAATTGGCCAACGCAGCGGGCAGAGCCAATAAAACTGGGCTTCTCTGTTGTCCGCATACCGGGGTGGCTCTGGCGGTTCTGGAAAAGCTGGTCAATAACGGGGTGATTAAGAAAAAGGATCGCGTGGTGGTGATCTCCACTGCTAACGGATTGAAGTTCACTGACTTTCTTTTCAAATATCATACGAATCAAATAGAGGGAGTTGAATCGGAACACGCGTTCTCACCGATTGAACTTGACGCTGACTATGAGCAGATTAAAAAAGCAATCTTGGATAAAATAGAAGTATGACTCGCCTTAAGCAGATTTTACTCATGATGGTTTTCATGGTGTGTTTTCCTTTTCAAACTTATGCCGAGTCCGGCCCAGCGCAGGTTTTGATTCTGGCTGGAGAATATAGTCTGGGAAGTCTTTACTGTGAGGAAGAGCAGGGCAACGCCGAATGGTGCAGCGATGAGGTTCCCCGCAAGGTGAAGTTAGATGCTTTCTGGATAGATAAATATGAGGTCAGCAATGCTGATTACCGGGAGTGTTTCATTGCCGGGGTGTGCGAACCATTGGTATTGCATGATGATCGTCCACAGGACTTTAACAAACCCCGACAACCAGTGGTGTTCGTAACCTGGGGGGATGCCAGAACCTATTGCGCATGGCGTGGAGGAGACCTTCCCACCGGGGAGCAATGGGAGGCGGCGGCTGAGGGAAAAGAACTGGGCGGTGCCCATTTTGGCCAGCCTTATGGAAACGGTGCTCCAGAAAATATTGGAAAATTCGAGGCCAATTCCCATGGTCTCTACGACATGATGGGCAATGTCTACGAATGGACCCTATATAGTTCGGACGATGGCTCCGGTGCTTCTGCCGAAAAAAACAAGGTGGTGCGGGGAGGCTCATGGAGTTCTGCCAGCCATTTTTTAAGAACCTCTGATCGGGTCGCAAAAGATCGCGAGTTAAGATACAGCGATGTAGGGTTTCGCTGTGTGAGAATAGAAAAGTAGAAAGGATAAACTATGTCGGATGTTAAAAATGTTGTCATCGTCGGTTCGGGGCCCGCTGGGCATACTGCCGCAATTTATTCTGCCAGGGCTAATCTCAGCCCTTTTATGTTTGAAGGTTATATGATGGGTGGCTCAGCAGGAGGACAGCTGACCACCACTACGGAAGTTGAAAACTATCCTGGGTTTCCCGAAGGGGTTGAAGGGCCGGAGTTGATGCAGTTGTTCCGCAAACAGTCCGAGCGATTCGCCACGGAAATGGTTCAGGAAGATGTTATCTCTGCCGATTTCAGTCAGCGTCCATTTGTATTGAAATCTGAGAACCGTGAAGTGAAAGCGCATTCGGTGATCATTTCCACTGGCGCGACAGCAAAGCGAATGGGTGTCCCAAATGAAGAAAAAATGTGGAACAACGGCATGTCAGCTTGTGCGGTTTGTGACGGCGCACTTCCTATGTTTCGCAACCAGCCGCTGATGGTCATCGGAGGAGGGGATACGGCAGTGGAAGAGGCCACTTATTTAGCCAAATTCGGCTCGGTGGTTTATCTTGTGCATCGGCGTGACCAACTCAGAGCTTCCAAAATCATGCAGGAGAGAGCGCTAAAGCACCCGAAACTGGAAATCCTTTGGGATACGGTTCTTGAGGATGCTGTCGGCGTCGATTATGTAACCGGGGCTCGTCTGAAAAATGTTAAGACCCAGGAAGTGAAAGAGGTCGAAGTCACGGGTCTTTTTTATGCGATCGGGCACACACCTAATACGTCCATCTTCAATGGACAATTGGACCTGGATGATGCTGGATACATCAAATTGAAACCGGGAACTCAGGAAACCAATATTGAAGGGGTCTTTGCCGCCGGAGATGTGCATGATCATAAATACCGCCAGGCTGTCACCGCTGCGGGCACGGGCTGTGCCGCCGCTCTGGAAGCGGAACGTTGGCTCGCAGAAAAAGGCCTGACCGAGTAAAGCTGAAAAACGCTTAATCAGGGATAGACCAGCAGTTGGAGGGATCTATCTGACGAAATGATCCGCCATAATTTTCATCGTCTGTGGCGATACTCAGCGTTAAACCGTCACTCCATAATGAAGGCGCTAGTGCTTCGATTTTAATTCCCTCGCTAGAGGGTGGTATAAGTTTGGATTGCCTGGCTTATTAGTGATGTTCCAGCGATAAGCCTTTGTTCCTCTTTTTTTTTGACGGCGTAGATGAATTTTTCTTGGGATAAATGCCTAAGTTTGACTCCGATTCTTGAAAGTTACGCCAGTGCCGGTTTTGCAACTCCTTGGCAGAGATAATTTGCTTGAGGTTTCCGTATGCATCTAAAACTCTTGTTTCGTAAAACATGTGACAACTCCACGCAACAAGGTTAGCGGTTATATTTTTATATTAACAGGTAATGTTAAATTGTAAAGCGTTTAATTTATATGAAAATAAACTATTCTATTAATATAATTAGGTATGCTTACTTAATGTTATTTATTGGACGCTGAGCTATTTTTGTTTCCAATGAAATGGAGAATCTGAACCATATAGTCATGTTATGTTTAGAAAGAATTTAATTTCAGAAACCTGATTTGAGAGGACTCTATAGATGATTCGTAAGGCTTTTTTGCAAGTGCCACAGATAATTGCTTCGAATTCCATACGATGGATTTTGGTGGGTCTGATTTTAATATGTTCTGCTGGCGTGGCATTTTCTGGAACTGCTAAAGAAATAGATGTGAGCGTGGATGTCACTTTGGATCGTTTTAACAAGGAAATTCCTGGTGCCTCCAGCTTTATAAAGAAGGCAAAAGGGGTGTTGGTTTTTCCTTCGGTTATTAAAGTCGGAATTGGTATTGGCGGAGAATATGGTGAAGGTGCTTTACGGATTGGTGGTAAGACTGCTGATTATTACAGTACTATGGCGGCTTCGATAGGGTTTCAACTGGGTGCTCAGGCAAAATCAATCGTTCTGGTCTTCACCGAGGGGAGTGCTTTGACGCAGTTTAGAAACAGCGATGGCTGGAAGGCCGGTGTGGATGGGTCTGTCGCATTGATCTCTCTGGGTATGGGGGATTCTCTTGATACCATCAATGTTAAGGACCCTATTGTTGCATTTGTATTTGGCCAGAAAGGCTTGATGTATAACTTGACCCTGGAAGGGTCTAAATTCAGCAAACTGAGTAGATAAACAGAACCCCATACTTCATGTCGAACCTTTCTCTTCATTGTGAAAACCTGAGTTCCTTTGTTTCTGACCATGAGGTCAATGATCTCCAGTCGCGAGTTGACCTGTGCCATGACTCGTTAGAGGATGGTACCGGTCAGGGCTCGGACTATCTGGGTTGGTCACGTCTGCCTTCAGGTTTTTCCGATGCGGCTGCGATACAATCCACAGCAGACTCCATCCGTAATGTATGTGACGCTTTTATTGTTGTGGGTATCGGTGGTTCTTATCTGGGAGCCCGGGCCGGGATTTCCTACCTGAGCTCTTCTTTTTCCAACCAATATGGCAGGCAGGGCGGACCGGAGATATATTTTGCCGGGCAGAATATCAGTTCCGATTATCATGCCGATCTTTTTGACCTGATAACCGGCCGGGATGTCTGTCTCAATGTGATTTCCAAATCGGGCACCACCACCGAACCGGCTTTAGCCTTTCGCCTGCTCAAGGAGATGATGGAGGAAAAATATGGTTCTGACGGGGCTCGGGATCGTATTGTCGTCACCACAGATTCCAGCCGTGGCGCACTTAAAAGTCTTGCCGATGAATTGGGTTATCGGACTTTTGCGATTCCAGATGATGTTGGGGGTCGGTATTCGGTATTGACTCCGGTAGGGCTTTTCCCCATGGCGGTGGCGGGTATAAATATTGAAGAATTGATGGCGGGTGCTCGTCTGGCCGAAACAATGTATTCAAATTCCTCTCTGGGTCAAAATGACGCCTACTATTACGCGGTGATGCGTCAATTGCTTTACCAGAAGGGGAAAACCACTGAAATTCTGGCAACATTTCAACCTGCTTTCCATTATCTGGCGGATTGGTGGAAACAGTTGGCTGGTGAAAGCGAGGGCAAGGATTTGAAAGGGATTTTCCCCTCGTCTGTAGAGTTCACCTCAGACCTTCATTCTATGGGGCAATGGATTCAAGAGGGAAATCGTAATATTTTTGAGACCTTTTTAGTTCTTGAGTCCTCCCGGCGGCAGTTGAAAATACCGGCTTTTAATAATGATGCAGACGGTTTAAACTACCTCGCTGGTGAAACGCTGGATACCGTCAATGAGAAGGCTTGGCTGGGAACGGCAAGCGCCCACAAAGAGGGCGGCGTTCCCAACATGACCCTGAAAATTAAAGATCGTTCGCCATACTCTCTGGGGCAGATTTTTTATTTTTTTGAGAGAGCGGTGGCAATGACCGGTTACTTGAATGGGGTGAACCCGTTTGATCAGCCGGGTGTTGAGTTTTATAAAAAAAATATGTTCAAGCTTTTGGGTAAACCCGGTTTTTAGAAAGGATGAATACATGGATACTGTAAGCCGAAAGCTGGAAGAGGTTATGCATGGACTGGCTTTTGAAAAAATTGAGGGGGAGTCACCTCATAGCGAGTCGGACCCTTTATTAGCCAGGCTAAAAGCCCTTGGCACTGAGGTGTGGGTTGACACGGGTGAACTGGAAAAAGCTCAGGAAATTTGGAAGGACGAACTCACGGCTTTGACCACCAATAACACCCTGGCAAACCAAGTGGTGCAAAGTGGAATCATGGACAAGGTCATTGAAGACACCATCCATAAAATCAGGCAGGAAGGGTTGGAGTTGTCTGAAGAGGAAATGATCCTGGAGGTGGGGTTTGTGATCAATTGCAAGATTGCCCTGCGTCTGGTTCAGGCTTTCAAGGTTAAGGTCAGTGTTGAATTGCACCCGGCGGTATCCAGAAGTATAGAGCGCACCCTTCATTTTGGTCGTAGGTATTACAAGGTTTGCCCGGAATATTTTACTGTCAAAGTGCCTTTGACCCCTGAGGGGTATCTGGCGGTTCGCACTTTAAGGCAGGAAATAATCCCCATCAATTTTACTTTGGGATTTTCAGTCCGGCAAAACTATCTGGCGGCGCGTTTGGCCAACCCTGATTTTGTGAACGTGTTTTTGGGACGATTGAATCAAGTGGTTATTGACCACAAAGCCGGAACGGGAGAACTGGTGGGTGAAAAAGTAACTTTGGCTACTCAACGAGCGTTAAAGTCAGCGCGGGATAACCATAAAGGCGTGAGTTCACGATTGATTGCCGCCAGTATTAGAAACGGCGAGCAGGTGGCTTTTCTAGCAGGGTTGGATGTGTTGACCATTCCGCCCAAGGCGATGAAAGAGTTTCAGGAGTCTGGGAAACCTGATGAGCAGGTCGTGTCTCATATTGACGATAATATTGAACCGGGGATTGATCCGCAGCATGACCTTGCGAAACGTTTTCCTGAACTTTGGGAACTGTCTGATGAGTTTGAAAATTTTGTGAATGCTCTGGTTTCCAATCCACAACTGGACTCCATGCAGGGCGATGAACTTGCTCGAATATCCAGTGGCGTCAATCTGTTTCATCCATTCAGCGATGATGATTTAAAGAAAATCCAGGATCATGGGAAAATTCCCAACCTGTCTGAATGGCCAGAATCTGTGGCGCTGGATGATTTGATGACACAATCGGCGCTACAGTCTTTTACCAAAGACCAGAATGCGTTGGACGAGCGCATCCGTTCGTTTCTCAAATGATACGATGATACTGGCGGGTGATATAGGCGGAACCAAGGTCAATCTGGGTCTTTTTGATGGTAAAACACGGATAACGGAAAAGCGTTATGAAAGCCGGGATTTTTCTGGTATTGAGGAGATACTGGATGACTTTTTAACGGGCAATGATTCAAAGATTGAGAAGGCCTGCTTTGGTGTGGCCGGTCCGGTCATTGATGGGAAATGCCGGTTGACCAATCTTTCATGGCAAGTTGAGATCGAGCGCTTAAGGGAAAACCTGGGGATGGATGCAGTCTGGCTGATTAACGACTTGGCCGCAACGGCATACGCGATTCCTTTTTTAGGCCCTGAAGCTTTCGAAGTCATCCAAACCGGAACCTCTGTGAGTGCAGCAAGAATATCGGTGGTTTCAGCAGGGACGGGTTTGGGGCAGGCCTTTCTTGTTCCCGGGGAAAATGGAAAACACATCGTCATGGATTCCGAAGGAGGACACTGTGATTTTTCTCCCCGGAATGAGATGGAAGCAGAGCTTTTGTTTTTCCTGCAAAAAAAATATTCGCGGGTCAGCATAGAGCGTGTATTGTCGGGTCCCGGTTTGTTGGATATTTACAAGTTTTTCAAGACGAAGCATGCGGAACACGAAGCCATCGATTTTCCTATTACTATCGTTGAAAGGGCCATTGCAAAAACTTCTCCGGTTTGTGAGAAAACGGCAGAACTATTTATTTCTTTGTACGGTGCTTTGGCAGGAAATTTAGCGTTGCAATATTTATCAGAGGGAGGGGTTTATCTTGGTGGAGGCATTGCTCCGAAGATCATACCTTTGTTGCAAGAAGGAGGGTTTATGGAGGCGTTTCTTTCCAAGGGGAGGTTCAAAAAGTATCTTTCAACTATCCCTGTGAAAGTGGTGATGGATGAGTCTGCCCCATTATTGGGGGCCTCCCAATATGCTCTTGTTTTGTGAATTGATTATTATTTGGATTCGGGATCACTACCGGATTCTCTAACCTGGAAAGAAAGCAGTTATGTCAACGAAAGTTAAAAAAATTGTATTGGCCTATTCAGGGGGACTGGATACCTCCGTCATTATCAAATGGCTTAAGGAAAAATATGATTGTGAAATCATCGCTTTTGCCGCCGATGTGGGACAAGGGCAAGAATTGGAACCGGTCAGGGAGAAGGCCCTGGCAACCGGAGCCAGCAAGGTTTATATCGAAGACCTGCGGGAAGAGTTTGCCCGGGACTTTGTTTTCCCCATGCTTCGGGCTAATGCATTTTATGAACATAATTACCTTTTGGGGACCTCCATTGCCCGGCCTTTGATTTCCAAAGAGCAGATACGAATTGCCAGCATGGAAGGGGCCGATGGGGTATCGCATGGTTCGACCGGTAAAGGCAATGATCAGGTTCGCTTTGAATTGGCTTACCACACGCTCAACCCTGAGATAAAGATTATTGCTCCGTGGCGTGAATGGGATCTTACCTCCAGAACAGCCTTGATCGATTATGCTGTGACACACGGGATTCCTGTTCCTGTCACCAAGGCCAAGCCCTATAGCACAGATCGCAACTTGTTTCATATCAGTTATGAGGGAGGGGTGTTAGAAGACCCCTGGTATGAGCCTCATGATGATATGTTTTTATTGTCGGTGGCTCCTGAGAAGGCCCCCGATAAGGCAACCACCATAGAGATTGCTTACGAACAGGGAAACCCCGTTGCCGTAAACGGCGAAAGGATGAGTCCTGCAACTTTGTTGGAACGCCTGAACCAGTATGGTGGAGAAAATGGAATAGGTCGTATTGATATTGTCGAGAATCGCTTTGTGGGAATGAAGTCACGCGGGGTCTATGAAACTCCGGGTGGAACTATTCTGCACGAAGCTCATCGAGCGGTTGAATCCGTCACTCTGGATCGGGAGGTTGCTTTTCTTCGCGATTCTCTGATTCCCTCCTACGCCAAAATGATCTACAACGGTTTCTGGTTTTCTCCTGAAAGGGAGCTGCTGCAAAAAACCATGGATCATGCCCAGGCCAATGTTACGGGTGAAGTCAAACTGAAACTATATAAGGGCAATTGCATTGTCATAGGGCGAAAAGCTGAAAAATCGCTGTATAACCAGAATATAGCCAGTTTTGAGGAGAGCCATGGATACAGTCAGAACGATGCGGAGGGATTCATAAAACTCAACGCCCTACGTTTAAAACTCTACGCAGAAACCTTTAATCGTTGATGGGCTTCTTCCAACCAGGTTCACATTACGCGAAATTTTTTATCAACCTTTATTGATTTGCAGGTAAGAATGGCGATAGAATCTTAACATGAGTTCCATTCTGGTTGCGGACGATGAAAAAAGCTTGCGGGACTTCCTGGTGATCATGCTTGAGGAAGAAGGTTATCAGGTTGTCACCGCATCCAGTGTTGAAAAAGCCATCAAGCTGATTCGTGAAAATGATTTCGATTTGATTCTGACCGATATCCGTATGGGGCGCTCCAGCGGAATCGATGTTTTGGATGCGGCCCGTAATACCCTCCCCGATACACCCGTAGTGATGATGACGGCTTATGCGTCTGCAGAAACAGCTGTAACCGCCATGAAAAAGGGTGCCTATGATTATATTTCCAAGCCATTCAAAATCGAAGATATTCAACTGATCGTCAAGAACGCTTTAGAAAAACGCCAGCTTGCTGCGGAAAACCGGTTTTTAAAGACTGCCTTGAATGACCGTTTTAAGTTTTCAAATATCATAGGAAAATCCGGGCCGATACAGAGAATCTTTGACTTGGTGGAAAAGGTTGCTCAAAGCAAAGCAACCGTTTTAATCACAGGTGAAAGTGGTACGGGCAAAGAGCTTATCGCGAAAGCCATTCATTTTAATGGCAATAGAAAAAATTATCCCTTTGTCTCTATAAACTGTGGAGCGATGCCGGAAACCCTTCTGGAAAGTGAGTTGTTTGGACATGAAAAAGGGGCCTTCACCAGTGCAGACTCTATGAAGTTAGGGTTGATGGAATCGGCCAATAAAGGTTCATTCTTTTTTGACGAAGTGGGCGATGCCCCGTTATCGACCCAGGTCAAGCTATTGAGAGTTTTGCAAGAGAAAGAAATCATGCGATTGGGGGGCACCCAGTCTATTCCCGTCGATTTGAGAATCATCGCGGCAACCAATAGCAACCTTGCAGATTTAGTGGAGAACAAGTCCTTCCGTGAAGATTTGTTTTACCGGTTGAATGTCATCCCGATTCACCTTCCGCCATTAAGGGAACGCAAGGAAGATATTCCAGATCTGGTAGGTTTTTTTATCACTAAGTATAATACGCGGCACAATAAAACTTATATCCAAGGCATAGATCCAGATGCCTTGAAAGTTTTTGAACGCTATCCCTGGCCCGGTAACGTGAGAGAGTTGGAGAATGTCATTGAAAGGGCCGTTGTGCTGGAGACCGAAAAATACATACGCAAAACCAGTTTGCCGGAAGAACTTCTCGGGCTATTGTCTCCTGATAAGGTCCGCGTTCCTGAACTCGACCAGAGCAATATTGACCTTGAAAAAACCCTGGACCAGATCGAAAAGAAAATGATAGCCAATGCCCTGGTGCGTTCTGACGGCATCATCAATAAAGCGGCGGAAACATTGAACCTCAGTTTTCGTTCAATGAGATACCGAATTCAGAAGCACAAGTTAAAGGGCAAGTCGAAAAAAGAAGATTAACTGAGGTTCGAAAACTGATTTATGAAAACAGTAGTCATTAATTTAATTTTGCTTTCCCAGCTTGCTATTTACGGGCTGGCCTATGGCGGAGCTGAAAAAGAGGTTTCAGTGAAGGACAACATAGAGCAGGTCAAACCTGCTTTGCCAGGGGATCCTTTTTTGCAAGCCGAATACCTGTTTCACTCAGGAGATTTTCTTGGTGCCAAGCCGCTTTACCATGACTACTTGTCTCAAAACTCGTCAGGGCAAAGAAGTCATCAGGCGTTGTATCGCCTCGGTTTGATAGATCAGTCAAGCCACTCTTATTCCACAGCAGTTCGTTTCTACCAAATTCTTTTGCAGAGTTTTCCGGGCTCTCTGCTGGCAAA
Source organism: Nitrospinota bacterium (assembly GCA_014382285.1). Classification (GTDB taxonomy): domain Bacteria; phylum Nitrospinota; class Nitrospinia; order Nitrospinales; family VA-1; genus LS-NOB. Next base: position 16,682 of record JACNKA010000060.1, on the reverse strand, counting down.
TCCGGCAAGGTTTAATATGGCTATTTGCCTATATGAATTGGCAGACTATAGCAGCGCGGAATCTATGTTTAAAATGGTTTTGCGATCCACTTCCGATAAAAAACGCAAGTGGGAGGTTATGGTTCATTTAGCCTTGATTGATGGCGCGCGAATGGATTATGAAAAAGCTTTTACTAAGTTAAAGCAAGTCCATGGACAGACTGGGAATAAAGAAATCGTTAAATATGCGGCTGAGGTTGCTGAGGGCTTGATCAACGAAAAACTGGGAGAAGCTCAGGTTGCATCCTTGATTCAAAAATTAGGCCCTGGTTTTCCCGTGGATCTTTTATTGTTGAGAAAAATATCTTTTTTGAGGGCGGCAGGGGATATTGCCAGCTACATGACAAGTCTGAAAAACTTTATTGAGAACTTTCCGACTCATGCTCGCAAAGCTGAGATGGAAAACAGGTTAAATCAGATAAAAGCGGATACTGGGACCAGAATTAAAATTGGTGTGATTCTTCCTTTGACCGGAAAACTTGCGTCGACAGGGCAAAAGGTATTGCAAGGAATTCAACTCGCGGTGAATCAGCTACCTTTTCAAACGCGCGAAAAACTGGCATTGGAGGTGAGGGACTCTGGCCATCAATTACCGATGAAATCAATTATAGCCGACTTGTCCGGGTTGCCTAATCTTGTGGGTATCATTGGCCCCTTGTTGAGCGATGAGGTTAAGATTGCGGGTGAGGTTGCCATGCAATATCAGATCCCCATATTTTCACCCACAGCCTCAACCCATGGACTGGTGGATGAAAACCCTTTTATGTTCCGCAATGCGTTGACCCGGGAGATTCAAGCTAAATTTTTGGCAGAGTATTCTGTCAACACTCTCCAATTGAAACGATTTGCTGTGTTACATCCTTTTGAAGCTTTTGGATTGGAATTGAAGGATACTTTCATTAATGAAGTGGAGTCTCTGGGCGGTGAGGTGGTTGCTGTTGCCGGGTATGAACGCACCCAAAATGACTTTAAAAAACAGATCCTGGAATTAGGTGGTGTGGAGGATGATAATCTCGAAAAGATTGCCCGCGATTTAGTGTTGAGCGAAGGTGTGATACCGGACTTCAGTGACACTTCTGCTTTATCCCGGCCACTGATTGATATGGGGCATTGGTCGGGGAATGATGTTGAAAAACTAAAAGTGTCGCTGGAGTTGAGCTATGACGCGATTTTTATTCCAGGTGTCTATGATAAAGTAGGCCTGATCATTCCACAATTGGCTTTTTATAATATCAATACGGTTACCTTGTTGGGTGCTAATGGCTGGAACGATCCCGAACTGGTCAAGATGGGTGGGAAGTATTTGAATAAAGTTTATTTTGTTGATGGTTACTATCCCGATTCTCACCAGGCAGAGGTCAAAAAATTTGTTCAGGATTTTAAAACTAATTTTGGTGAAGAGCCGAACTATTTATCGGCTCAGGCTTTTGATGCGGCAAACATTGTTATTAAAAATGTTTTAGCGGGAGCCGATAACCGGATCAAGATGAAGGAAAGTTTGAAATCTGTTAAAGACTTTCCCGGGGTTACGGGGAAAACGACCTTGCTTCCCTCAGGAGATTCTGAAAAAAATATTTTTGCGTTGACAGTGAAGAGAAAAAAAATTGTTCAGCAAAACTAGGTGGTCTCGTAGTACTTCCCCCATAGCTTCAGAATGTGTCTTTCAGTAAACCCTCAAGAAAAGGTTCTTCATTTTCAGGGAGGTGATCCTGTGAGAAGATTTCGAACTCAGAGTTAGGCTCGTTAAATGAAGCCGGTTCACCCGTTTCCGGTTGGATCCTTAAATATTGAATATTTCTTGGTGCTTGAAAATTGATGATGGGTTTGTTGACAAGCGCTTCTTGCATGAATTGTAGCCAGATAGGTATGGCTGTACGGGACCCTGTTTCATTTTTTCCCAGGGGCTCATCTTTATCCTTACCCACCCAGACTCCGGTCACCAGCTCGGGTGTGTATCCCATAAACCACGCATCTACGTAATTGTTTGTTGTGCCTGTTTTACCCGCTACAGGCCGGTTGAGCGATTTGACCTTTTTCCCGGTTCCATGCTCCACGACACTTTGCAATAAGCTGGTGATGATATATGCAACGTCTGGCGAGATCGGCTGGGTAATTTCAGGGGTCGAGGTGTATAGAACTTCTCCTTTACGATTTTGAATATTTCTGATTGCACTGGGTTTGATCAGGGTTCCGTTATTGGCAAATGCTGAATAGGCAGATGTGAGTTCAAACAATGTTAACCCGGATGACCCCAGTGAAATAGATAGGTTTTTTTCCATATTGCTGGAGATTCCCAAACTCTTTGCCAGGTTGATGGTTCCCTTTATACCAATGCTTTGCATGAGTTTGACCGTCACGACATTGCGGGAGTGGGTGAGGGCGGTTCTCAGGGATGTCGGTCCGTAAAACTTTTCCTCAAAATTCACAGGTTTCCATCTGTCGAAAGCATCCTCCTTCTCTTTGAAAATTATCGGCGAGTCTATGATGATACTGGAAGGAGAATAGCCTTCTTGGATGGCCGCAGCATAAATAATAGGTTTGAATGCGGAGCCGGGTTGTCGAATAGCCTGCACGGCTCGGTTAAACTGGCTCTTGGAGAAGTCATAACCTCCGACCATAGCCTTGAGTTGACCGGTTTTTGGGTCCAGACTTACCAGACTACCTTCCACTTTGGGTTCCTGTTCCAAGGCCAGTTCCCATCCGCCATCTTTTAGCCTTAATGGTTTTACCCAAATCAAATCTCCCGGGGCAAGAGCTTCACCTGGGTTTTTTATTCTGGCCCATTTTCCATCCAGTCGGGTATTTGGAGGCCTTGCCCAGTTCATATCGAGAATATCTATGGTCCCCTGATCGGGGCCTAAAAGAACCTCTGCTTGTTTATTACCCACTGACCAAACCACACCCTTGATAATCTTCCCTTCGGTGATGCTTTCACCCTCTTCAAAACTGTTCATTTTGATGAGAGCTTCCTGGTTGGCCACTTCCCCATTGGATAAATACAGGGTGCCTAACGGGCCTCGATAGCCATATCGTTTGTCGGCGACTCTCAGGTTTTCTATGACAGCGTTCTGGGCGGATTCCTGAAGGTCGATATCCAGCGTGGTATAAACTTTTAAACCTCCACGATAAAGTTTACTACTGCCGAATTTCTCTTCAAGAAACTGTCGAATGTGCTCCACAAAATAGGGTGCTCTGTTGAGCATGTCGGTGACTTCGCCGAGGTGAAATTCTTCTTCCATGGCCAGTTTAGATTCTTCCTTGGTAATAAAGGAAAGGTAGGCCATTCTTCGAATGGTATGATTTCTTCTTTTGCGCGCTCGTTCCGGGTCTTTATACGGTGAGTAGTGATTGGGAGCTTTTGGGAGGCTGGCAAGCAGGGCGCATTCCGCGATGCTAGTATCCGCAACACCTTTGCCAAAATAGGTGCGGGAGGCCGCTTCCACACCATAACTACCATGTCCGTAATAAATCTGGTTGAGATACATTTCGAGTATCTCATCTTTGGTGAAAACCAGTTCCAACCTGACGGCTAGAATAGCTTCCTTGATTTTCCGGGGTAAAGTTCGCTCGCGGGATAGAAATAGCGTTTTGGATAACTGCTGGGTGATGGTGCTGCCACCCTCAACCACGTAACCGGCCTTTAGATTGGTGATGAAAGCCCTGAATATAGCCTTAGGATCAATGCCAAAATGATAGTAGAAGTTGGAGTCTTCAACTGCCAGAGCGGCTTGCTTCAAGGCCAGAGGGATATCTTCAAGCGGAATCATAATGCGCTTTTCTATATAAAACTCAGCAATTTTTTCATCACCACTTGAATAAATCTGGGTGATGGTGCTGGGATGATAATTTCTTAACTCACGAACATCTGGAAGGTCTTTAGAATAGTGAAAATAAATGAAGCCGGCTCCGATAAAACCTGCGACCAAACTAAAAAGGGTGAGAGAATAAAACGTGATTAGGAAAACTTTTACAAACTTGGAACGTTCCTTTTTCTTTTTTAGTTTGTTGGGTTTCTGGTTTTTCAGTGATTTTTTCATGGTCAATCGTTATAACGTCAAGCGGGGAACAGGCTGGTAAAAGGGATAGTGATTACACGCGCTAAAAATATTGAAAGAAATTATTTTGGTGGCAAGCGGCCTTCTTCCAGATCCAGAAGGTCGACCCATGTGTTGATGTCTTCCCTTGAAGGATCAATCCTGTCGCGAACTTCCTGGAAATATTTTAGTCGGTCCTCAGAGTCAGGCCTTCGTTCAAGAATCTGATCATTGATGAAATCGAGCTCTTCGGATTTTTTATCTTTAAGTATTTCCTGGGACCATGCACTAATTTCATCATCTCCGCACTCCATAGCTTTAATTGCGAATGCATCAGAATCGATACGCAGGAAGTTCAATATGATTTTGTCCAAGGGGCAGGGATAAATATAGTCCGCCATCTTGTTTTCTCTAAAAGCTCGGGCTTTATCTATCACGCGCGCCAAGTGTACCAGGCCGGACATTTTCAGTTTCGGGCTACGGGGATAGGCTCTGGATAAATCCATTGGCAATTTAGTCGAGCCTGAGACGGCTCACTCTCCTGAAGTTTTTTGAGGCTTTAATGGCTTTGGCTCCTGCTTCTCCAATATGGTTGCGAAAGAGATCTAATGTGGTCAGGTTTGTAAGGGTTTCTGATTGAGCCAGATATTTTGCTCCCTCTTCCCCGATGCGATTGAATTTTAAAACCAGTTGTTCCAGTTGGGTCAGGTTGGATGCGTGGGCTAAATGTTGAGCTCCTGCTTCAGTTATATTATTGGATTTTAAACTTAATGATTTTAATTTTTTCAGGTAAGGGGACTGGCAAAGCGCTGACACGCCAGTATCGCTGATACTATTTTCTCCCAGTTCCAAGTGGGTCACTTCAGCCAGATTTTCGTTTTCTGCCAGTCGAATGATCTCATCATCGCCCAGTTTTTTGTTTTCCAGATTAAGACTGACATCCACGACCCCTCTTTCCGTCCTATCGGAAATCAGCTTGTCTAGATCAATAATTTGTTCTTCGGACATAAAAAAATGAGACGAAAAAATTCATTAAATACAATACTTTGCTAAAAACAGCTTATCATAAACTTATTGCTGAACGGGGTCAAATATAACAATATCATTTTATGAGATTCAATTTGAACCCATAAATATGCTAAATTAGATAAAACCTTACTCAGTATTTTTTAGGTGACTGGAAACTTAACATTAAGGGAGTTGTGATATGAAAACCGTATTTTCAGTTTTGTTTGCCTTGCTTCTGATTTCTTTTCCTCTCATGGCTTTTGCTGGCGAGGGACCCATGGAACTTCCTGCGGGATCTAACCCCGGTGCTGACATGCATAACAAAGCGGGGATCAAGCATTGGGGGATGGGGCATGCTGACGAAGCATTGAAGCATTTCAAAGAAGCGGCAGGGGAAGACAGTTCAATAGCAGAAATACATTTTAATGAAGCGGTGGCTTTGGATAAACTGGGAGACCATGGTGCGGCTACCAAGCATTTTGCGAAAGCCAAAAAGCTCGCTAATGGAAATAAAAAGATTCTGGATTCTCCCATTTTGAACGGTCATTTGGGACATTAAGACAGTTTTGGTGATTTTGATGCGGGAACCTGGAAATACCAGGTTCCCGTTTTATTTTTGAGTTTTTGTTGGGTAATTCAGGCAGATATTAATTGGAAGATTAAAGCCGGTTGGCACCATGCCAGGGCCACTAAATTCCTGTCAATTCAGCATTTATTTTGCTAGACTGACATTCAAATCGGATCAGTCAAAAGGAGAAAAAGCTTATGATGGGAATAGGTTTTCCTGAGTTAATGGTAATTCTGGTCATTATTATGATCATTTTTGGGGCCGGAAAGTTGCCGGAAATTGGTTCGGCGTTTGGAAGAAGTATCAAGAACTTTAAAAGCTCTATGAAAGAGGCCGAGGCCGAAGAACTGGGTGCGGAAACCTCTGGTGAAACCACAGAGGGTGAAACCGCAGAGGCATCAGAACCGGCAGAAGGAACAAGCGAAGGCGAGGGCACCGTGGCTAAAGAGGGGGCCAAGCCAGTAGCTAAAACGAAAGCGGCAAAAAAAGAAGAAGACCTGATTGACGAAGCCGCCAAAGAGATCGAAAAAAACCGAATTGGAACTATCAGGACTAAGCACGATGGTCTGGTTCAGCAAGGGGATGTCTTCACCACATCTTTAGGTCGTACTCCAGGTGGAAGAGGGCGTGATCGGGGAATTTCTCGGGACACCTTTTAACCGGGCCACGCCCGTTGGGCGTGGAGCAAGACCTCATCAAGCCACCCATTTTTTTGATAGAAAAGTTATTGCCCCTTTCGGGGCACGATGACTAAGGAATCGGCTCCACGGTTAGTGGCGGGCCTTTTCCATCCTAACGCCAAACCCACCCGGCATTAAATCTTTTTTTGATCAACAAATCATTCTCGTAGGTTTTCCAGTTTGATCTGGAGCTAAATAAATTTTTGATCGACGGAATACCTATGCGTTTTTTAAGGTGGCTACCCAGAGTGGTTTAAAGAGTCGGGGATGTTTTAATAAGATGGAGTGGAGGAAGTGATTATTGATACGGTTCTACCTGTCGCACTCACCACCGATCATATTGATCATGTCGAAGGTGGGGATGATGTCGGCAAGCATTGCACCTTTGCACATCTCACCCATTGCGGCGGTCAGGGTGAAAGAGGGGGGGCGAACCCGACATTTGTAGGGCTTGCCTGAGCCATCACTGACCAGATAGAAACCCAACTCACCGTTTGCGGCTTCAGTCGGAAAATAGACCTCCCCAACAGGAGGCTTGATTCCATCAATGACCATTTTGAAATGAGCGATCATTTCTTCCATCCGGGCATAGACATCGGGCTTGGCCGGACTACGCAAATAGGGATTGGCAACATTGATGGGGCCATCTGGCATATCTCGCATTGCCTGCTTAATGATCCTGAAACTTTGTTTGATCTCTTCCATTCGGACGAGATACCGATCGAAATTGTCGCCAGTTTTTCCCAGAGGAATATCAAAATCTATTTTATCGTAGCAAAGGTAAGGATGGTTCTTGCGAACATCGTAATCGACCCCGCTGGCACGTAGGCATGGGCCGGTGAAGCCCCATGAAATGGCACTTTCTACCGGGATAGCACCGGTGTCTGCCATCCGGTCTATGAAGATCCGGTTTTTGGTCAGAAGATTGTCTACGTCTTCAAACAGTGAGTCGAGTTTGGGGTAACTAGCTTCAAGATCTTCATCGAAGCCTGGTGGCAAATCACACATCAGGCCACCAATGCGGATATAGTTTGAGGTCAGGCGAGCACCGCAAACTTTTTCCAATAAATCCCAGACGATTTCGCGGGCTTCTACAAAATAAATAAAAGCGGTCAATGCTCCCAGTTCCAGTGCCGCAGCGGCTATATTCGTGTAATGATCTGAAATTCGTGAAAGCTCATTGGTGACAACACGGATGTATTTGCAACGCTCAGTTATTTCGATGTTGCAGAGCTTTTCTACAGCCAGTGCAAAGCCAATATTATTCATGATGGCAGAACAATAATTCAACCGATCGGTGTAGGGAAACACATTCGAGTAGGTCACGCTCTCGCACATCTTTTCAAAGCCACGATGCAGATAACCAATTTCGGTTTCCAGGTTGACGACTGTTTCTCCATCCAGAGTCAGGAGAAACTTTACTGTCCCATGTGTGGCTGGATGCGAAGGGCCCATATTCAGGACCATATGGTCGGTGTGTAGATTTTCTTTTAAGTCTGCCATAACGATCCTGTTACCGGGATAAAGTGATTTAAAGTTAGTCTGCTTTAGAAATCTTTACGCTAATCAAGCCTTCTTCCCCATTTCGTAAGGCACTAACAGGTACAGTCGTCCAGTTTTTTGGGATATACAGCATTCCCCGGCTGGTCACCTTGCTGGTCTTGACTTTGACCTCTAGCTTGCCAACGGAAGATTCAACCACAATCTGATCGCCTGTATCGATGCCCAAATTTCGAGCATCTTCGGGATGCAACTCGGCAATGCACTCAGGCCCAATATCCACTAGCGCTTTGGAGTGTTGGGTGTAGCTTCCTATGTGGAACATGTGGTTGTTGGTTTGCAGGGTGAAGGGAAAACCTTCAGCTTTGCCATTATGTCCCGCTGAATTGCCATTGCTATGGAACCTGGGGTTCGTGCTTGCGCAATCGGGTGTCCACTGAATGGATTTGCTTCCTGGAAAAACTCCCTTATAAGCTGGAGTGACATTTGCGATTTCCTGTTGCACACTGGCAATATCTGTATTTTTGAAAGGTTTGCCCAGCGCATCTGCCAGCTCAATCAATATGTCGAAATCGGGTTTGGACATTCCTTGCGGAATTACTGCGGGCGCGACACGTTGAACATGGCGAGACATATTGGTGTAGCTGCCTTCTTTCTCTGCGAAGGTCGATGCAGGAAGAATCAGGTCGGCCATTCTAGCGGTGTCGGTCATAAAAACATCGGTGACAACCAGAAATGGCACTGTGCGTAAAGCCTCTTTAACCAATTGGGGTTTGAAATAGGACTGAAGAGGATCTTCCCCCGCAATGTAGAGGAATTTCAATGAGCCATTTATACAATTTTGAAATAAGTCTCCGGCGAGATTAGAGTCGCTAAGAGAAAGGGCACCCCATTCGTCAGTAAATTTTTCCAGAGCCGAAGAGTCATTGATCGATTGATAGCCCGGTAAAAAATCAGGAGTACAACCCATATCGTTAACGCCCTGAGAGTTGCAATGCTCTCTTGGAGGATAAATGCTCGTGCTACCGCTTCCTTGTTGAACCAGGGTGCAAAGGTTGAGCAGGGCATTGAGAATCTCTTCGCCTTGACCCGTATCAAGAATATCGTTTCCTATAATGACAAAACGATCCGCGTCTCTTGCAAACCTTTCTGCGGCGCGGGTGAGAACGTCATCCTGCAGGCCGGTAGTTTGCTCAACCGCTTGTGCGGTATACTCGGCTAAAGACTGTACCCATTCGTTATAGTTGGGGATGGCAGACTGCACCTTTGCAATATCGACCAGATTGTTGTCGATTATGATGCGTGACAATCGAGAGGCCACGGCCAAATCGGAGCCATGCTTGTAAGTCATTCGCACATCGACTTTGGCGTTGCTGTCAAAAACAACTTTTCTTGGATTGGCAATCAATAAGTCGGTATGACTGAAGGTGGTTCCGAACCGAATAGAATTTCCTCCGACCGGGTACTCAGACGGCAGGTCGGAGTTGAAAACCAGCACCACATCTGCTTCTTGAAGTTTAGTGATTGGTTGTGATGTGATTCCATTCGCAAAGCAGTCCAGCATAAACTGGTTCAGATAAGGCGCTCTTAAACTAGCGAGGTTGGTAACCTGATTGGAACCAAGTAGATTGCGGAATAATTTTTGAAAAAGGTAATTCTCTTCATTCATCAACTTTTCCGATGCAATCCCGGCAAGGCTATCAGGTCCACTGCGGTTCACCGTTGTTTGCATGCGGTCGGCAATGGTTTTCAGAGCTTCTTCCCAAGTCACTTCCTGAAAGCTCCCACCCATATTCATGAGAGGGGATTCAATGCGTTGGTCGTTATGAATGATGCCGTGTCCCAGGCGCCCTTTGGCGCAGAGGTTGCCTTCGTTGATGCCGACATCGTAACCCTCATCGGCCTCAATGCGGACAACCTGACCTTTTTTACTTTCGAGTTTAATGGTGCAACCCCACGAACAGTAATTACAGGTTGTGTGGGTGTCCGTAAACATGGCCGCCAAACCTCGTGCTTCTGAAGTCATATCCATCAAGGCACCTGTCGGGCATACGGTGATGCATTGCCCGCAGAATTCGCAGTCGAGAGGCTCATCGTTGGCTGTGCCGATACCTACGCTCATACCGCGTTTATGAAAGTCCAGAGCTTGAACACCCTGAATTTCATCGCAGGCGCGAACACATAATCCGCACATGATGCATCGGTTGAGATAGAATTCTATAATAGGATTGGTCTTGATGCTGGGTTCGTTACGTCTCTGTATCTCAAAGCGTCCATCGAACAGTTTCAGCATATCGGTGTTGTCCTGTAGCGGGCAAACTCCTGACTTGTCGCAGATGGGGCAGTCCAAAGGATGCTCGACTAACAACATCTCAAGGCAGGCTTTGTTGTAGCGATCAGTTTCTTCAGTCCCGGTTTTGACTTCCATGCCATCACAAACTGGCTGGGTGCAGGAATAAACCAACTCCTTTTTACCATTGACCACTGTTTCAACCATGCAGGTCCGGCAAGCGGCGAAAGGTTTCAGTTTTCTGTTGTAACAGAGATTAGAAACCGGCACTTCATTCTGGTTGCAAGCTTCAAGGATAACGGTTCCCTCAGGAACAGAAACCATTTTGCCATTAATATCTATATTGCAGTCTTTTTTAGGAACGGTGCTCATTAAGCTGTAGCCTCCTCGGTTTCCGGGGCATCTTCGAGCTTGTATTGGCCCAGGATATCCAGTGTTTTTTCAGGATCTATAGTTCCGTGAGTGTCTTCTCCGATAATGGCCATAGGAGCCGCACCACAGTTGCCAAGGCAGGAAGCGGTCTGTAAAGTAAACAGTTTATTGCTGTCTGTTTCACCAGGGCGAATGTGATAACAATCATTAATTTTGTCACCAATTATGGGAGCCCCTTTTACAAAACAGGCCGTGCCATAACAGAGCTTAATAATATATTTTCCCGGTTCCGTAATTAGCAGTTGAGGATAAAATGAGATGACCCCATATAACTCTGCCCGACTGACATTGAGAGCTTCCCCGACCAGTTCCATTGCGGGTGCAGGGAGATACCTGAACACGTTCTGAATCTTTTGTAGGGTCGGAATGAGATGACTGCGAGAATCATCCGGAAGATTTTTAAGAATTTCTTCTACAGGAGCAAGATCAATTTCTTCTTGTTCAATGTCTTCGGTCGCGGTGGTTTCCATGGAATAAACCTTTACTGAATTAATAAAACCAGCGTTCCACTCGGCGTGGGGCCAATGTGCAATAACTTGCGTTAGCTAGCAAAGAGTTATCTCGGCTTAACTCGCCCTTGCCATTTGTCTCTGCGGCTAGCAGCCACTCGGCGTGGGGCCAATGTGCAATAACTTGCGCTAGCTAGCAAAGAGTTATCTCGGCTTAACAAGTCATTGCTATCTGTCTCCACGGCTAGTGGCGGGGTTCAGGAAAAAATATAAGAATCTCTTATATTTTCATGGGTTACGTTCCTTGCACTGAATCCCACTTTGAGGCCGAAGTATATAAGTTTAAAGGATTTACTGTCAACTTATTTATTGATAAAGCTTTGATCGGTTAAGTTCTTTAGTATCAGAGGCCAGCGTCACGCTGGCCTCTGCCCGTGGGGCCAGTTTGTTAAGCGCACTTTTTGACCGGTGAGCCGCCACCAGAGAGGGTGCACAATTGCTTGAAGTTGAATGGAGATGAATGTTACGGGACTAGAATGATATCGAGTTCTCGGGGGAATATATCTTTTTTTGCAGAAATGGTTGCGTTTTCCAGGGCTTTCTCGGTCAAAGCCAGTCGTTCATAGGCACCGGAGTGATCAGGGTCTAGTTGCAGAACTCGTCGATACTGGTCTTGCGCTTCCTGATAACGATTCAGCCGACCAAAAACCAGACCGAGACTGTAGTGGGCGTCTTTATTTTCTGGATTCAGACTTATGGCTTGTTTCAGGGGTGGGAGGGCTTCCACAAAACGGTTTTCATCCATCAATACCCAGCCCAGGTTGAACAGAGCTTTTTGATGGTTGGGGTTCAATGCCAGAGTCTTTTCATATTGTTCTATGGCTTCCGGGTGCCGACCGAGAATTTCGTAAACCATTCCGAGGTTGAAGTAACCTGCCTGAAATTTCTGATTGGACCGGACTGAATCACGGAACATTTTTATGGCCTCTTCATAATCCTGTTGAAAAATATAAAGAGTCCCCAGTTTGTTGTAGGCATCGGTGAAATTGGGCTCTATTCGGGTGGCCTGTTTATAGGAATAGATGGCTTCAGGATACATTTTCAGCTTCTGATAGGTTTGGCCCAGGTGGTTGAAGGTCAATGAAGATTCCGGTTTGATTTTGACCGCCTTTTGCAAAGGGACAATGGCGTCTACCGGGCGATTCAGGCGTATCAAGGTAAGTCCGAGATAAAACTGTGCCTCAAATGAATCGGGTTGTTGCTTGACAGCTTTTTCCAAATGCGGTAAGGCGCTTTCAAATTGGTTCAATTCGACCAGATTTTTGCCGGACAAAAGCCCTACTTCACTATATTCTGGGGCTATTTTCAAAAGCTTGTTGAGATGGTTCGTAGCCTCCTGGTAATTTCCCAATATTGAGTTGAACTTCCCCAATTGAAGCAACGTTTCAAGGTTGTTTGGGTTCAGCCTCAAGGCTCTTTGTAGTGACTCGAGCCCTTCTGCGAAGCGTCCGAGATCCCCATAAGTGATCCCCAGTTTGTAATAGGTTTCCTCCCGGTCGGGATTAATTTTTAAAGCGTTCTGGAATTCGCCCAATGCTTCTTCAGAAAGGTTCAGTTTCGCGTAGTTCCATCCCAGACGAACATGCCCTTCAATATTGTTCGGGTCTATTTCCACGACTCTCTGAAAGTTCGAAACCGCATCTTCATAGCGTTCGAAGGACTCATGGATTTCTCCCACATTGAAATAAGCATCCAGATTGTTCGGGTTCAGAAAGATAACTTTTTTATATTGGTCTAAGGCGTTGTTTGGCTCTCCCAACTCTTGATATAACCACCCCATGTTGAAATGGGCTTCGGGGAAATTTTCATTCAACCTTGTGGCTTCCTGAAAACTTTTAATGGCATCGCGGTGTCTGTCAAGCCGGGAATACGCTACGCCCAGTTTAAAGTGAGCCACCGGGTTTCTAAAATCGATATGGGCAAACTCTTGATAGGGAGGTAAGGCTTTTCCATGCTCACCCAGGTTCTGGTAGGCGGCTCCCAATCTTTCGTAGGAGTCTGTGTGTCCAGGATTAATGGTGATGGCATTTTTTAGTGGACCAATTGCATCTTCATTACGGTTGGAGTTTATATAGGCGCGGCCTATGCCAAGGTAAGCCTCGAAGTAATTTGGGCTCAGTCTCAGGGTATCTCTAAAAGCCTGCACGGCCTCAGCATATTTATTTTGCAGGGAATAGCTGATGCCCATTTGAAAATAGGCATCCGGATGAATGGGAGAAATTTCCAGCGTCCGTTTGAAATGCCTGATGGCGTCAGGGAATTCGCCCAGAGCAGAATAAACCTGAGCCAGGGTAAAGTGGCCAGCTACCATTCTGGGTTTTGCCTTCAGGGCCGTCTTGAGGGGAATGACCGCTTTTTCATATTCGTTCAGTTGGGCATAGCTCCAGCCTAGTCCGAATTGGGCTGCGGAATAATTTGGGCCCAGGCGAGTCGCTTCTTTGAAGGCCTCAACGGCCTCTTCATATCTGGCTAAAGCGCCATAACTGGAACCTAAACCACTGTGGGCCGCCGCAAACAGAGGCTCCAACTCTATGGTTTTCAAGTATTCCGCTATGGCTCTATCATAGAGGCCCATGGTGTGATAAACCTGCCCCAGACCAAAATGAGGGGCGTAATCCTTAGGGTCAGCTTCTGCCGCTTTTTTCAGCGTTTCAATGGCATCCTCTTTTGCCAGAGCGGAGTTTGCCAGTAAACAGAAACTCAGCACTAACAAAAGCATAAAAGTCTTTTTTAATACACGATCACTCATAAAAATCTGCTGGTAGCATCTTCCGGATAAGATTCAATATTATGGATGGCAAGATCCGAACCTCTTTGCTCATCTTCTTTGTCGAGACGGATCCCGACTGTTTTATCCAAAACTAAATAGACGGTAAAACCAAAACCCAGGGCAATAGCTATGGCAAAAAGAGTCCCTATAAGTTGCGCCAGAAAGCTGACTTGGCCCAAACCGCCCAATGCTTCTTGACCAAAGATTCCACAGGCAATTCCACCCCATGATCCGGCGATACCGTGCAAGGGCCAAACACCCAGGACATCATCAATTTTTAATTTTTCCTGTTCCCATGTAAAACCTTTGACAAAAATAATTCCGGCTAATGCCCCAATGACGAGAGCGCCAAATGGGTGAACCTGATCGGAGCCAGCGCAAATCGCAACGAGACCTGCCAGGGCGCCATTGTGTATGAACCCTGGATCATTTTTTGAAATCAGCAGGGCTGCGATAATTCCTCCCGCCATGGCAAAAAGCGAGTTGATGGCCACCAAGCCCGATATTCCCTGCAATGTGGCGGCAGACATAACATTAAAACCAAACCAGCCTACGCAAAGCATCCAGCTTCCCAGTGCCATGAACGGAACGTTACTGATAGGAATAGGGCGGCTACGACCTTGGGAGTCCCATCTTCCAAAGCGAGGACCGAGTACAATGACTGCTGTCAAAGCGATCCATCCGCCCATGGAATGGACGACTACGGAACCGGCATAATCATGAAAAGGCACTCCCCCAGTCAGTTCGGCCAGCCAGGACCCTTCCTGCCCCAGAAGGGAGATTTGTCCCCATACCATGCCTTCAAATAATGGATAGGCGACTCCGACAAAAATACCGGCGGCTAAAGCCTGAGTCCAGAACTTCGAGCGCTCTGCAATGCCGCCGGAAATGATGGCAGGAATAGCGGCGGCAAACGTTAATAAAAAGAAAAAATGAACCAGTTCATAGCCCTGATTTTCTGCGAGTAATTCGCTGGCTGGTTGAAACAGGAAAAGTCCGTAGGCAATTCCGTAGCCAATAGTGAAATAGACCAGAGTTGAAATGGCGAAATCGACCAGAATCTTTACCAGTGCATTGACCTGGTTTTTCTTTCGCACAGTGCCCACTTCAAGAAACGCAAATCCCCCGTGCATGGCAAAAACCATCACTGCACCAAGCATCATGAACAGAACATCGCCACTACTTGCAAGCGAACTAAAATCTTTATCCATCATCTTTTCCCCATTTCAGGATTTATGAATTTGGTTGCCCATAGCGTTATCCTTTTTCGGGGGGTAGAATTGCATTAGTAACTAATGATTTATCGACTTGTTGACCCCAGAGCAAAAGGAAAAACTTTGATTATGAGCTTATTCCGGTAAACTATAGCTAGTCGCTCTGCTAAAATAAACAGAATTAAGGCTCAGAGTCTTAAAATTTCAAGAAAAACCTAAAGGTTATTGTTAGATAAATTTGCCTAACTATAAATAAATAAATATGTTACCGGGTTATCTGGGGGGCGGGTGCAGGTTGCTCAGCGGTGAGGCAAGCAATCAAGGAAGGGTTCGTGAAAATTTTCCCCATTATCTCCGAAAGACTGTCGTTTAAGAGGCTTTCATTGGGGAAGCTGGCGGGGCTGATATCAGACCGATTTTTCTTTGATGTGAAATTTTTGCTGAGCCACTTTCCCTGATTTTTACAGGTGGCTTTGATATTGGCTTTGACTCGAATATTTATTTTAGGAGGATCTTCCTGATAGTGGCTTTTTATGCTTAATATTTCAATTAGCAACGATCTTTCGGATTTCAAATTGAAGTTTTTAGGCGAAAAGCCCAGTTTTGTTAATGCTTGTCGAGTTCGGGTGGTAAAAATATCCTTCAGATCTCCTTGCGAAATGACAGTGAATTTTCGCACTTTGAATTCGCCCTGCCATTTCGAAATGACATTGCTGGAACGAGAGTCAACAACCCTGACTGCCACCGGGAGTTGGTTACCAATAGTGGAGTCGTGAATGGGAATGGAAGGGTTGATGAGAACCCGATGATTCTTTGCGCACCCTGAAGAGATGACAAAAAGAGCCCAAAAGGCTATGATAATGTTTTTCGAGGATATTAATTTCATTTAAGAATTGGAACCGGTTTGAAAGTTCTTTAATTGTAGTTTATCTGTCCTGTTAATTTAAGGCAAAAATGAAATCTGTCAAAATTAAGCTAGTTAGAAAAGGCATGGTGACCGCCACCGAGGTGAAAGATCGAATGGGTAGGACACTATTGACTTCAGACCAGTCCATTACCGAGCAAAATTTGAAAACTCTGAAAGCCTGGGGCGTCACTGAGGTTAATATAATGAGTCCAGATGAACCAAAGAAAGTTTTGCCGGAAGAGGGGCAAGCAGAAGTGATATCGCCGCCAGCCATTATTAAAGAGCAGGAAATCCTTTTCAAATATACGGATCGAAGACACCCTGCTATAGCCGAACTGTATGACATTTGTTTGGCGAGAAAAGTTCAACTTGGGGAAGAGGGTCAATGACAGAGGAAATGAAGTTGGATCTGCATAAACTGATTGAGCAGTCTCCACAAATATCATCGCTTCCTACAATTTTTTACCGAATTAATGAAGCTGTGGAAGATCCGGAATGTTCTTTTGTGGAAATTGGGGAGATTATAAGTGGCGATCCTTCTCTTTCGGCGCGGCTTTTAAGAATAGTGAACAGTTCGTTTTTTGGTTTCCCGAGCAAAATAGAAACGATCACACATGCGGTAACGATTGTTGGAATGGCCCAATTGAATGATCTTGCTCTGGCAACAACGGTGGTCAATCAGTTTAAAGGGATCCCCAATGACCTGATCAATATGCAAAAGTTCTGGTTCC
>JACNKA010000132.1 GCA_014382285.1 Nitrospinota bacterium | reverse complement strand
AAACACTCTGGAATGAAAATCTCATCTCCAATGCTTGACATTTAACACAGTTGCTCCGGGGCACGAGAGCTTAGGCAGAATACAACGAGGGCACGAAGACATTGGTAAAGCATAACGTCTTCGTCACGTTGCTCCTCAGAATGACAAAATAGTCCTTTATTCTCATGCTGAGCTGCCGTGATATTTCTTCATTAGCTTTCGTGCCTTGCGGGAGTATTAGGGGGGGTGGAGGGTGTGGTTTTTTTGGATGAATTCATAATCCAACCTTCCTCAATAATCTCCTCCCTATGAAGGGAGGGGTATGTGCTACTTTTTCTTTTTTGCTCCCTCACGTAGTCGTTCGCGATGAGGATCTCTTGAGTTTATGCAAGGCATTCGGCAGGGTTCAGAAGTAAATCAGGTATTCCTGCCGGAGTTGTGAAAAGGATTTTAATTCTTCCTGCCAGCTTTCTTCGAGAGTGGTCAAAGAGAAATCGTCCTTAAAAATTGTTTCGCGTAAATTTTCGTTACCGTATAAGAGGTCGATGGCCAGACGGTCGCTGACATACTCATAGGGTTCGGTTCGCCATTGTAATTGCTCGGAATAAATTTCAGCGATGGCACGCAGTAAGGCCAAAGTTGTGAGCAGGGGTTTGAATTGCTCCCGGTCGGTGACATGGAACTGGGCTCCGGCGCAAACTTCTCCGGCGTGTTTCTGAAACATGGGCTTGAAATATTGCGGACGGAAAAACACGCCCGGCAAAAGTTTTGAGTCTTTTTCAAGTCGTGCGACCAGTTTATGCGGGTCGATGAAAGGGGCACCAATTTGCTCGAAGGGCAGGGTGCTGCCGCGTCCTTCTGAAAGCAGGGTTCCCTCAATCAGGCACATTCCCGGATAGACGGTGGCGGTTGCCAGGGTCGGCATATTGGGCGATGGCGGTGTCCAGACCATGCCGGTCTGGTCGTACCACATCTCGCGGCTCCAGCCGGTCATGGGGATGATTGTAAGATCGCAATGTATGTTGAAATGATCATTGAACAACTGGGCGAGTTCACCTACTGTCATGCCGTGGCGGTTGGGCAGGGGATATTGCCCGACAAAGGACCGCCAGGGTTCTCCCACCAGATTGCCTTCGATCGAAGTTCCGTTTATGGGGTTGGGGCGGTCGCAAACCACCATTCGCACCCCGGCCTCTTTGCAGATGGTCATGCAGTTGGCCATCGTATAGATGAAGGTGTAGTAGCGCGCGCCGACATCCTGAATATCGAAAACCAGATTATCAATGCCCTTTAATAACGCCGGGTCGGGAATGAGGGAGTCCTCATTTTTTCCATACAGGCTTTTTATGTTGAGGCCGGAAATCGGGTCGATTTCGTCAGCGATATGGATCATGTCCTGTGCTGTGCCATACAGCCCATGTTCAGGAGCGAACAGGCTATGCAGGGTGAAGCCTGAATGCGATTTAAAATGCTCAATGGAGTGTCTGCCATCGCCTGCCAGACTAGTATGGTTGACGATAAGGCCAACTGTCTTACCGGTTAAATATTTTTCGGGCTGGGCGATTAAATGGTCTATTCCGGTACGGATCATCGGGCTGGTAACATGCTTTGTAAAAGGGTGCGCTGAAAAATCAGAAAAATGCGGAGTGCCTCCGCTGGTAACTTGCAATGTGTTTATATCGTGGGCAAACGGTTTCTCGGCTCAACGAGCTATTGCTAATTAACACCGGGCATTGCCCGGCACCTAGTGGGGAAATTTAAAACCCTTGGGTATGACGATGATGTTGGACTCCTCATCGACGAAAAAACGTTTTTTGTCCTGTTCCAGATCATACCCTATGGTGGTGCCAGGGGGGATCTCCACATCTTTGTCGATGATGGCCATATTGATTTTACAGTTTTTGCCGATCTTCACCCGATCCATCAGTAGCGAGTTGATGACCGCCGCTCCACTGTCGATACTGACTTCACGCCCGATCACCGAGTCCTGCACAATTCCTCCGCTGATAATGGTTCCTTCGGCGACGATGCTGTTGACGGCCTGGCCTCGGCGTCCGTCCTCATTGAAGACAAACTTGGCGGGTGGAGTTCCGTAGCTTGCCGTTTTGATCGGCCAGTTTTTATTATAAAGATTGAACTCGGGTTTGATATTTCTCAAGTCCATATTGGCTTCCCAGAAGGCCTTGATGGTGCCCACATCCCGCCAATAGCCAATTTCTTTTCGGGTGATACCGGGTATACGGTTTCTGCGAAAATCGTAAGCGAAAACCCGGGACTTATTGAAAACTCGAGGCAGGATGTCCTTGCCAAAATCGTGAGAGGACTCGTCATCCGCTGCGTCATCATAAAGCATTTCAATCAAGGCATTTTTATTAAACAGATAGTTGCCCATAGACGCGAAGGCTTCATCTGACCTTCCGGGGATGGGTTTCGGGCGTTTGGGTTTTTCTTTGAACCCTGTGACGCGTTGCTTTTCCTGCACCTGAATCACTCCGAACGAGGACGCATCTTTAATAGGTACGGGTAGAGCCGAGATCGTGACGTCGGCCCGCTTGCGTAAATGAAAGTCGATCATTTGTTGCAAGTCCATGCGGTAGATATGGTCGGCACCAAAGATGGCAATGAGGTCGAAGTCTCCATCCTCAATTAAATTAATGTTCTGATAAATGGCATCTGCTGTTCCTCGGTACCAGCTGTCTCCTGTACGTTTTTGTGCTGGAACGGGGAGAATGAAATGGTCACGCAGAATAGAACTGAAGCGCCAGCTTTCCTGTAAATGCTCGGCTAATGACTGGGACTTGAACTGGGTCAGAACGTAAATGGAATAGATTCTGGAATTGATGAAATTGCTCAAGGCAAAATCTATCAGTCGATACTTGCCGCCAAAAGGGACAGCGGGCTTAGCGCGTTGTTGGGTGAGCGGATAGAGTCGGCTGCCTTCGCCGCCGGCAAGAATCATTCCGAGGACTTTTTTTATCGCAGCCATAGAGGTCTCTGATTTTGGGCTTTAACACAGCCGTATTGAAGGTGTGCTCACTTGCTGATTTGGATGATATGGCTAAAACCTCGGACTGTCAACCGGGCACAAAAAAAACCGGCCCCCCATGATGGGGAGCCGGTTTGGTTTTTTTTACTTCAATGGCAAGGAGGTATTACATCATGCCGGGCATACCGCCCATACCGCCCATTCCACCCATTCCACCCATGCCGCCACCATGAGCATGACCCGCATGGTCATCTTTTTCTTCTGGCAGATCGGTGATCATTGCTTCGGTGGTCAAAAGCAGACCGGAGATGCTGGCAGCGTTTTGCAGTGCGGTACGCGCTACCTTGGCAGGATCAATGATTCCAGCCTTGATCATGTCGGTGTACTTACCGGTCTTGGCATCGTAACCTTCGTTGCCCTTCAAGCTTTTTACTTTCTCGCAAATAACGGTACCTTCTTCACCGGCATTTGTTGCGATCTGGCGTAGAGGCTCTTCCAGAGCTCGGCGGATGATTTTTACTCCCATCAGGAAATCATGATCGCCTTTTACCTTATCTAATGCACCGAGACAACGGATGAAAGCAACTCCACCGCCGGGGATGATTCCCTCTTCTACCGCAGCGCGGGTAGCGTGCAGGGCATCCTCAACACGGGCTTTTTTCTCTTTCATTTCCGTCTCAGTTGCAGCACCTACTTTGATGATGGCTACGCCACCAACCAGTTTAGCCAACCGTTCCTGAAGTTTTTCCCGATCATAATCGGAGCTTGTCTCTTCGATCTGATTGCGGATCTGTTTTACCCGCGCCTGAATGTCAGAGGCTTTTCCTTTACCATCGATGATGATGGTGTTTTCTTTATCAATGGTGATGCGTTTTGCCCGACCGAGGTCAGCCAGATCAACACTCTCCAGAGAAACACCGATATCTTCGGTGATCACTTTGCCGCCGGTAAGGATGGCAATGTCGTTGAGCATTTCTTTTCTGCGGTCGCCGAATCCCGGTGCCTTAACGGCAGAGACATTCAGTGTGCCACGCAGTTTGTTGACCACGAGAGTTGCCAGTGCTTCACCTTCGACATCCTCAGCGAGAATGAGAAGAGGTTTGCCGCCTTTGGCAACTTTTTCCAGCAAAGGAAGAAGATCCTTCATGCTGGCAATTTTTTTCTCATGGAGCAGAATGTAACAATCTTCCAGAACCGATTCCATACGCTCAGCATCGGTCACGAAATAGGGGGAAAGATAACCACGGTCGAACTGCATTCCCTCAACGATTTCCAGAGAAGTGTCCATGCTCTTGGCTTCTTCAACGGTGATAACGCCGTCTTTTCCCACTTTGTCCATAGCTTCAGATATAATCTGCCCGATAGCTTTGTCACTATTGGCAGAAATGGTCCCGACTTGAGCGATTTCCTTTTTATCTTTGGTCGGTTTAGCCATCTTCTGGATTTCAGGGATGATGATGTTAACAGCTTCTTCAATGCCGCGCTTGATATCCATTGGGTTGGCACCGGCACTGACATATTTCATTCCTTCACGAAAAATTGCCTGAGCCAAAACGGTAGCAGTGGTCGTGCCGTCACCAGCGTTGTCACTGGTTTTGCTGGCAACCTCGTTAACCATCTGCGCACCCATGTTTTCAAACGGGCACTCCAACTCAATTTCTTTAGCGACCGTAACACCGTCTTTGGTGATGGTGGGGGAACCGAACTTTTTGTCGATGACCACATTGCGCCCTTTGGGGCCCAAAGTGATTTTTACAGTATCTGCAAGCTTGTTAACTCCGGCTAGAATCTTATGTCTAGCATTCTCATTATATGCAATTTGTTTAGCCATAAACGTGATTCTCCTTATCTCTTAAGAGATGTGAATGATTTTTTCGTTATAAATGATCAGGATGGAAAATTAACCTACGATCGCAAGAACATCGTCTTCACGCATCAATAGGAAATCTTCGCCGTCAAATTTGATTTCTGTTCCGCCGTATTTGCTGTAAAGGACTTTATCGCCGACTTTCACTTCCAACTTGACCGGCTTGCCGTCATCGCCAATTTTGCCTTTGCCGACAGCTTTTACACGGCCTTCAATAGGTTTTTCTTTGGCCGAATCGGGGATGATGATCCCGCTTTTTCGGACTTCTTTTTCCAGAATAGGTTGAACCAGAATACGATCGTGCAATGGTTGGATTTTCATATAGACTCCTTGAAAAAATGTTAAACTCTGATTAAATTAAAAATAAAGCCGGTTTTACGTGAATCTGCTCAAATAATTAACAACCTATTGTAATGAAATGCCTTATGCTCCAGAGCAGGAGAAGTTGGGCTAGAGGTTTTGAGTTTTTAGCACTCTCTAGGTGTGAGTGCTGACACTATATAAAATCCAAATATTAAAAAGCAAGGTCTTCCCCCAAAAAAAAGTGAAAAAACTATCAATATTATGAAAAATACCAATAAAAAAGAGGTTTTACAGATTGAAACGTTTCCGAACCCGGTTCCGGGAAGGGATTACACCATTGAAATGGAGTGTCCTGAGTTTACCTGTTTGTGTCCCAAAACCGGGCAACCGGACTTTGCCATCCTCCATATCAGCTATATTCCTGACAAATTGTGCCTGGAATTAAAATCTTTGAAGATTTATCTGGTGTCTTACCGGAATGAAGGTGGATTTCACGAAAAGGTGACCAATATCATTTTGGATGATCTGGTATCTGCGTGTCGGCCGCGAAAAATGACTATTGTTGGCGAGTTTAATGTGCGTGGGGGAATCCACACCACGGTTACGGTGGAACACCGGGCTAAAAAATCTACCAATAAAAAAGGCAAATAGCCGTTATGACGGACTGGAGCTTAGGGTATGGAGATTCAAAGAACGGGTGAATGCCATTCCTGCGGAGAATGCTGCAAGACGGTCAACATGACCGTTGTGCGAGACATCACAATCCAGCAACATGGCAGCCTGAAAGAATTGGAACTTTATTTGTCCTACCGGGGTATTCGGGTTGTTGGCTCGGACGAAAAGAGAAACCAGCTTTATTATTCCATGGACGTTCCGTGCAGTGAATTGACGTCAGATAACCAGTGCCGTGTTCACGACAGTCCGAGAAAACCTTTCATTTGCCATCGCTTCCCTTCAAGCAAAGAGGATATCGAGGACATCCCCGAATGTGGGTACGGCTTCCCTGCTCGGCGTGGGGCCAACTGGCAATAGCCCTCTGGCAAATGGCAAGCGCTATTCCGGTTCCTGCATACGCGCTTTTTCCGTGCAGTTTTTCAAAGGGACGAAAAGCCAGATCCCGTGATTCGTGATAGAAACTCCCCCACTGATTTGTTCGCATGAGCGAGGGCATGCAAAAATAACCGGAGTCCTGAGAGGCAGGCCACGGAGTACAATGGGGGAGGTAGACGAAGATCTGATAATTTCTGTTATAATGCTGAATTTGGATGGACTTATGGGATCAAGATTTATTGAAAATGGCAATGGAACGATAAAAGACGTTCACACGGGATTGGTTTGGCAGGAGAGCTATGCCTATATTGAAACCGGAAATAATATCAGTTGGTATGATGCTCAGGACTATATCAGTAAGTTAAACCAGGAAAAACTGGGTGGCTATGAGGACTGGCGTTTACCGGGTCGGCTTGAAATTCAAAGTCTCTATGAAATCGCCAAACCATTCCAGTCACGCGGGAAAACATTTATTCTTCACATTGATCCCGTTTTTGAGTTCAGTTATGGCAGCTGTTTTTGGACAAGCAAGACCCGGTTGTCTGCTGCGCTTGGTTTCGAGTTTGACATGGGAGATATTCACTGGTATCCCAAGGGAAGTCTTAAAGGGACGGTTCGGGCCGTACGGAATGACTGGCAACCCCGATTGATGATTGACCCGGGCTGGGCAGAAAAAACCAAAGGCTACTAATAAAAAATGGACGAGCAACAATTCAAAGTTGAAAAAGCCAAGGCGCGCAAGCTTCGCCAGTCACAGTGGTGGAAAGAGAAAATCCAGGCTGGTGTTTGCCATTATTGCGGAGGCCGGTTTCCAGCACAAGAGTTGACAATGGATCATATTGTACCCATTTCCCGAGGAGGAAAAAGTAAACGCGGGAACCTGGTGCCCTCGTGTAAAAAATGCAATGTGAATAAAAAATACTACACCCCGGCAGAGATCATTCTTCGTGAAAAGCTAGGTCAGGACATTCAATTTTAGAAATTATATTATTCAACTATTCTGAGATACTCCCTGTGCTGATTAAAAAAGCATAATAAAAATGCCAAGGTCGGTGTCATTGACTTGGACTTGCGCGAAATTTCCCCCAAATAAAACTATCAAGGCTTAAATTAACTCATGCAGATTCTCTTGGATGCGGATTACCTGATTCAGACGTTAAAAAACATGGCGGATTCGGCAGTATTGAATCTGTGCCGTCAGAAGCGTTGCCAGGGCTGGGTGGCTTCTACTTCTATCCCTGTTGTCTTGCAGGAGGCCGGAGCGTCAGAGAAGGATTTTCAATCTCTTTTGCAAGACCTGGCTGTTTTGACTCCTACAGCTCATGACATTACTCTGGCACTGGGTTCTGACAAGCCATTTGCGAAAGACATGGCGGCACGTCTTGTGGAGGCCAACGGATTAGATGCTGTGGTCACGCTTTCTCCTGAAAATTATTCCGACTTAAAAGTAGAAGCTCTGACTCCTGAACAGTTGCAGGAAAAACTGGATGCGCCGCCTGGGCCGGTTCAGGAAGTCCGTTTACTCGATATTACCGCCTCGTATCATCAGATATTAAATGCAGTGGAAAAGGAGATGGCGGAAACGATTCGATCAGGATATTTTATCCTTGGCCCTAAAGTTGCCCAACTGGAAGAGAGGATGGCAGAATATTGCCAGACCAAATATGCTGTGGGAGTTTCATCCGGAACCGATGCGTTATTGATTGCATTGATGGCTTTGGGGGTGGGGCCGGGTGACGAGGTGATCACCTCACCTTATACATTTTTTGCGACAGCCGGTTCTATCATACGTGCTGGGGCCAAACCGGTTTTTGTGGATATCAATGACATTACTTTTAATATTAAACCGGAACATATAGAGCGTTGCATCACCTCGAACACCAAGGCCATCATTCCGGTGCATCTCTACGGGCAATGTTCGGATATGGACCCGATTCTTCAATTAGCCGAAAAAAAAGGTTTGGCGGTGATTGAAGATGCCGCGCAGGCGATTGGTTCTGAGTACAAGGGCAGGCCAGCAGGTTCAATAGGGGATATGGGGTGTTTCTCATTCTTCCCCGCAAAAAACCTCGGTGGTTTTGGAGATGGCGGGTTGGTGACGACCAATTCGAAAGAGCTTTACGAACAGCTAAAGATTATCAGAGTGCATGGTTCGGAACCAAAATACTACCATAAGGTCATGGGTGGAAATTTTCGTCTGGATGCACTTCAGGCGGATGTTGTGACGGCCAAGTTGGGCTTTCTGGAAGGCTGGACCGAGAAAAGAAGGAAAAATGCGCAAACCTATCATCAGCTATTTAAAAATTCTGCGCTGAACCCGTTTGTCCAACTGCCTCCTGAAGTATTTCCTGGACATGTTTATAACCAGTATGTCATCCGCGCGGGAAACCGCAGGGATGAGCTCAGAACTTTTCTCCATGAAAAGCGCATTGGGTGTGAAATCTATTATCCCATTCCGCTTCACCTTCAGGACTGTTTCCAATCATTGGGCCATAAAAGTGGTGATTTTCCTGAATCCGAAAAAGCTGCAAGGGAGACCCTGGCACTTCCCATATCTCATGAAGTGAACCGAACTCAGCAGGAATATGTTGTTGCAATGATCCAACAATTTTTTCTGGGAGAGTGAACCCTATGCGGGTTCAAAACAGGGGCGGTTTTTCTTCCACAATAAATTTTTCTCGGGGGGCATGAATCTGGCTTTCGCAAACCATAATGACATGAAACCCTAATTTTGTTTTGATGGGTTCCTGAATCTTGAATTTCTCCGAGCTTATGATGCAATCGATCAACTCCTGATCCATGGTTTGCGGGGCTATCTCCATTCCTTGATAAACCCAACCTAGTGACCCTCCCAAAGTTTTACTCATGCAAGCGCTGTATTTCTTGGCGAGACGAATAAAAATTTTTTCTATTTTCTCCCAGTCATGAAAAGGCTTGTCGGGATCGTCCATTTCCTGTTGTGCTAATTCACTCTGATAATCGACAAGAGTTTCCCATATCATTTTTGCGGACTCCAGGGAGGTCAGTCGGATGTTTCTCACCCGGTGCTCCATGGGCTTGTCGGTGGTGAAGGTCTTCTTCGTTGCGACAAAGGCCTTTTTAATTTTTGGCTTGGGCTTAATAGGGACCTTAGGACTATCAGCTACAGGTTGGGGTTCCTTGGCGGTTTTGTCGCGTTCGAAAATAGTTTTTTCAGGTTCCTGAGGTTGACTGGAATCAGACATAATTTTTTATGTGGACAGGTTATGTTGGTTTCTTGTTGGTTAGCTTTAATAGCAGTCTAGTTTGAATGGGCTCATTATTCAAGCCATATAGACTCGAGATATTGCAGCACAGCCCCTTGAGCATTGCTCCCGATGATTTCATTGGCGGAATCCTTGACTTCCTGCAAGGCATTTTCCATGGCAATAGCGTGGCCAGCGATGCGAAACATATCCAGATCGTTCAAATAATCGCCAAAAACAACAATGCGCTCAAGGGGAACCTCCATTTTTTTTGCAAGAATTTCTACCATATTTCCTTTACTGGCCTCCTGATGAAAGGACTGAAGCCAGTAATAGCCTTTCATGGACACATCCTCGGCAAAATATAAATTGAGGTGGTCGAAATGTTTTTCATCGAGTGCATGGTAGATGGGTTCAAGTCGTTCGTGTGTGTCGATCAACAAAAATCCGGAAATCTTTTCTTCTTCCTGAAAATCAAAATGGGGAACTTGGCAAAGTCTTCCATCGCCCTCAAGACTTTCGACATAGGCTTGGGAGCCGGGGTTGGTTGCATTGAGATAATAAAGTTGATGTTTTTCTCCAAATGTATAGATGAAAGGATCAATTCCCAGGGGCAAAGCCAGTTCCAGCATATTTTGAACGACTTCTTTTTTAATGAAGTCAGAATGCTTCAAAATACGCCCGGTGTTGAAGTCAGCCAGATAAACGCCATTGAATAAAATGACGGGCAAACGCAAGTTTAAGCCTTTCAAAATGGGATGCGCGGAATCGTAGTTCCGTGCAGTGGCGATGGTGAAGCGCAGTCCCATGTCGATCAGCCGATTGAGGCGTTTCTTATACTCATCAGGGAATGAACTGTCCGGCTGTAATAAGGTGCCGTCAAGGTCGGAAATGTATAAAAGATCTTTATTCATATGTGGTTGCGATATTTCTGCTGGATTCTAGTTAATGGGTTCGGGGTTTTGAATGAATAGGATACTTTACAAGCGGGTCTGTTTGTAAGCAATCTCTTTGAGAGTATACTAAAGGAAAGTTGTTTATTGGTTTAATTATTTTGTGAATAGGAATTTAGGTTTATGGGAGAAAAAATCTTTCCTCAATACTTGCAAACTGTGGTTTTGGGAGTGTGTTTTGTTTTTAGTTTATGTTCCGATGTTGAGGCTTTTGACTTTTCTGATTGGGATGCGCTGGTCAAAAAATATGTTGCTCCTAAAACAATAGATGGGGTTCTGATCAACGCGGTTGATTATACCAGCTTGAAAAAGGATGCTCTTTTTTCAGGCCTGGTTTCCAGGCTCAAGTCTTACCCCTTGGAGCGTTTAGAGACCAAAGAATCCAAACTGGCCTTCTGGGTAAATGTTTATAATATTCTGGCGGCGAAAATGATCACAGATCATTACCCAATAGAAAGTATCAAAGATGCCGGAAGTTTTTTTAAATCTGTCTGGAAACAGCCGGCGGGTAGGGTGGGTGGCAAAGAACGTACTCTTAACGACATCGAGCACGAAATCCTCAGGAAAATGAATGAGCCGCGCATTCATGTAGCTATTGTCTGCGCTTCCGTGAGCTGCCCTGATCTTCGTTTGGAAGCCTATACGGTGGAGAAACTGAATGACCAGTTGGACGATCAGATGGAAAAGTTTTTGCAATCCCGCGAAAAAGGAATGAAGTTGGATGAAAAGAAAAACAGGGTTTATCTTTCATCCATATTTAAATGGTTCGAAGGAGACTTTGAAAGCCGTGGGGGAGTTTTGAAGTATATCGGACAGTATATTGCCGCCGAGGACAATAAAAATTTGAGTGATTCTAAAATAAAAGTTCATTATCTGGACTATAACTG
The DNA here is from genome assembly GCA_014382285.1 of Nitrospinota bacterium. Lineage (GTDB taxonomy): Bacteria > Nitrospinota > Nitrospinia > Nitrospinales > VA-1 > LS-NOB. The sequence continues at coordinate 9,050 of JACNKA010000132.1, read as the reverse complement.
GAAGATAAATGGCCACTAGGTTTGGTGGTGCTCTTCTTGACGAGTTCCAATACTTTTCCTGCTAGCGCTGGGGTTCTCCGCCGACGGGCAAATGCCCGCCGGTCATCGAACGGTGGTTAGTCGGCGTGCTTGCGTAGAAATGTTGGAATATCAAAATTTGCAGTCAGGCTTCCCGGGTCTGGATTTTCTTCTTTAATGGCAGAGGCCAGGGATTTTAAATGTTTGTAGGAAGTTGTGCCTGAGTCGTCACGGGACATCGGCTCTCCCCCGACCACTTTCTTCAAGGCAGGTCTTTCTTCGCTCTTGATTGTGGCTGCCTCCTCAAACCCTGTGGCGATGACGGTCACTCGCATCTCTCCTTCCATTTGTTTGTCGATCACCGCGCCAAAAATGATATGCGCATCTTCATGGGCATTTTCCTGAACCAGCATGGAAGCTTCGTTAACTTCCAGCAGGGTGAGGTCTTCACCGCCGGTGATGTTGATCAGAATGCCCTTGGCACCATCAACGGTTGCTTCATCGAGTAACGGGCTGGAGATGGCTTTCTGCGCCGCTTCAATAGCCCGTGTTTCCCCAGTGGCAGTTCCGCTACCCATCAGAGCTTTGCCCATGCTACCCATAATGCATTTGACATCGGCGAAGTCGAGATTGATGAGGCCGGGTATGACGATCAAATCTGAGATACTACAGACAGCTTGCTTTAAAACATCGTCCACCAAAGAAAATGCCCCGGTGAATGAAGTTTGTTTGCCGACATAACTGAGGAGCTTTTGGTTGGGAATGACAATCAATGTGTCAACCGCATCCTTGAGTTCCTGTATTCCTTCATCGGCCTGCCTCATCCGCCGTTTCCCTTCAAACGCAAAGGGTTTGGTGACCACGCCGACCGTCAAGGCTCCTACTTCCTTGGCGATGCGCGAAATGATAGGAGCGGCTCCGGTACCCGTTCCACCACCCATACCAGCGGTGATGAAGACCATGTCTGCTCCCTCAAGCATCTCGCGAATGGTGGCTTCACTCTCTTCAGCGGCATCCCTTCCCACTTCAGGGTTGGAGCCTGCACCAAGCCCACGGGTCAGTTCTCCGCCAATCTGTATTTTCCCAGAGCATTCCGATTTATCAAGCGTCTGCAGATCTGTATTGGCGATAATAAATTCCACACCACGAATATTATCTCGGACCATGGAGTTGACAGCATTATTGCCTCCACCTCCTACACCAACGACCTTGATTGTTGCTGAATAATCGCTTTCGTTATCAAACTCTATTAAACTCATTGTGTCCTCCGGTTTTAAAAAAATTCATCTGCCCAATCTTTCATACGTGAAAAAATTTTATCGAAGAGGTTTCTTCCTTGAAGTTCCCGATTCGTTCCAGCCTTAAATCTTTTGGACCCGTACTGGATCAATCCTGTGCAGGTGGCATACATGGGGTTGTTCACAACGTCCTGCAATCCTCCGAACCCAATGGGTGTTCCCACGCGAACAGGTGACTGGAAAACATCCTCAGCCAGTTCAGCCATGCCATGCATGCTTGATGCCCCACCTGTCAGGACAACGCCCGAAGAAATGATTTCTCTGTAGCCAGTTTCGTTGATTTCATGATCCAGCAGTTCAAACATTTCCCGTGTTCGGGCTTCAATAATTTCGCTAAGTATCTGCCGTGGAACCGTTCTTGGTTCTCGTCCGCCGACACTCGGTGCCTCGATTATTTCATCTTCCTGAACCAGGGGAGGGTAGGCGCACCCATACGAGTGTTTGATCTTTTCCGCATCTGAGTTCGGGGTGCGAAGGCCGATGGCGATATCGTTTGTCATTTGAGCGCCGGCAATCGTCAAGACCGCAGTATGTTTGATAGCTCCCTGATAAAATATTGCCAGATCAGAGGTTCCTCCACCTATGTCAATCATCGCAACGCCGAGTTCTCTTTCATCCTGGGATAGGACGGATTCGCTGGAAGCCAGTTGCTCCAGCACAATGTCCTGAACCCCAAGCCCAGCTTTGTTGACACATTTAACAATATTTTGCGCGGAAGTCACAGCGGCGGTAACGATATGAACCTTGGCTTCAAGCCTCACCCCTGCCATTCCAAGGGGAGTTTTAATTCCATCCTGATTGTCGACAATATATTCCTGGGGAAGCACATGGATGACTTCCCGATCAAGAGGAATGGCAATGGCTTTGGCGGCTTCAATAACACGATCAATATCTTTCTGCGTGATTTCTTTTCCTTTGACCGCAATAATGCCATGACTGTTCATACTGCTGATGTGCCCCCCTGCAATACCCACAAAAACAGAATCGATTTCGCATCCGGCCATCAACTCGGCTTCCTCAACAGCGCTTTTTATGGATTCCACTGTGCTGTCGATGTTTATGACCACGCCTTTACGCAAGCCTCTTGATGGGTATTGGCCCAGTCCGATAATATCTATCTTTTCGTCATCAACGATCTCGCCGATGATGCAACAGATTTTGGTCGTTCCAATATCCAGTCCGACTATATAATTACTTTTCTTGGCCATGCGTCCCATTTCCTCCTAGTTGGTTTGTCGCTTCATGGATGTTGAGTTAGTTGGAAGTCGATCCCGGACAACGACTTGATCCTTGAAGGATAGATCGATCATCTGGATCTTCATGTTGTCATCCTCCAGAGTGTCGAGGACGATCATGAATTTTTTAAATCCCTCTGTTAACGCTTCCATGGACATTTGAATTTGCAAATCGCGATTACGAGTGAAAAATATGATTCTGGAATCCCCCTTCAGTTCGGCGATGTCCAGAGGGTTATTTTTGAAAAAAGAAAGCTTGTTGAAATAATGCATGGTCTTGAGGCTCTGGATGACCTTATCCCCTGAAAAGTTTTCTGGTTTCACTCCCTTGGCGGGTTGAATGATCAGCGGCAAATGCTTGTGCTCCGGTTTTTCTTCCGAGAGAATCATTCCAAAATTATCCATCAAAAATATTTTTTCGAACTTGACCCGGGCATAGGGAACACGCTCGGTCAATTCGATTTGGACCTCCTGGGGAAAGTTTCTCTGTACAGATGCTGAAAGAACCCAGGGATGCTCTGCGAGTCTTTCTGTGGCTTTAGACAGATCATAGGTAAACAGGTTTTCTCCATGGATTGGCCCCAACCAATCCAGAAGCTGTTTTTCCACCAGTGCGTGATGACCTCGGAACGAGACGTCTGTGATCTTAAATCTCGAATCGGAAATCAAAAAATTATAGCTGGCATAAATTAAATAAATGACCACCCCGGCTAGAAAAAGTTTTGAGGCTAGTTCAAATAATATTCTTGCCCCGAAAAAATCACTGCTCGATGGTTTTGAAAGTGACTTTGTGCGTAAGTCACCGCCTCGCCTGTGTTTTCTCTTTCTTTCAGAGCGTAGGTCCGACCATGCCGTGGAGGGACTCTTCTGGTCTGCAACTGCAAAATCCATGGCTATTCCGTGTAATCCCGTTGAGCGGTTTTTAATATTTCAACGACTAAATCATCAAACTTCAGTCCCAATTCCCGAGCCGCCATTGGTAAAAGACTTGTAGGAGTCATTCCGGGGATGGTGTTCATCTCCAGAACCTGAGGAGTTCCATGCCCATCCAATATGACGTCCACACGAGGGAACCCTCTGCCTCTTAGTACCTGAAACACTTGTATTGCAGTTTGTCTGCACCGATCCGCTTCGTCCTCTCCAATATCTGCAGGACAAATGTATTCTGTTTTTCCTGAGGTGTACTTTGCCTCATAGTCATAAAATCCGGACTTGGGACGGATTTGAACAATTGGCATGGGTTTCATTCCACTCATTCCAATTGCCAAAAGTTTTCCGTCAATAAATTTTTCTACAATCACTTCTTCAGAATAAGCGAATGCCGTTTCCAATGCCGCTTCCCACTGGTTCTCGTCTTTAACTATGGTCACTCCCAGACTCGACCCCTGATTGGTTGGCTTGACGACAACGGGAAGGTCCAACCCCCGGTCTGCTCTTTGGTTTTTATAAAACACTTCATAGTCGGCTGTGGGTATCCCATGAAACTTTAAAATTTCCTTGGACTTTAATTTGTCATAAGCCAGAGCGCTGCCCATAACCCCTGCTCCTGTATAAGGAATTTTGAAATATTCGAGCAAACCTTGAATGCATCCGTCTTCCCCGTAGGTCCCGTGCAGGGCTAGAAAAGCCAGGTCGATAGGGTTCGACTTGAGCGTTTCACCAATATTGTGGTCAACGTGAATCGGCAAGGCGGTCAATCCTTTCCCGTTAATGGCCTCAAGGACCGAGTTTCCGGTAACGATTGAGACCTCTCGCTCGGGAGAAAGCCCTCCCATGAGCACTCCAATAGTTTTATCTTTTAAATTATTCACAAGTCTTTTTACTAATCCTGTTTAAGCAGGCCCGCTTCGGGTCAAAAGAACCGGAGAACAAAGAAAGGAAGAGTGACCTTTGTTTGCGGATCCGTTTAATATTGTTGTTCCTCCAAGTCATTCGCCGACACTAACAATTTCGGTTTGTAATTCAATACCTGTTTTACCCTTAACTTCATTTTGAATATTCTCAATCAAACAGGTCACATCTTTAGCCGTTGCGCCTCCCTTGTTGATAATGAAATTTGCGTGTTTGATCGAAACCCCGGCACCGCCAACAGAAAGCCCTTTGAGCCCGATGGATTCGATCAACCTTCCAGCTGTGTCGCCATCGGGATTTTTGAAAACAGAACCTGAGTTGGGGACAGTCAGTGGCTGGGTTTGCGATCTTCGCGAGAGATGCCGATCCATCGCATTCTGGATTTCAGTGCGATTCCCTTCCTCCAGTTCCAGCTCTGCTTCAATAATGATTCCGTCGCCATCAGGGAAAATTGTTTTTCTGTATTCAAAAGAAAGCTGTTCGCGCTTCAAGGTCTGAATTTCTCCATCCGGGGTGATCCGGGTGACACTGCGAAGAACCTGTCCTGTTTCAGTCCCTTCTGCTCCGGCATTCATAACAATTGCGCCGCCCAATGATCCCGGAATGCCCACCAACTGCTCGATTCCTGTCAGGGAATAGCGGGCCGCGTTCTTGACGAGGTAAGACATTTTCACTCCGGCCCCAGCTTTAATCACTGCTCGACGGTTACCGGTTTCCTTGCGGAAGAACAGAGGGCGTTTAATTTCCTTAAAACAATTTTTTAAAGAGACGACCACTCCCCGTATTCCCCGGTCGCCGACAAGCAAATTTGTTCCCTCGCCAAGAATGAAAAGAGGCTGGGAACCTTTATGCTTCAAAATTGTTTGAAGGTCGCGGATATCTTCAGGGAAAATTAATACATCCGCCGGGCCGCCAATTTGAATAGAAGTGTAGGGAGCCAGAATTTCGTTTTGCAGGACGGTGCCTTTTATTTTGTGTAACCATGGAAAAGAATAGCTCATAGTTTTACTCTGATGAATTTTGTGACCGAGAACGGTTTTGGGATACTCCATCTTGGTTTTGAGATTGAAATCCCTTCCCGTTCCAGAATGGGCAATGTGAATCAATCGGCGTTTCCAGGCTTCGTTGAGCATAGGTGACAGTCCTTCCTATTGAAAGCGATCAATCATTGAAGTGGGATGCGAGCTTGTGGCTCAATTCCCCAATATTTCCAGCGCCGAGAGACATGATGACGTCCCTCGGTTTGAGAATCTTTTGTAAATGCGGGATCACGGATTCCGTGCCCCCGATGTATTCCACGTTTTTGTGTCCAAAATTTTTCACACCTTCCGCGATTCTCTGAGAATGGATACCTTCTATTGCATCTTCCCCAGCTGAATAAATATCAAGCAGAAGCAGTTGATCGGCATCGTTGAAAGCCGAGAAAAAACTTTCCATTTGGTGTTCTGTGCGTGAATAGCGGTGAGGCTGAAATATGACAACGAGTCTTCTATCAGGCCAGACTTCTTTCGCGGTTGACAGCGTGGCCTGGATTTCTACCGGATGATGGCCATAATCATCAACGATTATTAAAGACTCTGACTGTTTTAGAATTTCAAACCTTCTTTGTACTCCACTAAAGTTTTTCAGCGATTCAGCGATCGTTGGGAAATCCATATTCAATTCCATTCCAACAGCGACCGCGGCAAGGGTGTTGCAAACATTGTGTCGCCCCAAAGCCCCGGACAATATTTTTCCCAGACTTTTATCATGGTGGTAGACGGTGAAGTAGGTTTTTAATCCCTCGACCGAGATGTTGCGGGCGGTGTAATCGGCCTGAGATTTCAACCCATAAGTAATGGTTCTTTTTTTAATATCAGGAAGCAGGGACTGAAGGTTGGCATCGTCCAGGCAAAGAATAGCGGCACCATAAAAAGGGATATTGTTGAGAAACTGCAGGAATGTAGATTTCATATTCTGCAGAGTCCGATAAAAATCCATATGTTCTTCGTCCAGTGTCGTGACGACTGCAAGCGTGGGAGAAAGCTTGAGAAAAGAACCATCACTTTCATCTGCTTCGGCAATGAGGTACTGACTCTGCCCAAGTTTTGCGTGTCCACCCATATTCTTGATTCGTCCACCAATTATTACTGTTGGGTCAAGGTCTCCAGCCGCCAGAACTGTGGCGACCAATGACGTTGTTGTGGTTTTTCCATGCGTGCCTGCAATGGCGATTCCGTACTTCATCCGCATCAACTCTGCCAGCATTTCAGCCCGAGGAATGACAGGTATGGATTGCTCCCGTGCGGCGCAAACCTCGACGTTGTTGTCACTGATTGCGGTGGATACAACAACAACATGTTTGCCTGTGACATTTTCCACGTTATGGTTGTGGCGAATGTCAGCACCCAGAGACTTCAGATAGTCGGTAACCCGGTTAGAAGAAGGATCTGAACCACTCACCTCATAGTCTTGATTGATCAAAACTTCAGCGATTCCGCTCATTCCCGAACCTCCGATCCCGATTAAATGGATCTTTTTTGTTTTTCCTAGAAACATGACAGAACATAATTCCCTTCTGTTTTTCCGGATTGGCCGGATTCCTGATTTGCGTCCTTTAGTAAGTCCATGCATATTTCGCGGACTTTTTCCGTAGCGTCCCGTTTCCCTAACTGATAGCTGTTGTCTTCCATATCCTGCAACCGTTTTGGGTCTTCCATAGCGCGAAGAATGGACTGGGCAATACGTGCTCCTGACAATTCCTTGTCGAGTACTAATTCACCGGCATTGGCGGCATCCAGCACTCGGGCATTTTTTTCCTGGTGATTGTGGGCCGCATGAGGATAAGGAATTAAAACGGATACTTTTCCACAAGCGGTCACTTCTGCCAGGGTGGTGGCGCCAGCCCGGCAGATCACTAAGGAAGCTTTACGGTATTGCTCTGCCACGTCATCGATAAACGGTCTGACATCATAAGAGAGACCGCTGTTCTCATATTCGCGTCTCACCATTTCAAAATCGTTTTCGCCAGTTTGATGAGTGATATGAATATTTCCTCTTTTAGAAGCAAGAGACTGCAGTGCTTCCACCATGGCAATATTGACGGAGTGAGCTCCTTGACTGCCCCCCAGAACCAGTACATGGAAGAGTCCTTGAGGATCTTTGGGGAACTCTTCTCGAGGCTGACAGAACTCCTCACGAATCATGTTGCCTGTCACCACGACTTTATCCCGGGGAAAAAACTTTGCAGAATCCTTGAATGAAACCGCCACCTTGTCCGCGATCTTTGCCAGCCATTTGTTGGTGAGGCCGGGAAAAGAGTTTTGTTCATGGATAAGAATAGGAATCCTTAATAGCCATGCGGAGAGGACCAGAGGCCCTGATGAATATCCACCTACACCCACAACCAGATCAGGTCGCTTATTAATCAGGAAACACATGGACTGGGCGGTGCCTATCGGCAACTTGACCCAGGACATCCAGCGGCTGAGGCGTTTTTTGCCGAGCAAACCTGCCGAGAGAATAGTTTTCAACTCGAAACCCTCACGTGGAAGAACCCTCGCTTCAATACCTTTTTGAGTTCCTACAAATGAAACCTTAATATTCATATCGTGCCTCATGAGTGCTTTCGCTAAAGCGATTCCTGGATAAAGGTGGCCTCCAGTACCACCACCAGCTATGACGACTCTTTTTTGCATTAGATCTTCGTTAATGTTTCACCGTTTGTTCCGAAATATTAAGCAGAACACCGACTGAAAGCATGGTGATCAACATGGATGATCCGCCCATACTGATGAAGGGAAGAGTTAATCCCTTGGTAGGAAGTAGCCCAACGGCCACCCCCAGATTTATGAAAGCCTGGAACCCGATCAAAAGAGTCAGGCCGGTCGCTAAATGAGTTCCAAAGGGATCTTTGGCCCGGTAAGCGGTGACAAAACCCCGCCAGATTAAAATGGAGAATAAGAGAACGATCGTCGTGGTTCCCATAAACCCCAGTTCTTCCCCGATGACGGAAAAAATGAAATCCGTATGAGCTTCGGGAAGATAAAAAAGTTTTTGATGGCTGGCTCCCAAACCGGCTCCCCAATAGCCGCCTCGACCAAAAGCGTAAAAAGATTGGATAGCTTGAAACCCTGCATTCGAAGGGTCTTGCCAGGGGTCGAGAAAAGCGATGATTCGTCGAGTGCGGTAATCGGCACCCATGATCGCTGATACTATGAAAGGAATCAGCGCCAGCACAGAAAGAAAGAGAAACTTTTTTCTCAGGCCAGCGATAAAAAGCATTGTGAAGGTGACCATGCATATGATCATGGCGGTGCCAAAATCGGGCTGGAACAGAATCGGGATGAAAAAGAAACCCAGCACAATCAGATTGGGAAGATAGCCGTAAGCGAAGTCCCGCAACTTGTCGGCCCTTTTGACCAGAGACTTGGCGATAAAAAGAACAAGGGCAAACTTCGCCAGTTCCGAAGGTTGAAATGAAAGCCCTCCCAGAGTCAGCCACCTTCGCGCACCACCGACCTCCTTGCTGACTTCTGGAAACATGACTGCAAGTAAAAGTAGAAAAGTCGTTACCATGATGAGGTAGGTGTGCTTGTGCAGTTTGTGGTAATCCAGGTTTTTGGTGACAAATAGCGCCCCGGTTCCCAAAAGACACCAGACTGCCTGA
>JACNKA010000084.1 GCA_014382285.1 Nitrospinota bacterium | reverse complement strand
AGACGAACCTCATCAGCCAAAGCCAAATAAATATCATCACCAGCGAGCTCATTAATTTTATTACCAAGACTCTCGTTAATCTGTTTTTCTTTGTCCTTAATTTGAGAGTTATTTTCTTTCCATTGGGTTTCAGCGACGGCAAACTGTTCCTTAAAATACTGGTTCTGGTAAGTCTTGAATCCACGCCTTGCGTATTCATCATCCCAGAAAGCCCAAAGAGTAACGAATAAAGTTACCGCCGATATAAGGAAAAAAAGGAAACTGTATGAGGTGTGCTCATCAAATTCGCCTTCTTTAAACTCAGGTTTTTTTTCTTCTTCAGCCAATGTCTTTCTCTATCTACAGTTATAAATCTTCAGTTATTAAATGCTAATCCAGGGGGTGACCATTATATATTTGACATTAAAACCAATCCGAAGAACAATTTTAATAACTATTCCCATCATAATAAGAGCCAACTGAATCTTCAAAAACATGCGCAGAAATCCCACCGACTTAAGCGCTTTCCGTTCCATAAAAAAATAAACACCTGTCCCGATACCGAAGTAAGCTAAAAGCACGCCACCCCCAAATATAGCGGACCAGGTATAGTCTCTAAAGCCAAATGAATAAGGCAAGTCTACGCTGACCAGAGCCACCACCTTATGCGGATCCCAATATTGCCAAGGCATGAACAGGTTCCACCCAGGCCCTCTCAGGAACACGCCCATAATGATCAAGGCGATCCAGAGAACCAGAAAACCAAAACAGTAAACCCAGATAGCTACTTTTCTTTCATGATAGGTGTAATACCCATTTCCTTTGGGGTTCACATCCAGATAGGGAATCAGCATCAACCCCACTATAATGAGAACCGGAGCCACAACTCCGGCAAACCAGGGGTCGAAATAAACCAGAATGTCCTGAAGCCCGAGGAAATACCAGGGAGCTTTGGATGGGTTTGGAGTTTTTGTCGGGTTGGCAGCTTCCTCCAACGGCGCATCAATAACAATAGACCAAACTGTGAGCGCAATTATTACAACTAGAGCACATAGAAACTCTAATCTGACCAGATAAGGCCAGACATGGAGCTTCTCTGGAACTCCTTCTACTTTTTTCTTAGGTGCTGCTGCCGCCTGAGCCATTTTTCCTATCCCCTAAATATATCTGCCCTTAAAGAGGGCCGGAAATCCCACCGTCCTTACGAATCCGCCAGAAATGTACAATCATCAATGCTCCGGCAATCAAAGGAATGAATATGCAATGCAAAACATAGAATCGTAATAATGCCGGGGGACCTACCAGGCTTCCCCCAATAAGTAAAGACCTGGCATCGTATCGGGGTGTAACACCTACATACTCTGCAAAGGGTCCCTCATTGCCCAGGAACGGGGTTGCGCGTGCCATGTTAGTTCCAACAGTAACCGCCCACATCGCCAATTGATCCCAAGGCAGAAGATAACCGGTAAAGCTGAGCAACAGGGTAAACGTTACCAGAAATACCCCAATGACCCAGTTAAACTCTCTCGGCGGTTTATACGAACCCGTTAAAAAGACCCGAAACATGTGCAACCAAACGGTGATAACCATGGCGTGAGCCGCCCAACGATGCATATTCCTCATGAGCATGCCAAAGGGAACATCGTATTGCAGGTACTTCATGTCGTAGTAGGCATATTCCCCAACCGGGCGGTAATAAAACATCAGGATCACACCGGTCACAACCGTGGAAAGAAAAAGAAGAAAGGTGATGCCTCCCATGCACCAAGTGAACTTGATGCGCAGAGCGTGACGATGCATTTTTACCGGATGAAGATGCAACCAGACATTACTTGCGATCTGCAGAACACGATTTCGTGGCGTATCAGCATAACCATGCCTAAAGGTTGATGTCCACAACTGAGATTCGGTGATTTCTTTAGCTATCTCAGTGAATATCTCGCCACTTTTTATTTTATGTATGAATTCCGCAATACCCGGAATTTGGGGTGCCTTGTTTGCCAAAAATCAATCCTCCATCAGAAAATGGACATTCTCAATCTACGTTGAGAAGAAAGTATACGGATCACCTTCATAACTATCTAAACCAGAAGCTTGGACCCAGGGTCGCCCCATTGGCCTTTTTCCCAAAGAAACTTTTTGCTCTTATCAATAATTATTTGACCATCAGGTCCGAGCGCAATTTTTAATCGCTCCAGAGGCCTTGGTGCCGGCCCTTCAAAATGCATCCCCTCTTTGGTGAAACCGCTACCATGACAAGGACACTTATACTTATTTTCAGTATTGAGCCATCTGGGTGTACACCCTAGATGGGTGCAAAGACCATAAATGACATAGATGCCTTCTTCGTCACGAACAATCCATACACGCTGATCCTTAATATATTTTGTACTGACCGCACCAACAGTATAATCACTGGGATAACCAGCCTTGAATATCGGGGACGGCTCAAAGAGAACACGCGGGAAAAGCAAGCGCGCAAAATACAGAGAAGACAACCCGAGTGAACCTAAAAAACCGGCCCAACCTGCCAGCGAGAAAAATTCCCGGCGTGACCAGATTGTATTCTGTGCCTCATCATTTTTTTTGGCATCGCCAGATGCCAACTTTTCTTTCGTATTTGTCTCAGCCATAAGCTCGATAATACCTATATTTTATAAGGACATCAGTGACTTTTAAAGACTCAAGCGACAACCCAGTATAGACTGTCAAAGCGTTGTTTTTTAACATAATTAAAATTTTGAGTCAAGGCAAGAAGTGAATGACCCGAAACTGTCCATTTTATGGGGACTTTAAGGCCTGTGAGCAATTCCGCGCCGCTTCACACAGAGCATTAATTTTAGCTCCCTCAGAACGAGTGCAATTGACCAGATTACCTACCGTGACCCCCTTTTTAATCAACAACAAAAGGATAGGAAACCAATCAGCGGTCTGATTTGAAATGACCTGTATACCAACAACCAGACGTGATCTTTTATCTGCGACTATTTTATATTTACCCACAGTTTTTGGAAAAGGCAAGTCTTCAGGGCCATTCAAATCTTGTTCGAACACTCCCTCGACAGGATGAAATCCTTGATGCGGAGCCGTCTTCATGGAACATCCCACATAAGCCACATCAGGAGACAGACGGGCAATCTGCGGAACCCACTCTCGGTTCAATTGCTTTTTTTTCGCCATGGAATTTTCTGCGGCAACTTTACCCTCCTCCTGAGAAAGAGTATCGCTGGTCAGTTCACCGGTCACACTTCCCACCGCATACACCCCCGGCAAGCTTGTCAACATGGAATCATCTACCAGAATATTTTGATGCTCTCCCAAACGAATCCCCAGTTTTTCAGCGACCTCATTTTCTTTCAACCCCGACCTTTCTCCGGCAATGATTATCTGATGGACAGAGAATTTGATACCCGTCTCCAAAGTTATTTCCAGTGCATCTTCATTTTTGTAAATGGAAATCAATTTCTTTCCCGGAAGAATTTTAATTTTTTTCTTTTTAAACTGACGCTCAATTTCAATGTTGAAGTCTTCATCCATTTGCGGAAACAATTCTTTTTGTTCATAACAAAGAAAAACTTTGCATCCTCTGTTATGAAGCCCTAATGCCGCCTCACTGCCAAAAAGACCACCGCCTACCACAAGAACTTTTTCCGGAAGCACAGAAAGCCGGGCAATCTCATCAATGGATATTACAACCCCCTCCTCACGAGGTAAAGTGGACGAGAACCGGGTATCAGAACCATAAGCCAGAATCACCGACTTGCCCTTTAAGAGCAAATGTTCTCCTTCGCTTTTTTGAACGCTGATCTCTGTTGAACTCGCAAGCGTTCCCTCCCCTTCCACGACGGACACACCTGCAGCATTCAGTTTTTCTCTCACCAATCGAGAATATCGCTCAGTCTCTAAACACAAAACCTTCCTGTATTCTTCCCAGTTCATTGAAGGTATGATGCCGTCTTCAATGTGAAGTGCATTTCGTCTCTGAAAACCCGCTTGACCTATATGGCCTTTTTCAACCAGACACACTCTGCCGCCCAGTTCCGCTGTTCTGAGAGCGGCAGAAACCCCGGCCAATCCGCCTCCCAACACCAACACATCAAATTCTTCCATGCAATAGGACTCGCTAAAAATAAAGCGTTAAATATTTATACTTCGTGAAGTTCACACCAACAAGTCTATACAACCCGACCTGACTATATCAGGTTAATCACTGCAACGACAGTAATGAGAACCAAGCCTACAGAAGCAATAACAGCATGCAATGTCACATTAATCCTGCGAGTGAATGGAACGGCAAAAAGAAAATAAGCAAAAACAATATAAGCAAACACAGAAGTTCGCTCGATTTGATAGAGATAAAAAACGAACAAACTATAGCCTGCGATCACAGCGCCATAAAGCAGACGATGAAGTCGATAACCCTTCTCACGCTGGTCACTGGGAAGAATGCTGACTCCGACCATAATATTAGCAATGGTAAGGAGTATCGTGAAAAATATGGCTAAAAAACCGGCTGAGGAAAATAACTCGTCTAAAGTGGTGGGAGGCATGAAATATGAGGGGTAACAAAACAAACAGACATGACAAACAAGGCAAAACTTTATAAATCCATCACAATCCGATTTCGCCCATTATTTTTGGCTTCATACATAGCCTTGTCGGCTCTTTCAAACAAGCTCAATTCCGTATCATCGGCAGTGACAATAGCACCCCCGATACTAATAGTAACCTTAAGCTTTTTTTCACCGTGAACAAAATAATCTTTTTCAACCTCCCGGCAGATTTTCTCGGCCAACTGGGAGGCTATTTCAACATTGACCCGACTCAAAAGAACAACAAACTCCTCCCCACCATATCGGAAAATCTGGTCAGAGACACGAATGCTGTTTCGCACCGTCCCCGCCACTGATTTTAAAACCTTGTCTCCCAACTGATGACCAAATTCATCATTAAACTTTTTAAAGTGATCAATATCCAGAATTAAAAGTGCCCACTCTTCCTTGTATCGTTTAAATTCATGGATCATCTGCCCCATTTTCATATTGTAGGCAGCTCGATTGAGGACGTTTGTCAATGGGTCTACCAAAGCCTGTGCCTCGCTCTGCTCCAGTTTTTTTGCTAAAAGAACCGAATTCTTTCTGAGTTCTTCCAGCTCCTTATGCAAAGAACGGGAATCTTCCCTGACTTTTTTCATCTCACCGATAAAACTATCCTTCAACTTTACAATATCCTGAATACTATCGGCACTTTCTATACTTTCCACACATTTAGTGATGTTAGTTTCAAATCCACTGGAGTTGGAGACCAAGGATTTTATGGTATTCACCACCTCAAACACCATTGACTTGACAATTTTTTTTTCTTCTACCAGAAACTCATGCCTAAGTATCTGCCGGTCAAAATACTCTTCAATCTCTTTACCCAGTTCAGTCGAAGGAGAAATTCTAACGCCTTTTCTCACAACACCTTCCAGGCCCTTAAGTTTTTTGGATAACGGATCATCATCAGACATTGACTTTTTAAGACCCTGAATGCAGGAGACCAATAAGTTTCCTATACGTTCAGAAAAAGCAAGAGGCGGGGCAATAGATTTTCCAGAACTACTTTTTTTATTCATGATGAAAAATAGTTATCAGAATCTAGAGTTTAAAAGTTGGTGCCGATGGGGAGAGTCGAACTCCCACGGATCGCTCCATACGCCCCTCAAGCGCACGTGTCTACCAGTTCCACCACATCGGCATCTCCTGAGAGAAGATTTAGTTTGAAGTAGTATTGGGCGAGTCTGTTGACTCTGTGGCATCATCAGGAAGAGGTTCTTCAATACCCTGGATAACAGAACTTGATTTTTTATTGTTTGAAAAAGTCGCCAAGGTCAATGAGGTGACCATAAATAAAATAGCGATTCCTGTAGTCAATTTGGTAAGAAAATTCCCCGCTCCGCTACTGCCAAACATGGTTTGGCTACTACCCCCACCAAGCCCCGAACCCATTGCTGCGCCCTTGCCGGCCTGTAAAAGTACCGTCAGGATCAAACAAAAAGCTCCAAGCACATGCAACACTGTTATTATAGTATTCATCAGTTTTTCAAAATTACTACTTCATTATAGATTATCCACCCAGAATCGCGGATTATGACCAAAAAAACGTTACGATTCAAGAGAAGATTTAATAATAGCATAAAATGATTCATAGTTTAGGCTCGCTCCACCAACCAGCACCCCATCTATTTCCTCTTCACACAAGAGTTCTTTGCAATTATTGGGGGTCACACTCCCTCCATAAAGAATTCTAGCCCCAATCGCTGCAGAAAAACGCTGGTTCTCAAACAAAAACCTTCTAATAAAGTTATGAGTTTCAACAGCCTGTTCTGGAGTCGCGTTGACACCCGTTCCAATAGCCCAAAGTGGCTCATAAGCAATAACCAGGTGAGATAGGCTCTCGCCAGTCAAACCAGCCAAGCCTTCCGACAACTGGGTTTTAATGATATCCAGGGTTTTCCCGGCTTCTCTCTGGTCCCGGGTCTCACCGACACAAACTACTGCGGTGATCCCCATCTTTAGGGCAAGGTGAACTTTCTTGTTAACATCTTCGTCACTTTCCCTGAATAACTGGCGCCTCTCTGAATGCCCAATCAGCACATGGTCACATCCAACATCCCTTAGCATTGCAAGCGATACTTCCCCTGTATACGCCCCCTTACTTGCGGAATAAAAGTTTTGCCCGGCCAGTCTCACCTCTGAACCTTTAATTATCTGGCTGACCGGGTAGAGTGATGTAAATGGAGGAGCTATAACCACATCCACTCCTGCAACAGGCCTGTCTACGAGAGAATGAGCCAGAGCACAAGCCTCTGAGGTCAGCATATTCATCTTCCAATTGCCTATGACAAGCGGAGTAGTCACTTAAAGTTTTTGTCCTGACGGGAATATTAAAATGAACCGGGTAATCAGATCAGCCTATAAATTTCAAAAGGTCTTTAACCCTGCTGGAATAACCCCACTCATTGTCATACCAGGATAAAACCTTCACCATATTACCCTCAATCACTTTTGTAGAGATTCCATCAATGATCGAAGAACAGGAATCTCCATTGAAGTCGATAGACACCAGGGGGTTTTCCTCAAACCTCATTATTTTATTTAAATATCCTTGGGAAGCATCTTTCAAGGCTTGATTAACCTCCTCGACACTCGTATTTTTTTCAACCTCAACCACAAGATCAATCAGGGAAACGTTAGGAGTCGGGACACGAATGGCCATACCATCAAGCTTGCCCTTAATTTCCGGTAAAACCAATGCAACCGCTTTTGCCGCACCAGTCGTGGTCGGAATCATAGAAAGGTTTGCCGCCCTTGCCCGCCGCAGATCTGAATGAGGTAAATCCAAAATCTTCTGGTCATTCGTATAAGAATGAATGGTCGTCATCAGCCCTTTTTTGAAACCAAAATTTTCGAGCATCACCTTGGCCATTGGAGCCAGACAATTTGTGGTACAGGAAGCATTGGAAATAATCTGATGTTCGGAAGAAATATAAGCCCCTTCGTTTACACCCAAAACAATGGTCACATCCGGATCTGTTGCCGGAGCAGAAATGATAACTTTTTTTGCACCCGCCTCAATATGCTTCCTGGCAGCATCACGTTTGGTGAATAGCCCTGTCGACTCAATGACAATATCTACGCCCAATTGTTTCCACGGTAGATTTGCGGGGTCACGTTCTGCAATAATTTTTATATGTTTTCCATTTATGATCAATCCCTCAGAATCAGATTGCACATCATGAGGGCTAACCCCCTGAACAGAATCATATTTAAAAAGGTGCGCCAAAGTAGCGGAATCCGTTAAATCATTGATTGCTGAAATTTCAAAATCCGAGCATTCAGGATCATTCAATACGCACTTCAATACCGCCCTGCCTATCCGCCCAAAACCATTGATGCCGACCTTCGTTGTCATTTTTATTTAACAGCCTTTCAAGGAAAACTTATTGAAATTATGTGAGTTAAACTAATCGAGGGTGGTGAAGCAACTGGAAAGCTCAATCACTTAAAACTAGAGGGAGTATGCTAAATTTACAAATTCAAGTCAATATAAACCTGTGCGTAATCTTAAATCAAAAACAGGAAATTGGTCAATCCACTGCGGGAATCGGCTTTCTTGAGGCCATGTCTTTCGATTCTGCTGCTGTGAGATAGGTAAATAAAATATGGTCTATTTCATCACTTATTTCTAAAGTTCTTTCAGCACCGTTTACCAAGCGCTTGAACTCATTAATCAAAAGTCTCTCTTCATCGACGGATGATTCGAGTTCCACTTCTATTCGTTTGACATCCTCCAAATGTCGGCCTCCATTTACTTCCAGAGTTTTCATTTGCTTCTGGGCCCCATCTTTTTTAATGAGGATTTCATCACGGGCTCTGGTGAGTTCAGAGCGCAGCTTTTCAATCGATAACAACTCTCCATCCAACCGCTTGAAACTATGATCCAGATTTTCCAGATAATTTCGTCGCCTTTGAATCAGGTATTCCCGGGAACCCGCAGGGTCCAGGTCGTCATGACTCTTGTCATCATCCATAAGGAGGGGGTCCGTCGAAGTAGACCCGTTTAAAAGTTCCTCGTATCTAGCCTTGATGGAATTTTCTTCGGTTTGCAGTTGTCCCAGATTGTTGGAAATTTTGTCTATATTCTGAACATATATATCAATGTTTCGCATGAGAGTTTCCAGGTTCTCTATATTGTCCTTAACCTGGTTACCGATAGAGCTCAAATTTCTTTCTATAGACAAGCGAAAGGCTTCTTTGTACTGCAAAACCCTGCTAAAGGTTTCCACAACACGAGAGTATTCTCGCGCACTGGAAACCCCTCTTTCCCGAATGGTTAAATTATCCTGGGAAATTTGCGAAGATGGGTTGAAATCTGTCATCACCGTATCCGTCAATATTTTGGTAAAATTAACTTCGAATATTATACCGCAAATCCCATACCAAACTCATTAAAAAATCACCAAAACCACAACATTTTCAAGGAGTTCTATATGAAACCCCGATAAGCCCAAATACAACTTTATTGCCCCCTGCCCGTTTTAATCGAACGAATCATCTCGGTCACGGCATTTTCCATGCCTTTATAAATCGCCTGTCCGATGATGAAATGACCGATATTTAGTTCCTCAATTTCCGGGATGGCGGCAATTTTTTTCACATTCTGATAATTCAAGCCATGGCCGGCAAAAACCTTTAAACCCATTTCGGCGGCTCTTTTAGCACTTACCCGTATCCGCTCCAGTTCCTCTTCAACTTCTTCGGCCGACTCAAGCTCTGTGTATTTACCTGTATTGATTTCTATGCTATCCGCCTTTATTCTTTTTGCCGCATCCAACTGTTTCGCATCCGGATCAACGAACAGGCTGAATAAAATTCCCCGGTCATGCATCTTTTCCCCGATTTCTGCTAACGATTTTTCCTGAGAACAAATTTCCAGGCCTCCCTCGGTTGTGATTTCCTGCCGTTTTTCAGGAACCAGAGAAATCTGATAAGGCAGAATCTCCAGAGCCAGTTTAACCATCTCCTCGGTGGGAGCCATTTCCAGGTTCAATGGGGTGTTAATCCCTTTTCTAATGATCCGCACATCGTCATCCTGAATGTGCCTGCGGTCTTCCCTCAAGTGAATAGTGATGCCCTGAGCCCCGGCCTTTTCCGCCAATAGAGCCGCTTTTAGTGGACTTGGCTCAATGGTCTTTCGGGCTTCACGAATGGTGGCAACATGGTCTACATTTACAAATAAACGGATCATATTTCTTCCTTCATAATTGCTTCAGCGACTTTTACCACCCGCCGGGTGGCTTGGACATCATGGGTGCGAATGATAGACACTCCCTGCATCAACCCAAATACGGTCGCGGCGAGTGAACCTTCCAGCCTTTCCTCAACCGGCACATTCAAAATATTTCCTATCAGAGATTTTCTTGAAACACCTAAAAGTACCGGCTTGGCCAAATCTTTCAAACGATTTAAATTTTTCAGTATTAGAAGATTGTGGGAGTCTGTTTTGCCAAACCCTATGCCAGGATCTATAGCAATTTTCTCCGGATCAATTCCCGCAGAAACAGCAATGACTACACTCTGCTCTAAATACTCGCAAACTTCCGTTAACACATCACCATACTGTGGGTGGTTCTGCATGGTTTCCGGCGAACCTTGCATATGCATCAAAATCACACCAGCATCAAAGCGGGATATAACTTGGGCCATTTCTTCATAATGTTGAAGCCCTGTTATATCGTTGATGATACTGGCTCCAGCCTGCAACACTTCTTGTGCAACCGCCGGCTTATAAGTATCTACCGAAACAGGAATGCTTGCGACTTCAACAAGTTTTATTAATACGGGGAGCAAACGGTCTAGCTCTTCCTGTTCGGAAATTGGCACAGATCCCGGTCGAGAGCTTTCCGCACCCATATCAAGGATATCCGCACCTTCCTCAATCATTCTCTCTGCGGCACTGAGGGCCTGCTCCACTGTCACGCATCGACTCTCTCCGTAGAACGAGTCGGGTGACAGATTGATAATGCCCATGACCAACGCTTCTTCTCCCTGTTGGGGGAACTTGAATGGCATCATAAGAAATATCCCTCGCCGGCGTAGTCGCCGGTAACTACAAACCAAAAACTCCACATTCCAGCACTAAGCCGGATAAAATGTGGAGTTTATCGGAAACAAATTCTAATGTAAAAGTAAAGATCAGGCAGGCGTAGGGTCAGGCATACCTCCGCCGCCCAAGAGGCCTTCTTTAGGATCTTTGGGGTCTGTTTTAGTCTGTAGTTTTTCAGCAGGAACATCAGGCTTTATTTCTTGTGGTTCCCCGCCGGAAGGATCTGGATCTATGTCATTTTTCCCAGCAATAATATTCTTAACCTCAGCCGCGTTCAAGCTTTCCCGTTCCAGCAGAGCCTGAGCCAGATTTTCAAGGATATCACGATTCTTTTGCAATAACTCAGTAGCCCGGTCGTACCCACCCATAACCAGCGTCTTGACTTCCTGATCAATCAGTTTCGCTGTTTGGTCACTGAAGTTTTTCTGTGAAGAAAAATCTTTACCCAAAAACACCTGTTCTTCCTTTGAGCCATATGTGAGCGGACCCATTTTTTCGCTCATTCCCCATTCGCAGACCATTTTCCGGGCCATTTCTGTAGCCCGTTCAATATCGTTGCCCGCACCAGTAGTCATTTCACCCAGGCAGATTTCTTCCGCACATCTTCCACCCATCAAAATAGCCAGACTATTATAAAGGTAGTTCTTTGGATATGTATGCTGTTCATCCAACGGCAACTGCATCGTCACTCCCAAAGCTCTTCCCCGTGGAATGATAGTGACCTTATGGATAGGATCAGTTCCGGGTAAAAGGGAAGCCACCAGGGCATGTCCTGCCTCATGATAGGCCGTTGTCTTTTTTTCTTTCTCAGAAATAACCATGCTCCGACGCTCAACTCCCATCAGGACCTTGTCTTTAGCTTCTTCAAAGTCCACCATATCCACGGCTTTTTTATCGTTGCGAGCGGCTAACAAGGCCGCTTCATTAACCAGGTTAGCCAGGTCTGCACCGGTGAAGCCGGGAGTGCCTCTGGCAATGATTTTCAACTCCACTTCATCAGTAAGTGGAACCGTTGAGGTATGAACCTTCAAAATTCCTTCTCGACCTTTAACATCAGGGCGACCAACCGTAACCTGTCGATCAAACCGTCCCGGCCTCAACAAAGCCGGATCCAGAACATCAGGACGGTTGGTTGCTGCAATCAGGATAACCCCCTCGTTATTTTCGAAACCATCCATCTCGACCAGAAGCTGGTTAAGTGTCTGCTCTCGCTCATCATGGCCGCCACCTAAACCGGCACCACGATGTCGACCCACAGCATCAATTTCATCGATAAAAATTAAACACGGGCTGTTCTTTTTACCTTGTTCAAACAGATCACGAACTCGTGAGGCACCCACCCCAACAAACATTTCGACAAAGTCTGAACCACTGATGCTAAAAAATGGGACATTTGCTTCGCCAGCAATAGCCCGGGCTAAAAGAGTTTTCCCCGTACCCGGAGGGCCAACAAGCAAAACTCCTTTAGGAATCTTGCCCCCCAGCTTGCTGAACTTCTGAGGTTCCTTCAAAAATTCAATGATCTCATGAAGCTCTTCTTTCGCCTCATCAACACCCGCAACATCTTTAAAGGTGGTTTTGTTTTTCGTATCATTTAATAGTCGGGCGCGGCTTTTCCCAAAAGACATGGCTTTGCCACCACCGGCCTGCATCTGGCGCATAAAAAATATCCAAATTCCCAACAATAAAATCATGGGGAACCACGAAATAAGAATACTCATGTACCAGCTTGTCTGCTCTGGAGGCACCACGACAATGCGAACACTTTTCTCTCTGAGTGATTTGATTAGGTTCGGGTCTTTTGGCGGAGCAGTAGTCTGGAAAGCCTGACCGTCCCTATACTTACCGTTGATACTATCACCACGAATCATGACTTCAGTGACCTGCCCCTGCTCTACCTGGTCCATGAAATCACTGAACACCACTTCCGATTGAGGGGCTAAGGGCTGATTAAATATATTAAATAAAGCAATCAGGACAATACCGATTACTAGCCAGAGAGCTAAGTTTTTATAAAATTGATTCAAAATTATCTCCTTACAGAGTTATTTCCGCATAACAACAACTAATGTGGGTCTCTACAATATTACCACAAAAACAATTTTTGTCGCCCTCTTAAATATCAACCTTTTAAAGCCCTTTTCCTTCTATAAAAAGCACCTTTTTCGTGTTTTCGGCAACACGGAACCGGTCTGAGATCCGCTCACCATATATCCAGATAATATCGTCATCACCATTTATCAAAATTGGTATGAAAGGTCTTTTGTTACGAGGAATCTTTTGATCAATAAAATAGGACTTCACTTTCTTGTGTCCTTGCATACCTAAGGGAACAAAGCGGTCTCCCGGCTGGAAAAACCGAATTTGAATATTTTCACCCGTCTTTGCAAAATCCAAATATGCCTGTTTATGATCGATAAGTTCCGGCAAAGGCGGTTCAACAAACTGCGCATGAAGCTGAATATCCAACTGAGCTATACTCGTCACACCCGGGATCGCCAGCCTTCTGTTTTTTTTGTCAATCTGAGGGGGACCCGAGCTCTCGGTAACCGAATCCTCGGCAACAAAAAACCTCACCGCTCCATAATCACAGATCACCTGCACACCTCCGGGGAGTTTTAACAAACGCCCCACCTGGGCGTGGGCAAAAAGATCAAGAACCTGCCGGACGTGCAAAGCTGTGATTTCACGCAAACTTCCACTCAATCGATAAAAGGTTTCGCGAATCAACCGTCTTTTCATTGCCACAGGTTGCTTCTCAAATTCGCCCCCCTCAAAGCACAGGTCACCATTCCGGGTTGTCACAAGCTGCGCATAAAGCTCACGAGTTTTTTCTGACATCCATTGTTCTTCTCCCCTTGCGATTTCTGCCAGCCCCAACAAGTTCCCTGAAATATCCCGATTGAATGTCCTCAAGTAAGGAATTACTTCGTGCCTTATTTTATTTCTCAGATATTTTGTTTCGTTGTTTGAGGAATCCGTGCGATAGGTCAGGTTGCGCTCATCTAAAAACTGTTCTAACTCAAATCGGTTACAACGTAAAAGAGGCCGAATCACATGTCCCCTCGCTTCTGGTATCCCAGCCAGTCCTCTTAACCCGGTTCCTCTCAACAGGTTCATCAAAACCGTCTCAATCCGGTCGTCTGCGGTATGCCCCAGAGCAATCTTGTTGCCCTTAATGGACATCAGGGTTTTTTCCAAAAACTGATACCTTAAAATACGGGCAGATTCCTGAAAGGAAGATTTCAGAAAAGATTTTCCCACATCTATCTTGTCGACAAAAACAGGTAGGAAAAGTTTCTCCGCCACTTTCACAACAAAGCTGGCATCTTCGTCAGACTCCTCACCGCGGGTCAAATGGTTCAAATGCGCGACAAACAATTCATAACCAAGTTCTTTCGAGAACTGCTCTAAAAGGTAAAGCAACGCCAGCGAATCGGCTCCACCGGAAACAGCCACCAAAACCTTGTCTCCCGGCGCGATCAATTCAATAATTGCTGACTTCACTTTTTCCGAAAAGATTGACATGAATCCTTTACCAAATAGGGGAATGAGCGGGTGCCCTCCACCATGCCCTGAAAATTTCCCAACATGGGGGCCAGGCTTCATTACCGAAGGAGTCTGTCAAACGCTCATGTCTTTAATGGTGGTGGCTACCATCATGAACGTGGCCGTGAGACAATTCTTCCTCAGTAGCATCGCGTATTCCAAGAATTTCTAAACTGAAGTGAAGAGTTTGACCTGCAAGAGGATGATTGCCATTCACATTGACATTATCCCCATCAATACTTTCAACGGTAAAAATGTTCTCCTTACCCCCCATCTCGGAAGAAAATTGCATGTCTGGTTTAATATCCATATCCGCTGGAAAATTAGAGCGGGCAACTTTCAAAAAGAGCTTGGGGTCCACATCACCGTAACCTTTTTCAGGTGGAACAATCACATCCTTTTTATCCCCGACCTTCAATCCCTCAATTTCTTCTTCTAAACCTGGAATATTACCACCAACTCCGTGAAGATAGTTCATAGGTTCTTTGGCATCGGCCTTGCCCAAGTCAACTCCATCAGAGTTTTTCAATGTATAGCTCAGGGACACAACATCATTTTTTTTAACCACAACTCACTCCTTATTTTTAAAGATAAACGGTTTAAGTTTTTAATTTTTTTAGATGGAAAAGATCACGGAAAAAAAGTAGAGGCGGGAATTATAAAAATCAAGGCAAGAAAAAAAAGTGATCCCGAAAACTTAAAGACGATTCAAAAGCTTTTCTTTACGCTCTCGATATTCCTGCTCAGATATTCTATTCTGATCCCGTAGTTTTTTAATATGTTTAAGCTTATCTTCCAGGGATTCCAACTGAGAACCCTCTTTTCTCCCGGAGTCTGCTTTCGACTTCTCTACGGATCTATACATTTCCTCCCATTTTTTTTGCAAGGATTGTTGCCGGGAAACAGCCCCTGAATTCAAATCCGTTTTCACCTTCTCACTACGACCGGTTTTTTTTTCATCTGAATCTTTGGAGAGATTGCTTGCATTTTTATCAGGCTCCGCGAACAAATTCACTTCAATAAATGCGGCCTTCTTTAACTCTTTCATCCAATCCGCATAACCTTGTTTTTGCTTTTCCATAGCAAGAATCTCAGATATACGGACCTTTGCATCTTTAAAAGTTAAAGTTTTCCCGGCTAAAATTTCATCAACTTTAATGATGTGGTAACCATACTCAGTTTCCACAATTTCACTGATCTGCCCTTGCTTTAAATTAAAAACGGCCTCTTCAAACTCGCGAACCATTTTACCCCTTACAACAAAGCCAACATCGCCTCCATCGCTGGCGGAAACATCTTCCGAATATTTCTTTGCAAGTTCGGCAAAATCACCACCCTTTCGAATCTCACTGAGGACTTTTTTTGCCTGCTTTAATTTCGCTCTCCTATTTGTTTCAGAAGAACCGCGTTCAGCAATAAAAAGAATATGGCGGGCTCGCACCTGACCATCCTCCCAAAATTCTTTTTGATGCGCGTTATAATACTGGTCGATGTCTTTATCGCTAACTTTCACCCGGTTACCAATTTCAAAGCGGGCAATCTTCGAAACCATGATCTGGTCACGAATATTATCCCTATAAGAACTCATTGACCTGCCCTCTCGCTCCAACATTTGCTGCAATTGTCCATCGACAAGACCATTTTTCTGTAAGATATCCCTCACCGCAGCATCAATGGATTCTTCATCGATGATAAATCCAAGTTTTTTTCCCGCCTGAAGCTGAAGCCTTTCCTCAATAATCATGTTAAGTGCTTCCTTCAAAAGTTCCCGCTGAGGAACGCCCACAGGGGAACGTGAGTACTTCTGCCGTAAAAGTTCAGCCCGTTCTTCAACAGAGCTTAAGGTGATGATCTCCGTGTTCACTTTCGCGGCTACCTTGTCAAAAACCTTGGCATGAACCACTAATGGAAAAAGAAGCAACGACAACAAAAGCAGGACAAAACCCGCTTCAATTAATTTTTTCAAGGAAATCATAGTTAATCTCAATCACTGAATTTTCTTTTAACTGGATCATCCATTTCTGGAAAGCTTTATTCTGAAGATCCTGGAGCAAAACTTGTTCAACCTGATTTTTTGACTCCTCAAAGCTCATCTTTCGATTTTCAATTTTATCAACAACCTTGAACAAATGAAAACCATAAGGAGTACGAATGATGTCACTGACACCATTAATTTTAAGCTTAAAAACATTATCGAATTCTTCAGGCATTTGACCGGCTTCGAAATAACCCAAATCGCCACCTCGAATTCCTTCCGGACCCAGCGAGTATTCTCTGGCCAGAGCAGAGAAGTCTTTTTGTTTCGACTGCAACTCTTTTTGGATTTGGCGGATATCTCCTTCGGTCTCTACCATGATGTGAAGAGCTCTTACCTGCTCACGCTTATGAAATCTGGACTCATTGGCCTCAAAATAACGAAGCATTTCATCATCACTCACTGACACTTTACTATTGACAAAATTGTTAATCAATTTATTTATCAACAGGTTGTTTTCTATAATCTTTTCCCAGTCCTTACGCGTCAATCCCTCAAACTCCAGTTGCTTTTTGAACGAGTCTTCAGCATATCCCGCCTCAGCTTTCAATAACGCTTCATCCAACTCTTCCTGACTGATACCTATATTATTCGTTTTGGCTTCCTGTCTGAAAAGAGTATTTTTCACAATTTGTTCCAAGGTTCTATTTTTTAGCCAGAGCAATTCTTCAGGTGAAACCTCCCCTGTTTCATGAACCCGGAATTTCTTCTTATGAACTTCAAACTCAATCTTGAACCGATCCAGGGAAACTTCTTCATTATTAATAACTGCGATGACAGCATTGCCAGCCAACTCATCGGGCAAAGAACCACTGGAACAAGAAACAATGATCAGGCACATTCCCAAAGCGATTCCTACCAGCCATTTATTCAACATTAGTTTTCTACCTTGACGGGTTGCAATGAATCAGCCAGTTTTTTCAGATAACTTCCGATAAGTTTCAAATCCGTTTTCCATCCTTTGCGATCCACGCGAATATTGACTTTGTACTCGGATCGGATACTCAACCGTTCATCGAACAGGGATGTTAATGTCTCAGGGTTGATGGGCGTTGAAGGCAACAAATGCAAGCAGGCTTCATTCTGTTTCAGTTCGATTCTGGAAATATGGATCTGCTGACAAAACATACGTATCTCTAAAAGAGCCAGAAGTTTTGCCACTGGTTCAGGGTGCGGACCATACCTGTCTGCCAATTCACTCGCTATCGCCAAGCCTTCTTCATGGTCACTGGTTACCTGTATCCTCCGGTAAAAATCCAGGCGCTGATTCAGGTCCGGGACATAATCCTTGGGGATGAACCCCTTTACCATCAAGTCCAATTCCGTCTCACTGCGAGAATCGGTTTTTTCTCCACGGATATCTTTCACCATATCCTCAACCAGTTTACAATAAAGATCAAAGCCAATCGATGCGATGTGCCCCGACTGGTTGTGCCCCAGCATATTCCCCACACCGCGGATTTCCATATCACGAGCCGAAAGCTGAAAACCCGCTCCAAGTTCGCTCAGTTCCTCAATCGCAACAAGACGTTTGCGAGCCTCATCGCTCAAACCTCCCGTTCCCGGGATCAATAGATAAGCATAAGCCTGATGCTTATATCGCCCCACTCTCCCCCGCAATTGATACAACTGGGCCAGTCCGAACTGATCCGCACGGTTGATGATAATGGTATTAGCAGAAGGAATATCAAGCCCCGACTCGATAATAGATGTGCTCAATAAAACATCTATTTCCTTATCCATAAACTTTTTCATCACCCTTTCCAACTGGTGTTCCGGCAGTTGACCGTGAGCCACGTCTATTTTTACTCCAGGAACCACCCGGCGAATCATTTCAGCTATAGAATGAATGCTACGAATTTTGTTGTGCACAAAAAACACCTGTCCACCACGGTCTATTTCCCTCATCATTGCCTCACGGACAACTTTTTCATCAAACTTGCGAATGAAGGTTTTGACGGCAAGGCGGTCAACAGGGGGTGTTTCAATAATACTCAAGTCGCGCACCCCCATCAGGGAAAAATGTAAAGTGCGAGGAATCGGTGTCGCGGTGAGTGTAAGAATATCCACGGCATTCCTGAGCTTCTTCAACTTTTCTTTGTGTTTGACACCAAACCGTTGCTCCTCGTCAACAATGATCAAACCCAGCGAGGCAAACTCCACGTCCTTCGACAATAATCGATGCGTTCCTATAATGATGTCAACATTGCTTTTTTTCAGCTGCGCCAAAGTTTCTTTTTGTTCACGCGGAGTGCGGAACCTGTTGACCATGTCAATATTGACCGGGTACTCGCGAAAACGTTCACGAAAGGTCTGCAAATGCTGCTGCGCAAGAATAGTGGTGGGAACCAGTACGGCGACCTGCTTCTTATCCAGAACTACTTTAAAAGCCGCCCGCATGGCGACTTCTGTTTTGCCATAACCCACATCACCACAAATCAACCTGTCGGTGGGTGTATCCTTTTCCAGATCCGCTTCCACATCCTCAATGGCTTTCAACTGATCTTCAGTTTCTTCATATTCGAACGCATCGGCGAACTCTCTCATCAGAAGGGTATTGTGCGAATAAGAATGGCCGTGAGCCAGTTTCCGGGATGCATAAAGTTTCAGTAAGTCTGCCGCCATTTCCTCAATCGCTTCCCCGACTTTTTTCTTCTGGCGTTTCCAGGCAGCACCCCCCATTTTGCTCAATGGCGGTGGGGTTTCTGTTGAGCCCACATATTTTTGAACCAGCCCTAACGCTTCCATTGGAAGGTATAGTTTTTCATCATCGGCATAATTGATTTCTAAAAACTCTCCACCACCCACCCCGGTTTGCAATTCCCGGGTGCCCAGATACAAACCAATGCCATAATCAATATGAACCAGGAAATCACCGTCTTTTAAATCTTTCAGCCCCCGTTGAAAAACTTGCGAGCCGGGTTTTCTGCGATGTCGGTGCTTGTGGGTTCTTCCAAATATTTCGTGCTCAGCAATGAAAATCTGACTGGATGACTTCAATTGAAAGCCTTCGCTGATTCTTCCAAGGTCGACATCGATTTCCAGCCCCCATTCATGAAGCAATTCATGAATGCGGCGAACCTGTCCCTTGGTGGGTGCTACCACCACCACCCGGTTTTCCTCTTCCAGCCATTTAAGAACTTGCTCACTGAAAGCTTCAAACTTTCCGACTAGTGGAGGAATGTGCTTCATCTCCAGACTGAGGGTTCGACCCAATTCCTCACCCGAGGTTTTCAGAGTGTTCAAAGCAATGCATCCACTAAATTCATCCACATAACTTTTGCATTCATCCATCGTCAAATACAGTTCTTCTGGAGCGGCGGCAATATATCCATTTTCCATAGCCGCGTCGTACTCGGCCTCAATGAGTATTTGAAACTGTTCAGATTTGTCCTGCAACTGGTCTTCATCCGCAAGCACAATCAGAGAGTCCCGATGCAAATAGTCAAATAGCGATTCGCGCGTGTTATAGAAAAAAGGAGCCAGATATTCCATTCCGGAAAACACTCCGAGATGCTGAATTTTTTCCAGCAGTTCCTTCAAGGCCAAACGATCGCTCTCATTTTTTCCGGCAAAGTTATTGATCGCCTCAATGCCCTGTTTTTTTTCTACTTCGTTCAAACAAAGTTCCCGCACCGGGAGAATATTCACGCCCTCCAGTTCACTGGTAGATACTTGAGACAACACATCAAACTCGCGAATGGATTCAACTTCATCACCAAAAAATTCGATGCGGATGGGATTCATCCTGCCCGGCTGAAAGAAATCAACAATATCTCCCCGCGCACTGAACTCGCCTCTATTCTCGACCAACGGGGAACGCGTGAAACCGTTATCAGACAGACAAGCTTCTAAAAGTTCTCGTTCCAGGTTCATTTTACAGCTAACAGGAAAAACCAGTTTTTCTAAAACCGCACGAGGCATAACCCGTTGCAACCCCGCCTCCAAAGGAACAACCAGAACCAAAGGTTCTCCGGTACGAAGACGGTTAAGAATATCCAGTCTTTCTCCTGATATTTCGTTTAAAGGTGAAAGCTGTTCGTAGGGAAGAAGCTCCCAGGCTGGAAAAAAATGAAGTGGGCGTTTTATCTTTTCATAACGAAAAAAATACTTAAGATCATCCAGTAGCACCTCACCCTGAGTTTGATCAGAAGTGAAAATAATAATGGGTCGTTTTTCGAGCTTTATCAGCCGCGACAGAAAAAAAGCCCGCGAGGAACTTCTTAAGCCTTCGACAGAAACAGGACAGCCCGACTCCACAGTCCATTTTCGAACTTGATCGACCTGAAATGAGAAATCTCCACTCTCAATAACGGCGGTTTTTGCATTTATAAAATAAAACTCAAGAGCTCAGGGGAGATCAGGCGAGGCCTCTAGCGGGGGGAGCAAAATGTTTAGTCGAAAAAACATTCTTTTACTCACAAAAAACAACTACTCCTTTGCTCCCCCGGGTACGCCGGGTTTGG
>JACNKA010000094.1 GCA_014382285.1 Nitrospinota bacterium | reverse complement strand
AACAAAGGGGACGCCGCCTCCTCATTCCTCATACACCAGAAATGAGCATAACTCGAACTTTGACAGACGCGAACCATAAATTGTATCCCGACATCAGCACGACTAAAATTACCCATATAGCCGTCCAAAATATAGCCCGGTTCATTAACTTATCACTCACAAATAGCCTTAGCTCCTCTTACAAGAAGTGATATCAGTTCATCATGGGACACTCGCATGTGGATCTGGCTATAAAGCCTTGCAAGGTTCCCGGTTTTGCCTCTCCATCGACAACCTCGAGTTTTTCAATCTTTAACTCCAGCAGGTTTTACTTTGGGTGTTGCATCAACTCGATTTCATATTTGTCCGGGTCTTCGGTGAAAATAAAGCGAGTGCCGTTTGAGGTTTCGATTGGCCCTTCAGTGATAGGGATTCTGGAATGTTCCAATTTGAAGATGCAGTTATCCAGATTTTCGACTTCAAAAGCCAGGTGCACCAGGTCTTCGGGAACTTCGATTTTTCCTGAATCGGGGAAAGAACACAACTCCAGTTCACAGTCTGTACCGGGAAAACGCAGGAATACCAGCACTGAACCGCGCGGTGAGGTTTTTTGCTCCAAGACTTCCATGCCCAGAACATCTCTGTAAAACTTGACGGACTGCTCCATGTCGGAGACACGAAAGCGGGTGTGAAGATATTTCTTTATCATATTTGATACCAAACTGGGTAAAGACTCTTTTGGCCGAGAGCACTCTCTGCTGGCCAGATAAAGTTATTGCTAATTGTACCCCTACGGGGCATGAAGGCTAATGAAAAGGACATCACAACCCCAGCGTCACGCTGGTTGATAATCAAATTGGATAATGGGTTGGTAGTGGTCCATTTGTTTTTTTACGATGCTGACCAGTTCTATAAGGCGAGCCTGCGTTTCGGCCTCGAACCTTAGCACCAGTACCGGCTGTGTGTTGGAGGCGCGAATCAATGCCCAGCCATCGCCAAAGTCGATCCGCACTCCATCAATGTCAATGACCTCGTACTGGCTCCTGAAAGTTTCTGTCAACTCACGGACGATTTCAAACTTCTTGTCATCGGGGCAGTCGATGCGAATTTCGGGTGTGTAGGCTGTTTTGGGAAGATCGGCCAGCATTTCAGAAACCTTCATGTCAGACTGCGCCACAATTTGTAATATCCGGCCTGCGGCAAATACAGCGTCGTCGAACCCGAAATAATTGTCAGCAAAGCAGACATGACCGCTCATTTCTCCTGCTAGAAGAGCGCCGGTTTCCTTCATTTTCTTTTTAATTAGTGAATGGCCCGCTGGTGCCATGACCGGAATGCCGCCATGTTTTTCAATATCCTGAAACAGGTTTTGCGAACATTTGACTTCGCCTACGATGGTTGCACCGGGGTTTCTCGATAAAATATCGCGGGCGAAAATAGTCAGCAGTTGGTCGCCCCACAAAATATTGCCTTTTTCATCAACCAGGCCGATTCGGTCGGCATCGCCGTCAAATCCGATACCCAGTTCCGCTTTTTCGGTGCGGACTCTTTCTATTAACCCTTTCAGGTTTTCTTCCACTGTGGGGTCGGGGTGATGGTTGGGGAAGGTGCCATCCGGCTCACAAAAAATTTCTATGGGTTCCAGTCCGAGTTTTTTCAGGAGTTGTGGGCCCACAATGCCGAAACATCCGTTGCCGCCATCGACCACAACTTTTACTTTTCTGGAAATTTTTAATATAGAACAAATATTTTCCATATAAGGTTCGATAACACATGTCTGATCGACTTTTCCTGAACCCGTTTCAAAATCTTTAGCCTCGATCAGGCTTTTCAGCTCCTGAATTTTTTCCCCATATAGACTGTGTTGACCGAGACTGATTTTGAAGCCATTGAACTCGGGCGGATTATGACTGCCGGTGATCATCACGCCACCATCTGCCTTTAGATGATGAAGGGCAAAATAGGAAACAGGGGTGGGGACCATTCCAATATCCACAACATCGCACCCGGTGGAGTTCAGAGCCTGGCATAAAATATCGCGGAATTCGACTGAACTTGAGCGAACATCCCGCCCCACCACCAGTGATTTTCCTCCCTGGCGTCTCATGTAGGTGCCAATAGCTTGACCGATCTGTTGAACGGTTTCAGGTGTGAGGTCTTTGCCAACTATACCGCGGATATCATATTCGCGAAAGATTTGTGGATTAATGGACATAATAAATACGATTCGTTTTTAAAGTTGATGAATAGTCCGAAAATGCAAAAACATACAATGTCATTTCCAATGGGAGAATACTTCGACTTTCTCTAAAACGCAAGCCGGGCGATACGTGTTGCAGATTGTCGAAAGTTCAGGGGGCCGGTTCGTCTTCTATTTCCTCCGTAGTTTTTTTATGAGCCAGGGTGCTGGAAACCGCGAAGGTTTTTTCATCCCGGAAGATGGTTAAGTGAATTTCCTGTCCCGGGGTGAGAGACAGCAGTTTTCGCCGCAAGAGTGCCAGGTTGGTGATCGGCTTTTTGTCAAACTCAGTGATAACGTCATTTATTTTCAGGCCGGACTTTTCAGCAGGACTGCCTTTTTCCACGCCTTTGATAACCATTCCCTCAGTTTCCGGGTAGCTTAACTCAGCGGCCTGCTCAAGCGTGATCGGAGCTGCCTGGGCTCCGAACCATCCTCTTTCCGTTTTACCGGTGATCAACATGCCCATAACATCCTTCACGATATTGATGGGGATCGCGAATCCGATCAATTGTGCCTGTTCAATAATAGCCGTATTGATTCCCACCACTTCGCCATGAAGATTAACAAGGGGCCCACCGCTACTGCCGGGGTTGATGGCCGAGTCGGTTTGTAGAAAGTTGGTGTAGCGGTCTCCAGCATGAGGAGCCATTCTCTCCTTGGCACTGATCAGTCCGGATGTTACCGAATGCTGGAATCCTAACGGGTTCCCCATCGCCAGAACCACTTCACCCATTTTCAGTTTGTCCGAATCGCCAAAAGGTAAAACGGTGGGAACGAAGTCGGGCTCAATTTTAATCAGGGCGGTATCGGTCATGCGGTCGATCCCGATAATTTTCGCGGGGTATTCTTTTTTCCCCTCAGACAGCACAACCCGGATATTGACGGAATTGGAAATCACGTGGGCATTGGTGAGGATATAGCCTTCCCGGTTGATCAGGAAACCCGAACCCAGGCTGAACCCTTCTTCTTTAAATGGAATGGGGACTTGAAAGGGGATGATGTCGAGAATGGCTGAAACAAGAGGAATCCGTATCGGCAGAAGATCATTCGGTGCGATTCCGAATTTGGCATCACGCTCCTCCAGCCGAATGGTATAAATATTCACCACCGCCTGTTTTACTTTCTCGGTGATACGTGAAAAAGTGTGATTGTCCAACGGAATTGGTTTCCGGTCATCTGATGGATCGCCATGATCCCAGAAATTTTTTAGATTAATATCTTTTAGCGATACAGACTCAAAGCGTTTGTCAAAAATAGGCGAGTCCTGATCGACCAGAATTTTGTCAGAATTGGTGGAGCGGGAAACCGAGCATCCAGTGACTAGAGACAGTAATATCAAGCTTGATAAAAATTTAGTTTTCCCAGTCATCATGTCTGTCCTTAAAAAGGATTCCGGGTGACCCCGCCATCGACAGTAAAATTTGTGGCGGTTATCCAACTGGATGATTCGGAAGCCAGGAACAGGGCCAGCCCGGTTAAATCTTCCGGCATGCCCATTCGGTTTAGAGGGACGGTTTTCCCGGTTTGTTCCATGATTTCTTTTTTGGTCTGTTCAAAATCAGATCCGGAGTTTCGCGCTTCGTCTTCCCATGATTTACTCCACACTGGGCCGGGAGAAATGGAATTGACCAGAATTTTATCCGGCGCAAGAGTCTGGGCTAGAGAAACGGTTAAGTTGGAAAGTCCGGCCTTCATGGCGTTGTAATGGGGAAAAACTTCCTGCGGACTGGCTGCTGCTACAGATGAAATATTAATGATCCTGGCGCAATCAGATTGCTTGAGGGATGGAATACAGTGTCGGCTCAGTCGAACAGCAGACATTAAATTAATTTGAAACGAATCTTCCCAGTCCTGATCGCTCAGTTCAAAAAAATTAGCCAGTTTTAAAATCGCTCCAACATTATTGACCAGCACATCGACCTGGCCCAGTTGTTTCATCAAATTTTCGTGAAAGGTCTCGACACCTTTTGCTGTGCCGAGGTCGGCGGAAAAGAAAAGATGCCCCTCACCTTCAATTTCATCGGATAAGGAATCCAAACGATCCTGACTTCTGGCGCAGACAGCAACCTGTGCGCCTTCTTTGGCAAAGGCCAAGGCAATGGCCCTGCCGATACCGTCACTGGCTCCGGTGATGACCACTTTTCGGTTTTTCAAATTCAAGTCCATGCTAAGATTCTTTTCCTTCTTAATTCCCCTCCTGACAAGGAGGGGTCAGGGGAGGTTGCAAAATTAAATTTAAACCCCTACGGCTATATGGAATCCACTCTCATCCCAAAAATCACATCGTCGCCTTCACTGATATGGGTGGTGGCCGCGATCGGGTTTTATATCCTCAATATATTTCTGGGATTGTTCATGGCTTTCAGGAAGAAGACTGCCCAGAGCCTGAAAATACATCGACTCCTGTTTTATACACTCGGGTTTTGCCTAGTCTATTACCTGATCATGAACCAGACCCACAACGAGAACAGCCTGCTGGATTATTTGGTCTGTCTTTACTGTATCACACTCGTCCCTTTCAGCAAACGCTGGGACGTGCTGATCCACGCCTTCATCAGCGCGATGGGGCTGGTGCTCTTACCGTTACTTATTGTATTGCGTATTTAGCTCTGCCTTTTTCAAAGAGACTTTTGCGGCTATCAGGAGGTTTCCCGTTTCAAATATTGTCTCGGTGATTTTGGAAACCCAGAGTTTTCTGGATTGAAGGGCTTTGGTGAGTTTGGTTTTGGCTGGTTGAGTAGACCATTGGAAAGAGTACAAAGATTCAAAAGAATGCTCATTATTTTTCATAACTACAATCACTTGTCAACTCACATACATTACAATTTGGTTTAGAACCGAAAATTTCACCATAACCGTCAGCACAAAATAACCAAAGAATATTATCTAGGTAGGTAATACTACAATTAATCTCCTTTGCAATATTTTTCAAATATTCTAAGGCCAGAGGAATCCCTATTTGTTTTAATTTATAACTTCCCTTTTCACCAATTTTTACAGACATGTTCTCCGGGGTATCACTAATCACAATTTATCTTAAGGAACCATATTCTTTTTCAATCTTCAAAAGAATATTAATATTCTCTGTTAGAGACTCCATCTGTTTATTTATAGATCTATTTCCACATCCAATAGACGTGATTTTTTCCAAAAAAAATCAGGGTCAGTTTCTCTTACTTTCTCGGGGTCGTAATTGAAAAATATTCTGTGAATTTCATCAATATTATCTGCTATTTTTTTCCAAGGTCTTTGGTTGCTCAATAATGATAAAATTAGACCTTTCAAGTGATCTTGGAACGAAAAAATAGTTCCATTTATTCTCTTTTTACAAGCCTCTACTTGTCCTAGTTCGTCAATGGCGGTTGTACAATCAAAATTATTTCTGGAGAGAGATTATTGGATTTTCGTTAGAAAGGTGTTTGATTCCGAGATCATATTGATCCTCTTACATTGTTAATGTCGGTTGGGGTGTATCTATATACTTTATATCTTAAATTCCCAATCAAGTGGGAAACTTTTTGTTCTGCCTCGTGGTGAGGAGGAGAACTCTGAAAAATAACTTGTTAATCAATAAGGGGTAGAATATCCTACTGAGTAGGATGGGTGTGCCTATTTTTTATGGAGGGCAAAAAATGCCAATGGTCAAAAAAAGCATATCGGTTACAGATCAACAAGATGGTTGGATCAAGGCGCAGATTGAGTCTGGACATTTCGGCAACGAAAGTGAGGTGATCCGCGAGTTGATTCGAGAACGGCAAACTCGAGAACAAGAAACCCCTG
This sequence comes from Nitrospinota bacterium, assembly GCA_014382285.1. Taxonomy (GTDB): domain Bacteria; phylum Nitrospinota; class Nitrospinia; order Nitrospinales; family VA-1; genus LS-NOB. The sequence goes on along the minus strand of JACNKA010000094.1, from coordinate 14,937 downwards.
CCGAAATTGAAGCGATTCGCGCCGCATTGATTGAAGGTGAGCAAAGCGGTTTTAGTGCTTCCACTGTAGACGAAATATGGAAAGAAGCCCGAAAACGCCACAGAGCAAAACATGGCTGATTATCGCCTGTCTCAAAGTGCCAAAGAAGATTTGATAGGAATTGCACAATATGGCGACGATCACTATGGTGTCGAGCAGTCAGATCGATATCGCGACAGACTCAAACAGCGATTTTTGGTATTGGCCGACCAGCCCATGCTTTATCCAGCCGTTGACCATATCCGTATAGGATACCGACGTAGTATATGTGGTGCGCATTCTATTTACTACCGGATCGAAGGCGACACCGTGGAAATTATGAGAATTTTGAAACACCAAAACCCATCGTTCTAAAGATAAGTGGTGAAGGGTGTGCTGTGAGGGGAAAGAGATGAACCTAAGAACTAAAAGCAAAGAGGAGTGTTAGTGAATCCGGAAGGTAAATCACCCCAGCCCATCGAACAAAACGTGTTCCTATTGTTCGAGTTTAAGAAAGAGGGAGCCAACCATGGTCAGTCGACGATAGCGGCTTTGACGGTGATGTCTCCGTAAACTTTCACGCGGCATCCGAGTTTCTGGTGGTCTTTGAGCTTGTGGAGATTTTCAAAAAAGGTGCGTGGGTTGACGTTTTCCATCGGCTCAATTTCCACCACGCATTTGCCACACATGCCATGTCCTCGGCAGTTTAAGAACTTGCTCAGTCCTTTATAAACCTCGGCACCGTTATAAAGCGCGGCCTTTCTTAAGTTCGCACCATAACCAGCTTTTAAATCAATGGTTTCGTTGGTTTCGGTGTTGATGACCTTGATTTTAGGCATGGTAGGACTAGCTCCCGCTTGGGTTTACTGCTTTTAAGGAACGTTATTAATGCCGGATATCCCGGGCAATGTCAACCGATTAATTCAGCGTAAAACCTGTTTTCCATTCCATAATTGTGTCATCGCGAACCGCTGAAAGCGGTGTGGCGATCCAGACTTTTTCTGGATTTACCCTTTCAGGGCACGAAAGCTATAGATGGGACATCACGGCTTCGCTTTGCTCGCAATGACGTTTTCTGCTACCCACAGCCTTGGGTTATATAGAGTAATTGTGGCCCATTAGAATTTTCTTTTCTTTGAGAAAGTTCTGAACTTTGAGAGAGGCCTCTTTGGCGTTTTGTGCTTCATCCAAAGAGAGAACCAGATCAGGTTCTCCTGACGATTGATTTCCCACCTGAATCTCTACAACCTGATAGGGGTTGGCCAATAGTCTAAGGTCGGCCTGATCTTCCTGATGGAAAGCGTTGCTGGTGGAGATCACCACATGGCCAGCATCAAGAAATAGTTTTGCTACTTCTCCCAACCTTCGGGCGGATTCGCTCTCGCCAGTGCTTTTAGGATCATCCAGGTCGGCTCCGACTCCCAGATTAACATTTCTGCGATCGAGCAAATAACTTTGAAAATTGTTCTGGAACAAACTGTGTTCGAGAGTTCTGGCCAGCGGACCTTTTCCGGTGCCGGGGTCGCCGGTAATGAGGATCAATGCCGCCCGGTGTCCGTTGCGGTACGCCCTTTCTTCCGGCTTGATTTCGCTCTTGATCCAATTGAAATCTCTTGTGCGAACTTCGTCTCTGAGTTTGTCGGCCTTGGTCGCTGGAGTGTAGGTGGTGATGATGCCGCCGCCGCAGACATCGTACTCATCGACCAGGACGAACCGGCCGGTGTTGGCGATGGTCCCGAACAAGTCAAAGGCTACCGGGCTCCGCGTTTTCAAGGTCAATTCGGCAACGTCATTCTTGGCGATATAATCCTGATTTGACAAGGTCTCAAGGGTAGAGGCATCGATGGCTTTTTTAAACTCCACCACCTCGCACTCCTCTTCTTGTGTGTTTAATTTGATAGTAAACTTTCGGCCTTTTTCCAGATTGTTTTTCCCCATCCAGAAAACATTAGCATCGAAAGTGGTGGAGACGATGGGCAACTGATCCATGAGTGTGCACACATCGCCGCGCTCTACAAATATCTGCTCATCGAGAGTGAATCCGGTGGATTCGGAAGCGGTGGCTTGAGTAGGCTTCTCAGGCACGCTCCAGGCTTCGATGGATTTTACCACCGCCTGTTTATTGGAAGGGGAGAAGATGACTCTGTCCCCAGTCTTGAGCTTGCCCGACTCTAGCCGCCCGGCGATGATGCGCCGTTCGTCAAATTTATAAACATCCTGAACCGGAAACCGGAATGGGAGATGATCCAGTGGCGGCTTTTTCTCGAACTGGTCGAGCATGGTTAAAACAGTCGGCCCTTTGTACCAGGGCATTTCATCTTTCAATGAAGCGATGTTGACACCGAGTTTGGCGGAAACGGGAATAAACTCCCGCGCTTCAATTCCCAATGAATCCAGAAAGGCGGTATATTCTGATCGGATATTGTTATAAACCTGCTCGTCATAATCCTTGAGGTCCATCTTGTTGATCACCACCGCGACCTGAGTGAGCCCCAGCAATTTTAAAATGTACCCATGTCTGCGTGATTGTTCCTGCACACCTTCGTTGGCGTCAATCAGCAGGAGGGCGGCCTCGGCATCGGCGGCACCGGTCACCATGTTTTTCAAAAACTCTTTATGACCTGGCGCATCGATGATGACGTATTTGCGTTGTGCGGTATGGAAAAAAATTTGTGAGGTATCGATGGTGATACCCTGCTCCTGCTCTTCTTCCAAAGCATCCAGCAAAAAAGCGAACTCGAATTCCTTGCCCTGTTGCTTGCAGATGTCGTGAATCAAATCGAGTTTACCATCAGGCAGGCTTCCTGTGTCGGAGAGAAGACGTCCGACCAGAGTAGATTTTCCATGATCCACATGACCAACGATGACCAGCCGTAAAAGACGGCTGGAAAGTTCTAGAGTGTTTATATTATTGCCCATTTACATATACCCCCGGGCTCGCAGTTTCTGCATGGCATAGGTGTTTTCCTGATCCTGTGCCCGGCCGGAGCGCTCTGATGCTGTCGTGTTGTGTTTTAGTTCCTCGACGATTTCGTCCACGTTTCTGGCTTTGGAGTCAATGGTTCCGGTACAAGGGGCGCAACCCAGAGACCTGTAACGTTTCCCTTCCGGGGTGGCGAAATAGAGATCAATGATGGGGATCTTCTCCCTCTGTATGTATTCCCAGACATTCAGTTCCGTCCAATGCAGGATCGGGTGAATGCGGATGTGCGTATCTTCGGCAAAACTGGTTTTATACTGGTCCCATAATTCGGGTGGCTGATCCTTGAAGTTCCATTCGAAATTTTTATCCCGTGGCGAGAAATAACGTTCCTTGGCACGGGTGCCTTCTTCATCTCTTCGGATGCCCAGAATCAGTCCAGTATAACCGTGTTCTTCCATGATGCATTGCAGACCATTGGTTTTCAATGCTTCACAGCAAACCAATCGGCCCTTTTCATGATTCATACCCTCGTCCAATGCCTTCTGGTTCTTACCGACCACCAGATTCAGTCCCCATTCTTTGGCGACACGATCCCGATATTCGATCATAGCGGGAATCTTAAAGGTGGTGTCGATGTGAACCAGTTGAATGGGACAGTGACCAAAAAAAGCCTTACGTGCGAGCCAGACCAGAATGGTAGAGTCTTTTCCGATTGACCACAGCATTGCCAGATTTTTAAAATTTTTATAAGCTTCACGTAGTATGAAAATACTTTGATTTTCTAGTTCGTCTAAATGATCCATATAAAATAGAATTTCCTTATTGCTGAATGGGGAAACAATTACTCTATCTCGAAAGCTGAATACAATCAAGGGGGATGTCGATTTTAGGGGAAATAGGTTGATTGCGCAATGGGAATTAATGCAATGTTTGTTTTTTTCTAGGAAAAATACTTGTTAACCACATTGGGAAACGGGCAATGCAGACAATGGGAAACGGGCAATGCAGACAATTATTCCCGTTCTGGGTGCAAAAATCCTGATAAACCTGCATCAATCCCTGATTTTGTTTCTCGGAATGCAGTACCCGGAGCATTTCCTCCCGGTTGCCAAAAATATAATGTTTCATAAAGCGAAGCAGTTTGTGGTCGCTGGTGCTCTTGCCAGTTTGATAAAGGGCGTTGAGTCCCGTATCCAGATCTTTGAATTTTCCCGCCCGCGCAAAGATCAGGCCTATGGGCAAACCGATGTTGATGATGATTTCGCGGGACCGCGCCGAGCCGACAAGTTGCTGAGACTGCGGAAGGGGTCTGCCATCGGGGGTGCAATGGTTTGCCCAGTAATCATCGGCAGCCACACAAAAGAAATCATTGAAGGCGGTTAAAGTTTTTTTGTCGGGAATTTTCTGGTTGGAAGAGGTGATGATTTTTTGATAAGACCCGATAAAGTCTGCAAACATCCCCGATTTTTCGTGACGCACGAGCAAATGGGCTAATCCTGCCAGCCGCCTGTACGGATAATTGGCAGGTCTAATAGCACGAAAACTCCAATCCTCTTTCTTCAAAGAGGAAGGGGGAACCCGGTCTCGGTAAGACTTCCATATAGGCAGGAGTTTGCGGAACCCGGTTGCTTTTTCTGTGTCCTCATTCATCAACCCCGAGACACCAAAGAGCAAAGCCTGATAGTGTAGAACTCTTTCTTCTTTGCGGATTTTTGTGGACACCCGGTTTTTTAACTCGGTCAAAGGCAGAGTGTCGGCCAGAACTTGAAACGGTTGTTTGTTTTCGGGGTAACCCAAAGCTTCCGCAACACCCCGGTAAAAAGTTTGCTCGTAGCCTTCGATAATGACTGAATCGTGGAATCGCTCCATTTTGGTGAATACTCGTGCTTCACCCGCCGCATCCAAAAGTTGAGTGAGTTTTTCTTCCGACAGTTGTGCCAACGGCTGATGGCACAGACCAACATTGCCGGAATTCAGCGTTGGGTAGTTTTCAAAATCGAGTTCATTGTTGAGGTCAATGATGCCTTGGGTCAGATAATTCTTGATTTCAAACTGGAAGGGAAGGCCTTGTTGTTCCGCCGGGGGTCGAGGTTTTTTGCCCCGGCCCTGCCACATATAAACATGCAGGATAACATTGTCAAAGTCCGTGTTCCGGGAGTGCCCGTGAGCCTTCCAGTCGGTGGAGTAGACGTGCAGTTCCACATCGCCTTCATAGATTTTTCCATTCACCTTGATGGTGGCACGGGTGAAATCGGGGCCTTTGCCGAAATTCCAGTATCCGGGAAAAACGATTTCCAGATTTTGGTCATCATTGGTCTTGAGAGAGGGTGTGCAAAACAGTTGGTCGTTCCAGATACAGCGGATGACTTTTTCAGGCACGCGGATAGTGTGGTCTTCTTCCCGAACCTCCAGTTGGTTGTAGATCTGGGTGAACTTCAGGTACGAGTCTGAAAACGTTGCCGTCATTTCAGCTTCCACTCGGTGCCATTTGGAGTGTCCTCGATAAGAATTCCCATTTTGGTCAGGTCGTCCCGGCAACGGTCTGCTTCTGCCCAGTTTTTGGACTGGCGTGCCGAGTTGCGATCTGCGATCAACTGCTCGATTTTGCTGACATCCAGGCCCAAGTCGCTGTTCTTGATTTCGAAGAGTTGTTTTTCAAACTCTTCAGGAGTGTGGGCAAACAGTCCCAGAATATTTCCCGCCGCCTCCCATGCTGCGGTTGCGATGGCAAGGTCTTCGGTTTCATTTTTTCCAGGCACAGCGCTGTTGAGATTGCGCAGTTCCTCGTTCATATGTGCCATTGCCACAGCCGTGTTCAAGTCGTCGTTCATGGCTGTCTCAAACTTTTTTGTAAACGCATGGTTCTTGATTTTTTCCTGAAAGTCAGGGATGGATGCCAGATTTCCAATTTTTTCGCGCGCCCCTGCCAACCCTTCATAGAAGCGGGAAAGCACTTTGGTGGCGTCATCCAGATTCTTTTCCGAGAAGTCGATTGGGCTGCGGTAATGACTGCTGATGAGAAACAGGCGCAAAACTTCAGGGTGATATTTTTTGCAAACCTCGCGGATGGTAAAAAAGTTTCCGAGAGACTTGGACATCTTTTCTTTGTCAATGTTGACGAATCCGTTATGCACCCAGTAGCGCACCGGTTGTTTGCCGGTGCAACCACAGGACTGCGCGATTTCATTTTCATGGTGTGGAAACACCAAGTCCTTACCGCCTCCATGAATGTCGAAGGTGTCACCGAGATATTTTTTGCTCATTGCCGAGCATTCAATATGCCAACCGGGTCGGCCTGGTCCCCAAGGGCTTTCCCAAAACGGTTCGCCTGGCTTACTCTTTTTCCATAAAGCGAAGTCCAGTGGATTACGTTTGGTGTCGTTGACTTCGACACGGGCCCCCGATTGCAGGTCATCAATGTTTTTCCCGGAAAGACAGCCATAGTCCTTAAATGATTTTATGGAATAGAAGACATCGCCCTCGGCTTCATAAGCTTTCTCCTGTTCGACCAGAGACTGGATCATGTCGAGCATTTCAGGGATGTGGTCAGTGGCTTTTGGTTCTTCGGTGGGGGCGGCAATGTTGAGTTTGCCCATGTCTTCATAAAACGCGGCGATGTATTTGCGGTTGACCTCCTGCCAGTCCACACCTTCTTCATTGGCGCGGTTGATGATCTTGTCGTCGATGTCGGTGAAGTTGCGCACGAAACGGACTTCGTAACCGGCATACTGGAAATAACGGTAAAAGGTGTCGAAGACGATGGCGGCGCGGGCGTGTCCGACATGGCAATAGTCATAGACCGTGACACCGCATACGTACATGCCGATCTGCTTTTCTTTAAGGGGAGTGAACTCCTCTTTTTTCCGCGTCAGGGTGTTGTAGATAAGTAGGCTCATAGGGGCAATATAACAGCGGCGAACCGCCGCTGGCAATAGGTCAAGACGATTTTAAGTGAAACGTTATAGTTGCACTGGTTAAGAATTAGGTTTTCTCTAGTTCCTCGATCGTGGCTCAGTTTTGACATTCCCCCTGACAAGGGGGATTAAGGGGGTTGCTCAACTCGGTAATTCCTTCCATAACTCCATTATCGAATTCTCTATCTCGTTAAGTTGGATTATTCAGTTATTGCGATGCTGGCAGAGGCACTTGGTCTTTCTTACTTTCTAATTCCTCACGCTTTTTGTTGTAAGTTTCATAGCTATCAAATTTGGGGCATGTTGAGGTGAGGTCTTTTCTGCATTGCTCATTTTGTACGCTTTGGTTGAGATCGTACAGCAACTTTTCTAATGAAAAGTTGCTACAACCAGATAAAAAACAAAAGATGAAAAATTGAAAAATGAAGACTCTAATACCCATATTATTCCTGAATTTGACCCATCGAACCCACTCCCTTGGGTGGGAGTGGTCTCCACGCCTTCGGCGGTCGCGTCAACGCCGCATTGCCCTCCCTGCTAAGGGGCCATTTATAATCCCGTGTGCAATATTCGAGCTAGAAGCCTATTCCCCACCCACAGGAGCAGGTTGGAGGCGGGCTTCGAGTTCTTTGACGTTCAGGCGCAGTTGTGAGACGGCGAACCTGGCCTGACTGATGAGTGAGTTCTCGGTGACCTCTTCGCCTGCCTTGCCGTATCCAGAAATTTCTTTGCGGATCTTATCCAGTTTCTGTTCCAGTTGCATGCTGCGTTTGGAACTGAAACTTTTAGCGATCGCGCCTTTTAAGCCTTCGCCATCATAATGTTTGGTGATGGCCATCAGCATGCGTTTGCGGGAGATAAACTTTTTGCCGTTTTTCCAGTCCTCAATGGCTTGCAGCATTTCTTTTTCGATATTGTCCACAATGGTGTTGTAATCGGTCGGATCGGTCATGTCATGGATTTCTCCGGGCACCGAAGCGGACTTGATATCGAAGTCGAAAGTCTGGTCAACACCGGTCAGATCGGCAGACTTGAGGTTGGCTTCGACTTCCTCTGGGGCCAGTATCGGGTCCCAGACCTGCATGATGTAGCCTTCGCTCTTGACGTTGTCGAACTGGTAGTCTCCGTTGGCATCGGGTTTGGTGTAATAACCATTGGGCACAACAAACAGAGTCCCGATCATATCTTTATGCATATTGCACCTCAGCACCACGGGCCCGGCCTGGGTGAAATCGATGGTTTTGAAAGAGCCTGATGCCATGGCCCCCAGATTGAACTGATTGCTCAAAGATTTGGAAAAAATATTATGCACCTCACGGTCTTCGTTGGAGAACGTAACGGTGGACCCCACCTGAACAACCGAGTGTTGCGGGCTAAATTGCAAGCCATTCTGGCGTATGGTCAGTTTCTGGGATTGCTGCTTACCCACCCTCAGTTTGCTTTTGGTTTCCAGAAATACCAGCGTGTTGAGGCCAGGCGCGCGACCATTGATCTTGATATTGCCTTTTATCGTGGTCGTGTTTTTAACTTTCTTGGAACCTTCTTCCATCTTGTGTTCTGAGCCAGAGCCTTCGGATTTTTTCTCGTCCGAAACTTTTTTGATTTCTTCTTTGGCTGGCGGAGTTTCGACTTTTGCTTGCTGAACCGGTGGTTTTGATTCGTCTTGCTTGATCGGTTTTTCAGCCGCTGGGTCATAAAGTCCTAATGCAGTCAGCATCTGGATGACGAAAGGTTTTTCGAACTGTTTGTCAAGCTCAATAGCCTTGAGGAAATGCGGTCCGGCGGTCTCAAATTTTTTCTGGATGCCCAATACGATGCCTAGGTTGAAATGCCCTTGGGCAAAATCAGGATTGATAGAAATGGCCTTCGTGTAGGCTGATTTCTCCTCTTCGTACATTTTCTTCCTGCCATGGGCTTTCCCCAGCATGTTGTAGGCCATATAATTGTTGGGAGAAAGTTTTACGGTTTTTTGAAACAACCGGATGGCATCTTCAGGGTGGTCTGCTTCTAGTTCAGTCATGCCCCAGTTAAAAGTGATTTCTTCATCATTTGGGGAAAGCTCATGGGCCCGGGCAAAACGTCTATTGGCTCCTTCATACTTTTTCGCCATGCGCAGAGCCGCGCCCCAGATCGAAAACAATTCCGGTGAATTGGGGCTGATTTTAGCGGCTTTTTCAAACTCCATATCTCCGGCGTTGAACTTGCCTTCCTCCGTGAACAGCATACCTTTCTGGATATGTTCCAGAGCTTCCCGGGGTAACTGCGACTGTTGTGGAGTAGGCAGCGATGTGGCGGCTTTAATCAGGTTTCCCGTATCCAGATCACTGGGCAGGGTGAATTCGGTATTTTTTTGGGTTTCCTTTTTTCCCGGTTCCGTTTTCTCACGTCCCGCTTTTTCACGTTCCGCTTTTTCCCGTTCCGCTTTGGCTTCTTGAATATTTTTATAAGGTTCCAGGTTGCTTTCAGGCGCTGAATAATGCATCAAGGCCCACAGTCCAACACCTAATACGGTCACCCAGGTAAACATCATGAAGGAGCGTTTCAGGAGACTGTTTTTTGGTGACTCAATTTTTTTATTTTTGGAGCTCATAGTTTTTTTTTGGAACCTTGCTTGGGTGAACGTTAGTAAGATCGGTCGTATAAAGATCGTCTATAAATGATTTTTATTCCTCTGATTCAGAATAATCAGGTTGAATTATTATGAGTAATACGATTAAATCATAGCCTCAAACAGCCTGTCAACCGGGTGTGCCTGTTAAAAAGGCGATAAAGAGCCGTTTCTCTGCCAAAAAAGGTTTTTTCCGGGCTGATTTTTCAACAGTATACTGAAACTCTTAATGAACTCTGAAGATAAAATATTGGAAACCGACCTGATGGATCAATTAAAGGGAAAGCCTGGGTATCTTCCCTGCCAATTGATTGAGCAGGCGCATCGTCAGGGGATGATCCACTCGCAAGAGCCGATTACTGCCTCCCAGATTCAGCCCGTGAGCATGGACTTGCGGCTGGGACACAAGGCCTACCGAATCCAGTGCAGTTTTCTGCCGGAAAATGAGCCGGTGGAAACGAAGCTCAAGGAGGTCAGTCTTTACGAATTCGATATTACTGATGGCGGGATATTGGAGAAAAATGCCATTTATCTGATCCCTTTAATGGAAGAGCTGTCTCTACCACCTTCTTTGTATGGACTGGCAAACCCAAAAAGTTCGACGGGCAGACTGGACATGTTCACCCGGGTCATTGTGGATAAGGGGCACCGGTTTGATGAGATTCCCCTTGGTTATCGGGGCAAAATGTATCTGGAGATCATTTCCCGCTCCTTTCCTGTGAAGATCCATGCTGGGTTGTCCCTGAACCAGTTGCGGATTGCGAATGTTGCATCGCAGAGTCTGGACAAAAAGAAGTTGGTGTTCAAATATAGGAAAAACCCTATTTTATTTGATCGAAACGGATTCTCCATCCCTGTCGCTGAGGTCAAAGTAGAGGAAGGGATTTATGTCAGCGTCGATGTCGCTGGAGATCAGCCGGAATCAATCATTGCCTACAAGGCCAAGACCAACTCCACGGTTATTGATTTATCCAAAATCCGGCATTATAAGGCGGAGGAGTTCTGGGAACCGATTCACAAAAATAAAAAGAATAGATTGATTCTGGAGCCGGAAAGTTTCTATATAATGATGTCGAAGGAAAGAGTGTGCATCTGGCCCGACTGGTTGGCGGAAATGGTTGCTTATGAACCGAATAGCGGAGAACTTCGCACTCATTACGCGGGGTTTTTTGATTCTGGATTTGGCTGGAATGGAACCGATGAACTTATTAATCAGGGTACGCGAGCGGTGATGGAAGTGCGACCCCATGACGTCCCTTTTATGGTGGAAGACGGGCAGACTTTCTGTCGCCTGAAGTTTGAAAAAGTGGTGGAACGACCAGAAAAGTTGTATGGTTTGTCCCTGAACTCCAATTACCACTCGCAAGGTTTGGCGTTGAGCAAATACTTCGACCCCGATCACTAGGCGTGAGGCCAGCGTGCAATAGCTTTATTTGGTTGGCAACGGTTTGACTCGGCTTGACAAATTATTGCTATCTGCCTCCCTCGTTAGAGGAGCGTTAATTATGAGAGAAATATGGAACGTGAAGAATTAAAATCTATTGTTGAGAATGTTCTTTTGGCGGCGGATCAGCCTATCAATGCTGGTGAGCTGTGCAAAATTTTTCTGGATGGAACAGATAAAGACCAATTGCAATCCATTCTTGATGAATTGAAGGATGAGTACAATTCGCGCAATTTGCAGATCACGGAAGTGGCGGATGGCTACCAGCTTAGCACTCGGCATGAATACAACGATTTTATCCGCAAGTTTTTGAAGCTCGACCGTTCCGCCCGGCTGTCTCAACCTAGCCTGGACACCTTGTCGATCATTGCCTACAAGCAACCGCTCACTCGTCAGGAGGTGGATGAAATTCGCGGGGTGGATTCAAGCGGTGTGATCAAGACCCTTTTAGAGAAAAAAGTGGTCGGTCCTGCTGGGCGAAAAAAAGTTCCAGGCCGACCCATTATGTATCGAACGACCCAAAAGTTTCTGGAATATTTTGGCCTGAAAGACTTGAGCGATCTACCCACTCTGGAAGATTTGAGGGAAGAGTTGGAAGGAGAAGATCCTCCGCTTCAAACTCAAATCGAATTCTTAGCCTCGGAGGCCTCTGAGGTCTCGACCAGTGAGGCCGAACCCGACACCGAAAACCACTAGTCCAGATATTGCATGAGTATTCTTAGTTAATGGTTTTAACCCCCCTAATCCCCCCTTGTCAGGGGGGACATTAAATTAATTCCCCCTGACAAGGGGGGATTGAGGGGGTTGCACTTTGTAGGGTGGAGTGCTTTGGCAAGGCATAACAGTCCATTAAGCCCAGCGTAATGCTGGTTTGTTCTCTTCTCATTTTCTTATAAATTTAATTGGTTACTTAATGAAGATTCGTTTGCAAAAAATAATTGCCGATGCCGGGCTTGCTTCACGCCGTGAAGCGGAAAGGTGGATTGAGTCGGGCAAGGTCAGTGTGAACGGTCAGGTCGTGACCCAGTTGGGTTCTCTGGCTGATCCGGTTAAGGACGATATCAAGGTGCAGGGGAAACTGATTCCCCGTCGCCAGGAATCGGCCTATATTATTCTGAACAAGCCTACGGGTTGTTTGACCACGATGGATGATGACAAGCGAGGGCGAACCACTGTCATGGAATACGTTCGAGTGGTGGAGTCCCGGGTTTTTCCTGTCGGCCGTCTGGACTACAATACCCAGGGTGCATTGCTGTTCACCAATGATGGTTTGCTCGCAAAGAAACTCCTGGACCCTAAGTATGCGGTGCCGCGCACCTATAAAGTCAAGGTAGCGGGGGTGCCGAATGAAAAAACCTTAAAAAGACTGGCGCGTGGTGTGCACCTTGAAGACAGCAAGTTCAAGCCTATTGTGGCAAAGGTGGCAAGGGTGAGTGGCAAAAACTGTTTTCTCATTTTGACTCTGGTGGAAGGCAAGAACCATCATATCAAAAGAGTGTGTGAGCATATCGGCCACCCGGTGATCAAACTCCAGCGCACTCATTTTGCAGGGATGGGCCTGACAGGGCTTCCTCTTGGGGCCTGCCGGTTTCTCAGCACCAAAGAAATCAAGTCGTTGAAAAAACTTGTTGTCAATGAACCTGAACCGATTAAACCACGGCGAAAGAAACGAGTATGAGCATGAATGGGTGGCGAAGTTTCCCATTTCTCCTGATGGGTTTCTGGTTCTTCATCGCTGGCGGATTTTTCAATGCCGAAGTGTTTGCGCAACAAAAGATGGGGGATGTTTATGAGGGGTTCGCAACCGTTCAGGTGCAGGGTGAAAACTATGTGGTCGCTCGGGAAAAAGCCGTGAACCTGGCTTTGAAGAATGGCCTGGAAGAAGCATTGAAAGAGATGATGGGCGAGGAGGAGTTTGAAGCCAACCAGAGAGACTTGCGGAAAATTTTAAGACGCGCTTCCCGTTATGTAAAAAGCTATCGTTTTGTGGAAGCGCATGATGACCTGACGAGCAGGACCAGTGATGTGAGATTAGAAATGCGGTTTTTTCCCTCTGCATTGAGCCAGGCTCTGGCAGGGTTGGGGGTGATTACCGGTCCGGCCAGCGAAAATAAAGTGGCTGTGTTGATCAAGGAAACCAGTTTTACTTCTGCTCCGGTGAATTCTTTTTGGGATATCTTTCCCATTTCAGAGACCCAGCTTGTTAAAAACCTGATGGAGGATGGAATCGAGGTGATAGGTCGGGAACAACTACGCGAATTGATTTCGGAAACAACTGTCCTCAACGCCATCAAGGGCGATCTGAGTTCTGCGAGGAGTATAGGCTTGAAAACGGGGGCTGACATCGTTATCGTGGGTACGGCTGTATCCAGTCTGCGCGGGAAAAATGCGAAAGATGACATCAAAACGGTCCAGGCCAATATCAATGTCAAAGTGGTGTCGACTTTAGAGTCCTCGTTGATAGCGGCCAAGAGTGATTTTTCCACGATCAAACATGAGCAGGCTTTGCAGGCGGAACTGGAAGCTTTTGACATTGCCAGCAAAAAACTTGCGGATTTTCTTATCCCCTCGTTCCGCCGTTATTGGGAAAAGGGGGTGGAGGCACCGGTGAAGAAAGTTCCTGAAGCTCCACCGTTATCTATGTCGGACATGTAAATATGAATCAGGAAAAAAATAAAAACCTGTTATTTCTTTCCCTGGCAGTGGCTTTGGGGGTCTGCGTTGTGCTTTATTTTTCTCGCCGCGTGGTGGCCCCCTTTTTTATTGCGTTTGCGCTGGCTTACCTGATGGACCCTCTGGTAGATCGGCTGGCTTCTTTTAAACTTTCAAGAACTCTTTCTGCTTTGGTTTTGATGCTGGTTTTTTTTCTTCTGGTGCTGGGTTCTGGAGTTTTGCTGATTCCGATTATTAGCATGCAGGCAGAAAGCCTTGCAAAAAATATTCCCACCTATATTGGAATCTTTCAGGAGTGGTTTCGTCCGATTCTGGATTTGATCAGTGGTTTGGACCCGGCAAAGGTTGAAGCGTTTCTCAATGAAGGGTTGTCGCGTTTTGGGGAACTGCCGATGAAAATTCTGCAGTTTTCCAGTAAATTTATCTGGGGATCGATTTCTAATCTGTTCAATATTGTTTTGATGTTTGCCAACCTGATCATCATTCCTGTCGTGATGTTTTATTTGCTGCGCGATTTTGACTCGATCAATGAAAAACTATTAGCACTGGTGCCCCCCCGGTTGCAGGAAAAGAGCAAAGACCTTGTTCTGGAGATTGATCAGATTCTCTCGCGTTTTGTGCGCGGACAGTTGGTGGTCGCTGGTTTAATGGGAACCATGTATTCGATCGGTCTGTTTTTGTGTGATACGCCAATGAGCCTGTCACTTGGGATGATGGCGGGACTGGTCAACCTCGTTCCTTATCTGGGGCTGGTTCTGGGTTTTGTGCCCTCTGCACTTTTAACTTATATGCACACTCAGGAGTGGTTGCCGGTACTGGCTGTTGCGGGTGTTTTTGGTTTTGTCCAGGCCATGGAGGGCATGCTCATCACACCTCGAGTGGTGGGCGATAACATCGGGTTGCATCCGGTAGCCGTGATTCTTGCTGTTTTGCTGGGCGGGGAATTGTTTGGGCTCGCGGGTATGATACTGGGTGTTCCGGGAGTCGCTGTCCTCAATGTCCTCATGTCACGCGGTATTGTGCAATATAAAGCCTCCTCATTTTACTCCTCCACTAGCGGGTCATAACGCCAGGAATACGTGTTTAGAGGGACATCTCGCCGCTAACCCACTGTTTTTTCTCGCCTTTTCGCTTGACCTTTTGTAACGCATTGAATATATTGACCTTGAGATAGCGGAAGCCGGTGTTCCGTTAACCTCCTGCCGTAAAGAACCATTTCCCATCGAGTCCAGCGTCACGCTGGTCGCACTTATCTGGAGGAGTCATCATGAATCGCGTTACATCCCATCCCTTATCCCTGACAAGACTATTCGGTGCTATTCAGGGTAACCTCGACCAACGTGCTTATCGTCCGCTG
>JACNKA010000018.1 GCA_014382285.1 Nitrospinota bacterium | reverse complement strand
ACGACGTGGGCTTTCAGGACGTTTCAGCCAGGCATAGAACCCACTACTACCCACCCCCAGAGACCGACACATCAAATCTACTGGAAATGCTCCTCGATGATCCCGTATAAAAACGTACTTCATTGCGGTTCCTCTGAGAAGATGGCCACTGCTTTTTTTAATATGTCACGTTCCATACGAAGACGTTTATTCTCTCGTCTCAACTGGCGTAACTCCTCATCTTCTGGACTCAAGCGGCCTTTGCCCGGAAAAGGATCGATTTTTCCTTCCTCAGATTTCTTTTTCCAACGGTGCAATAAACTCTGGGCTGTTCCTAGCTCACGAGCTAACTCAGAAATAGGTCTGCCCTCTTCAACCATTAAACGAACTGCTT
Source organism: Nitrospinota bacterium (assembly GCA_014382285.1). Taxonomy (GTDB): domain Bacteria; phylum Nitrospinota; class Nitrospinia; order Nitrospinales; family VA-1; genus LS-NOB. Next base: position 3,688 of record JACNKA010000018.1, on the reverse strand, counting down.
CAACTTTATACTCTTTTGTATACTGATTGCGCTTCTTTCCCATAAAGAACACCTCCAAAAATGATTATATTCATCACTTTCTTTGTGTCCACTTTTACTGAGCAAGATCAAGCTATGGCTAGCTTGCCTCAGTAAGTTTTGCCACTTATTTGCCCCGCGCTCTTTTCCCAACTATTCAATTCCTAAACAATTGACCAATTAAGACAGTTTTAGTTGGCCGGCTGGAATTATTACCGTGACCACTTGAGCGCAATATCGGCATGCTCTCAACAATAATACAGTTCCTCTCGATCCCCTCCGGTGTTTCCGCTAAGTTGCTACATTTTGACTGCATCTGTGTATGCAGACCACTGGTAAAAATCGTAGTGCCTTGACAATTATTAAGTTCGGTCTTATCTAACTCTAGAAGTAGTGATTCCCTGAATTGAGGTAATTAGATATGCGTTTTGACCAAATGACAATTAAATTGCAGGAGGCGTTTTCTGCTGCCCAAGCCTTGTGTTCCTCAGGAAGCCAACAGGCCTTGGAATGTGAACATCTGTTGCTATCTTTGTTTCAGGACACTGATGGTATAGCCACTGCATTAGTAAAAAAGGTGGGGGTAGACTCTGACCAAGTTCAGGGAGCGTTGCAAGAGAGGATTGCGAAACTTCCAAAAGTATCGAATGCGGGGCAGGTCTTTCTCTCTGAAACGCTGAATAATGTAGTCAGTAAAGCTGAAGAAGAAGCTCAAAAAATGAAAGATGAGTTTCTCAGTGCAGAGCATATTTTACTTGCGGTAGCCAACCATAAAAAAGCTAATTCCGTATTCAAGTCCCTGGGAATAAAATACGATGATCTGTTGAAGGCCTTACAATCGGTTCGAGGGAGCCAACGGGTGACCGATCCCAATCCCGAAAGTAAATACCAGGTGTTGGATAAATTCTGTTTGGACCTCACTAAGTCTGCGCGCTCAGGGAAACTTGATCCGGTGATTGGACGCGATGGTGAAATCCGACGTGTAATTCAAGTGCTTTCCAGACGAACAAAGAACAATCCGGTGCTCATTGGCGAACCGGGTGTGGGTAAGACGGCTATTATTGAAGGCCTTGCCCAGCGTATAGTGAACCAGGATGTTCCTGAAGGCCTCAAGGAAAAACGCATACTCATGCTCGACCTGGCTCAGTTAGTTGCGGGCAGCAAGTATCGTGGCGAATTTGAAGACCGATTGAAATCGGTCCTCAAGGAAATTAGTAACTCCAATGGCGAAATAATTTTATTCATTGATGAACTGCACACCTTAGTTGGTGCTGGATCTGCTGAAGGCTCCATGGACGCGTCCAATATGCTCAAACCCGCTCTGGCTCGTGGGGAACTGCATTGCGTCGGTGCCACCACTCTGAACGAATTCCGTAAATATATCGAAAAAGACGCGGCGTTGGAGCGTCGGTTCCAACCCGTTCCGGTAGGTGAACCAACGGTTGAAGATACTATTTCCATTTTGCGTGGTTTAAAGGGTAAATATGAAGTGCATCACGGAGTGCGAATTCAAGATTCTGCCATTCTTGCAGCCGCACGTTTGTCACATCGTTATATTTCTGACCGATTTTTACCGGATAAAGCCATTGACCTCATTGATGAAGCCGCATCCAGCCTAAGAATGCAGATTGATTCTATGCCTGCTGAAATTGACGAGTTTCAGCGAAAAATCATCCAGTTGGAGATTGAGCGCGAAGCGTTGAAAAAAGAAAACGATGTGGAATCTAAGAAACGTTTGGAAAAAATAGGGGCTGACCTTAACGTACTGCAAGAAAAATGTTCTGTCATGAAGGAGCAGTGGCAAAGCGAGAAAAAAATCATCGCAGAAAAACGATCCCTGAAGGAACAAGTGGAATCCGTCACCCATGAGTGCGAGTCGGCTGAACGAGAAGGTCGTCTTGAACTGGCAGCAGAGTTGAAGTTCAGCACACTTCCCCGGTTAACTCGTGAACTAGAAGGATTGGAGCAGGCTCAGAACAACGACCAAGATGTGCATAAGATGCTTAATGAGGAAGTTGGTGAAGAAGACATCAGCCGCATTGTTTCCCGCTGGACGGGGATTCCAGTCGAACGCATGATGGAACCCGAAAAACAGCGATTACTCAAGATGGAGGAGACACTCCATCAGAAAGTGGTAGGGCAGGATGATGCCGTGCGTCTGGTTTCGAATTCAATCAGACGGGCTCGAGCAGGATTGCAGGACCCATCACGTCCAATAGGTAGTTTTATGTTTCTGGGGCCGACCGGGGTCGGGAAAACCCAGTTGGCCAGGTCTCTAGCCGAGTTTTTGTTTGACGATGAGCAATCCATGATACGAATCGACATGTCTGAGTATATGGAAAAGCATTCAGTAGCACGACTCATCGGCGCACCTCCAGGTTATGTGGGTTATGAGGAAGGTGGATATCTGACTGAGCATGTCCGGCGCAAACCTTACAGTGTGGTGTTGTTTGACGAGATTGAAAAAGCACATAATGATGTTTTTAATATATTCCTGCAGATTCTCGATGAGGGTCGATTGACCGATGGCCAAGGCAAAACCGTAGATTTTCGCAATACGGTGTTGCTAATGACGTCCAATATCGGCAGCAAGTATATTGAAGAAACTGGATTGGAAGCAGCTCTGCAAGAATCTGAAGGACAGGCCCAAGAAGTCTGGGAAAACCAATACGAGAAAGTTCAGGAAACGGTCAGGCAGGAGCTACGAAACCATTTTCGCCCTGAGTTTTTGAACCGGATTGATGATATCGTCTTGTTTCGTAATCTGACACAGGGTCAAATTCTGAATATTGTGGATGTTCAAATGAAGGGACTCCACGCACGTTTGGCCGAGAAGAATATGTCAATTGTATTGAGTGACAAGGTCAAGGAGTTGCTGTCTCAGAAAGGATACGATCCGGTTTTTGGTGCGAGGCCTTTGAAACGGGCGCTACAAAAATATATTCAGGACCCCTTATCCCGTAAGATTCTGGAGGGCGAATTTTCTGAGGGTGACCGCATAGATGTTCAAGTCGATGGAAATTCAGAAACTTTTCTCTTTAAGAAAGCAACAATATAACTCAGCTTTTTTAAATTTCACTCTTCAATTTAACCAGATTTTAAATTCAGGAATAAAATTTACTTTCGAGGTGTAGTCAATATGTAGTCAAATCACCGGAATTATTATAACTCGTCACCTCAGATGCTAAAAATGATGTTCCTGAAAGCGCCAAAAAATACTTATTGGGATGTTTGTGTGAATATAGTGGTGAGGCTGGCGACAAGGGGAATATCCCAGATTAAATCGCAGGAAATTCCAAACTAAATCAAAAGTTATACCAGGTTTACGCCGATTTCATGGTGGCTCGGTAATTTTGGGGTGAATTTGGTATTATCTACTCAAAATGAGAGGAACCAACTGCTTTAAAACAGTAGGGTTTTATTGAAATATTTTTGCGGTGTTAAAATTCCAAGTATTCAACATCTTGATTATTACCTTCAAAGTTCAGATCAATAAATGAATCCAGTTCAATTTTTTTCCAAAATCTTTAATGTAGGGCATGGCGAGGGTCGTATTTTGTCGGCTCTTTAATCCAATCTTTGTTTATTGGGATAGGGATTATTTTTTTCTATTCTGCGAGTTATAGTCAAATGTGGTGTATGGGAACATGATCAAGCGGCGTTCCTTTGA
>JACNKA010000019.1 GCA_014382285.1 Nitrospinota bacterium | reverse complement strand
ACGAATTTATGGGAGAGTGTGTTAGCCACCTTCGAGCCATCTGATTTTCATGATTCATCTCGAATATCCGAGGAGTCGCATTCGCAAACCTCTGTGCCCATTTTCTTGCCGCCTCAACGAACCATCAGCGATTGGGTTGATGGTTTGACTGAGGGTGGGGTGGTCGTCGACCAAATCAATAATCAGCTCATTAAATGGGTGACGGCGTTTCTCGATGAAGGATTAGCCGGATGGGAAATGCCTGGCCGAGAAGAAGGTTTCTACCAAGTATGGCGGAAACTGGTGCGGAAAGATTTTTCGGGGCAGCTTCTCGGGATTGCAGATTTCGCCCAAAAAGTTTATAGCCTTCCTGTCGTTCCAGAGGACGCGATCCACTCCAGCTTGCACCAACTCGAAATTCCCCAAGAACAATGGGAAGATTATCTCTCAAGGCAACTATCATTATTACCAGGCTGGACGCGATACATACGGTGGCTTGGGGAACATCCAACATACCCTGCGCAACACAAACATCCCATTGATACCACACAATATCTGGCTGTGCGTTTATTCTATGAAGTGGAGTTGACCAACATTAAGTGTCAGCAAGAATGGGGCATTGATGGGACGGTTTCTGGCCTGACTGCATATTGGAATGATCGATCCAAAGAATACCAGCAACAAATGGGGCATGGAGGGCAATCTGAGGATCCAACCAAACAGATGAAATGTCTACATGCATGGCGATTATTCCATTTGGCACAGTTTCTTGAATTATCTCCAAGTGAAGTTCACGATCTCTCGCTCACTGATGCCCAGATGTTGTTGCAGTGGTTAGATCACTTCCCTGCTGATCAGCATGGGCGGGTATGGATTGAGGCGTACGAAGATTCCTTTCGAGAGAAGATACTGAGAAATATTTCAGCACATCGAGGAACGATGCCCGAATTGAAAACGCGTCCCCACGCACAACTAGTCTTTTGTATTGACGTACGCTCTGAATCATTTCGTCGCCATATTGAAGCCCAAGGTCCCTATGAGACGTTTGGGTTTGCAGGATTTTTTGGCATTTCTATTAGCCATCAAGCTTTTGATAGTAATCGACGTGCCGATTTATGTCCGGTGTTATTGACTCCTAACCATGCTGTGACGGAAACACCTCGGTTGGGAGAAAGAGCGGCGCTAGATAAATATTCTTCTGGTACTCGCTGGGGCCAGCTGGCGCACCATTTTTTTCATGATCTGAAGCATCATCCTATCGGATCGATGATGGTGATTGATGTGTTGGGGTTCTTTTTTAGTCTGGGGTTGGTGGGCAAGACCTTGTTTCAAAAAACATTTCGTGCACTGACCTCTACTATCCAAAGTTGGTTTACGCATAGGGTTTCAACCCAGATCTCAATTTTCACGCCATCTGATCCTCAAAACCCCCGGATTAGAGAAGTGCATGCAGAAGGGATTCCTGTTGGGCTTTCTGGGGGATTTTCTCTTTCGGAACGGGCGACATTTATCGAAAATGGTTTGCGTGCTATGGGGTTAACCCAAAATTTTTCGCGGTTGGTGTGCCTCTGTGGGCATGGGAGTGAGACCGACAACAACCCCTATTATGGGGCGTTGGATTGCGGGGCTTGCGGGGGAGCACCGGGCGATGCAAATGCGCGAGTTTTTGCCGCGATGGCGAATGAGCCTGAAGTTCGTCGCATTCTCAAGGAAAAAGGATTGCCGATTCCCGATGACACCTGGTTTCTTCCGGGGAAACATAACACGACGACTGATCGGGTCGAGTTTTACGATCTAGAGGAACTGCCTGATTCGCATAAAGAAGATTTACAGGCGTTGAACAAGAATCTCGAAGAAGCTGGTGCGAAGCAGGCTCTTGAGCGATGCCATCGCATTCCCAGTGCTCCGACTGAAATTTCTCCAGAGCAGGCTTTTGCTCATGTAGACGAACGCAGTTGCGATTGGGCGAATACTCGTCCAGAATGGGGATTAGCGGGCAATGGCGCGTTTCTCATTGGAAGACGAAAATTGACCAAAGGATTAGATTTGGGCGGTAGGGTTTTCTTACATTCTTATGACCCTATTGCTGATCCTCAAGGTGCTATTCTCGAAAAAATCATGACCGCGCCACTAATTGTTGGCGAGTGGATTAATACAGGTTATTATTTTTCTGCAGTTGATCCATGGACTTATGGAAGTGGAAGTAAGGTGTTGCACAATGTCGTTGGGGGGGTGGGGATGATGCTGGGAAGTCAAAGTGATTTGCAAATGGGGTTCCCCTTACAAACAGTCAATAATGGGGACACTCACTATCATGAACCGATGCGACTTTTAGCGGTCATCGAACATACGCCGAATGTAATCTCATCCATCATAAAAAAACACTCTATCCTTCAACAATTGTTTCATAATGAGTGGATTAATCTTGTGGCCTTGGATCCCACTAGTTTTGAGTTTCATCGGTACAATCCGAATGCGACCTGGGAAGCGATTCATTTTCCCTGATTAGACATAATATTAAGAAAAATGTTTGGACTGCTACAAGAATACAAACTTTTCATTTTAAGTCCCTGGCTGGTTTTTTAGGAAAAATCGAATAACACTGATACTCTCCAGTCAAAACTGTATCTGATATTATTATGGCAACTCGATCTAGACCCATATCATCGGAATTCCTGTTTTTAAAATCCATGGCACTGTTTGTGTTTTGGATTTTGTTTTCTGCCAGCTTTGAATGGATTCATCTTGGTTTGGGCCTTATTTTTTCCTTCGCCGTGGCCTGGCTCAACTCGGGTCATTCACCTTTTGTTCCGAGATTTCGATTGTGGCTCAGAATCTTCCTTTACCTTCCATGGCTTTTTTATGAAATCATTCGAAGTAGCCTTCATTTGTCCAAGCTTATTTTGCATCCTGCGCTTCCCATTGACCCTCATTTGATTTCTGTGGAATCAAAGCTGCGTCACCACGCAGCCGTTGTTCTTCTCGGTAATTCTATTACGTTAACCCCTGGAACGATTACCGCAGAGGTTGATCGCAATAACCTCATTGTTCACGCGATAGATAAAGTTTCAGGCGAAGAAGTTGTGAGTAAGAAGATCGAGTCGAAAATTGCTGATATTTTTAAGGACGAAGAACCGGATTTATGACAACTTTTCTTTTCTTTGTTTTAGTATTACTGGCTATTCTCATTGGTGTCTATCTGTACCGTGTCCTGCAGGGGCCCACAATTTTTGATCGTGTGTTGGGTCTCAATGGCATTTCCACCAAGGCAATAATTTTACTTATGGTCATTGGAATTTATTTTGATCGAGTCGATATGTTTATTGATATTTCCACTGGGTATGCCCTGCTAAATTTAGTCGGAGCGCTTGCCGTGGCAAAATATTTAGAAGAAAAGGGACTTCCGTAGCATGGACATACTTGCCATTATTTTTATGACTGCGGGATTGTTTTTTCTGATAGTTGCTGCGATTGGTGTTGTCCGATTGCCCGATGTGTTTAGTCGTTCTCATGCCGTATCATTAACAGACTCCTTAGGGGCCTTTTTGATGTTAGTTGGAATCGCCTTGCTTGAGGGACTGAGTATAAATATGCTGAAAATTTTAGTGGTTTTGATTTTACTGTATATTCTAAATCCCGTCATTGCGCACGCCACGGTCCGCGCGGCTCTCCGGTCTGGTTTAAAACCTTGGCAAAAGGAAACCCCATGATCTTTACATTTGAAATTCCCTTGCTCCTTCTTATGCTTGTTACTGCCGCTGGAGCCATCATGGTTAAGGATTTGATGAGTGCCGTTTTGCTTTTAGGCTCTTATAGTTTTTTCCTGTCGTTGGTATGGGCATGGCTCGGAGCTGTAGATGTTGCTTTCGTGGAAGCCGTTGTCGGAGCAGGATTAGCTACGGTTCTGTTCCTATTAACTCTATTCGGCACTGCCCCAAAAGACACTCGTATTCGACGACCTCCCCCTTCTCTAGCAACGTTAATTGTTTTTCCTTTATTGGGAATTCTTTTACTCTATGCCGCGAGCGATATTCCTGGTTTTGGGGACCCAAATTCTCCAGCGAGTGTTCATATTTCGCCGACCTATCTTGAGCAAAGCTATCAGGATACCCACA
>JACNKA010000059.1 GCA_014382285.1 Nitrospinota bacterium | reverse complement strand
GGTCGCCGCTGTCGGCAACTGGGGCAGTAATAAAACAGAAGCTTTCCCGGCGGCTTATGCCAATGTCATTGGCGTTACCGGCGTTGATAAAAACAAGAAGATTTATTCCCGCGCAAATACGGGATCCTATGTTGATTTTGCGGCACAAGGGGTTCGCGTCTGGGCAGCGGGAACCACGAAGGGCGGCCAATTCATGAGCGGTACTTCCTACGCCACTCCGCTGATTAGTTCTCTGGTTGCCTTTGAAACGGCAAAGGGAAAGAAAGCAACTCCTGAATCTGTTCGCAGCTATCTGAAAAAGTTTTCTGTCGATATTGGCTCATCTGGCAAGGACGCCACTTTTGGCTGGGGACTAATCGAGCGAACCAGTCTGTGCGAATGAGTTCCCGGGTGCACGAATACCTGCAAGTATCCTAAAAGTTAATTTAATACGCGGTTTGCCGGAAAATGAACTGACACGGTCGTCCCCGTTTTGGGCTGACTTTCTATCAATAATTCCCCTCCCTGAGCTTCAACAAGCTTTAACGTCAGTGGCAATCCAAGCCCTGTTCCTTCGTTGACATACACATCGGACCTACCCGAACGGCGGATCTGCCGGAAAGGTTCCATTGCGATGGCTATTTCATCTGCGCTCATGCCAATGCCTGAATCGATGACAGACAAGGTTTTGGACCCATCATCGTTGGCTTTAACATCAATTGTGACGGTTCCCCCGTCATTGGTGAACTTGACCGCGTTTGATAACAGGTTCAGCATGATCTGCTTCATTCGCCTCTCATCGGCACGAATGACATGCTGGTTACGCTTGATGGTATTGCGTAATTTAATTTTTGCTTTTTCCGCCCTTTCCTTCAGCAAAAGAATGGATACACGAATTGTTTCATGTAAGTCGACATCCGTTTCCTCCAATACCATCTTGTCTGCTTCGATCGCCGACACATCGAGAATGTCACTGATCAGGTTAAGCAAATGCAGACCTGAACTGTGAATACTGGTAATATATTCTTTCTGTTTTTCGTTGCCCAAAGGGCCAAATATCTGCTCATTCAGGGTCTCGGAAAAACCGATGATGGCATTCAATGGGGTCCGTAATTCATGGCTCATGTTGGCAAGAAATTCTGATTTGACTCGATTTGAACTCTCGGCGTCCAGTTTTGCGCGTAGTAGCTCTTCTTCATTTTTAACACGTTCAGTCATATCCCGGATTGTGCCGAAATAAGTTTTCTGGCCATCGACGATCGTCTCACTGACGTTCAGGTCAGCGGGAAAAATGCTCCCATTCTTTCGCCGGGCAAAAATTTGTCGACCCTTGCCAATAATGCTTGATTTTCCGGTTTCCTGATATCTGGATAGATGTTTGTCGTGGTCACTTTTTTCAGGCTCATCCATCAGCATATTGACATTGCTGCCAACCATTTCTTCAGCTGTATAGCCAAAGATTTTTTCTGTTGTCGGATTGACATAGCTGATGATGCCCTTTTCATCAATTGTGATGGCACCATCGGCAAGGTTTTCCAACATGTTCCTGTATTGTTGCTGGGTTTGTTTTTTCCGGGTTATGTCGTGATCGGTTCCCAGCATGCTTTCCGGATTGCCTTCCGAATCACGGTTCAGGATTGCCTGCGCATGAATGAAGCGTATTTCACCATTGGGGCGAATAATACGAAATTCTATATCGTAGTCCTGTGAGCCATCCATGGCTTTTTCAGTAGAATCCAAAACCGATTGTTTGTCTTCCGGATGAACGGCGTTCAGAAAATCCTCATAGCACACGGGTTGCCCATCGGGGCGGTGACCGAATATCCTGTATTGCTCATCGCTCCATGTTTCTTCGCCAGTAGCGATATTCCACTGCCAACTTCCGATACTTGCTACGGATTGGGCGGCCTTTAATTGCTCTTCGCTCTGACTTAATTCCCTGGTGCGTTTGTCCACCAGATATTCCAGTTTGTCGTGTGAATCCTGCAACGCCTGACGGGACTCGACGATGTTCGATTGCATTTCGTTTATGGAGTAAACGAGATTATCCAGCTCATCGTAATTTTCAGGAGAGGAAACTGGGCGCTCAAGCTTTAAGGAGGCGCCCCTGTTTTCGACGGATAAGTTTTTTGCGTACGTCGCGATGGTCGTCAGATGGCGCGATACGAAGTAGCCGAATATGAAGGATATAAACAGTGCGACGCAAAAGGTCTTAATGCCATTGGACAATAGAATTAAACCGACTTTGTTGAGTAACCTTTGATAAATAGCCTGTAGGTCTGCTTCAACGATCAAGCTGCCAATAGTCAGTTGAGCTCCCTGTCGTTCGAAATCGAGCTCAAATTGTTTCTGAATGTAATTTCCGTTTTTCCGCTTGCCGCTGGATGCCAGTATTTGATCTTTATCACGAATTTCTGTGTATCGAAAATTCTGCAAGGCGACAATGCCGTCGAGAAGAATTTTCACTTGTTTGATGTCAAGATTCCAGACCGCCTCCCTGATGCTGGGAATGTGGGAAGTTTCAAGCTGTGCGAAGTTGGAATGAACGACTTCCAGATTTTGTTTATAATCCCGGTACAGTTGGTATCCGGTAGTGACAAATGTAATTATCGAACTAAACAGGATCACCCACACAATGAGTTTGCGGGTTATGCTTTTTTCAATTTTTACTTCTGGCATGGTTGGTCATTCTAAATGCATTTTATAGCTAAATGCGTTTATACATTTCCCGACATCGCCGGTGTAACACATTTAAACTTATTGATTCGTTGAAATTTCATATGGTTGTTAGGCTTGGCAAAGACAATAAAAATTTTGTTGATTTGGAAATGTTAATCCTGCAAATGGTGCCATAGGTCAAATTTTTTCGGTTTTCCTCATTTTTCTTGAAATCACGACGCGCTCTCCCAACATACAGGCGCATTAACGATATTTGTTTAAGCTGGCGCAGCGGGGGGGCTTAACGAAAAAAATTTGTTGGGAGACACAGATGAATGTCCAGTTTCATAGATTCCCATTGTTGATCGTTATTGTGAACAACGCCTTATGTCTCCACCGCCATTGCGGGGCTGGAGTAAACTGATGGCCGTCATTTATGACCTGGGCGCATACCGCACACATCATCTGATGGAAAAAATCTGCGAGCTGGCAAGTAAAGTGTCTGCTGATGTGAAGGTTTGGCGGGAGAAAATTTCTTCGATCAATCAATCACTCGAAAACTGCGCCTGTAAACTGGAAATTTTTGATTCCAGGTTGGCGGATCACCGAATATCTTGCGAAAAGCTTGGCAAGCGGAGTCGGGAAATTCAAAGGGTGCTTGAATGTGATGACGTTGAAGAGCTTCTGAAAGTTCGGCGAAATTTGAGAAAATCATTATCCAGGACCTGACGCCGCCCTGTTTAAGGGGTGACATTATTAATCGAATTGTAAGCATTTCCCGCCCAAAATAAGTGTCCTTGACGATTTCGCTGAAACAGGATGCGGCGAATGCTGTTCAAAAAAAATGACAAACCCCGATTTTTGGTTCCCGTTTGTCTTGTTCTTGCCATGACACTGCTATTGGGTGCCTGTGGGGAAGACGAAAAACAGGCGGCAGCCGCTGTCCAGTGGTTGAGCGCATATACCAAAGACTACCCACCCAATAAAGAATGGATTGCGACAAATATCGCCGTAGATGATAACGGGCGCGTGGTCATGGATGTAGTCGTGCCCGATCAGGGACAGGTTGATCTTATAAAATCCCGCACCAGGGTCGAACAGTTTCATATTGTGCGAATGGCCTGCCCGCCAAAAGAGGCCGAGGTCTGGACGATTTTATCCGCCTCACAGGAATTGTGGATCAACCTGCTTGAAAAGACCCCGGGTGGCCTTTTCAAGCCGATGACCGGCGCCGTGTGCCTCCGTTGATGCCTACTTTGCGTTGGGCCTGAACAATTGCTCTCCATTGATTTTGAATGCGGCGATGGCGTTCTGACCTGTAGGTGACACCAGCCAGTCGATGAGTTTCTGAGCGGCTTCAACTTTGACATGATGGTGGCGTTTCGGATCAACCTGGATCACACCGTAGAGATTGAGAAGGCCTGTGTCGACTTCGACGAGAGCTTTGAAGTCGCCCCGGTTTTGAGAGGCCAGCCAGGTACCCC
>JACNKA010000099.1 GCA_014382285.1 Nitrospinota bacterium | reverse complement strand
TATCTATAACGCCATGCCTGAAGCTGGCGTTGATGCTCTGATTGATTATATGAAGAATTTTGAAAAGCGTAAGGCCTAAGAGTTATATTTTGATCTATGGCTATTTTATGTTATCTGTCTGATTCATTACGGTGTTGTTAGAAAAAGTGCGGGTAGTGCTAAATGATATTAAGGAAGAAGGTCTGGAAAACGTTTTCAAAAGACATAACCGTCTAGCCCGGGCTACCCGTGCCGCTGTGAAAGCCATGGGTTTAACCCCAGTCGCTCCAGACAGCCCCGCCGATAGCGCAACGGGAGTATTTGTTCCCGATGGCGTGGATGGGTGGAGGGAAACTGGTTAAAAGCCTGCGTGACGATTTCGGCATCACTCTGGCATGTGGATAAGATCAATGGAAGGGAAAAGTCGTGCGCATTGCTCATCTGGGTTATGTCGACACATTTGACGTCATCATAGCCATTTCGGCTCTGGAGAATGGCCTTAAAAAAATTCGGCGCCCAGGTTCAGCTTGGCAAAGGCGTGGCCGCCACTCAGGAAATATTATTAGAAGCTTATTGAGAAGAACCGCCGGTTATGTCCGGCCATTAATATTTGGAGCTAACGAATGAAAGTTCTTGTATCAGATAATCTCTCGGCAACGGGAGTTGAAATTCTTAAAAAAGAATCCGGACTTGAAGTTGATGTTAAAACAGGTCTTTCCAAGGAGGAATTGATAAAAATCATTCCCGCCTACGATGGTTTAATCGTCCGAAGCGCCACTAAAGTGGTCGCAGAAATTATTGAGGCGTCCGACAACCTGAAAGTTATCGGAAGAGCGGGCATCGGCGTTGATAATATTGACTTGGATGCGGCAGGCAAAAAAGGCATCATAGTCATGAATGCCCCTGAGGGAAATATCATCACCACCGCCGAGCATACTATGGCCTTGCTGATGTCCCTGTCCCGGAACATCCCGCAAGCCAGTGCCGCCCTAAAAAATAAAAAATGGGCCCCAAAAGAATTTATGGGGGTAGAGCTTTTCGAAAAAACATTGGGCATTGTTGGGTTAGGCCGAATCGGCTCTATAGTCGCCGAACGGGCCCGTGCTTTTCACATGAAGATCGTAGTCCACGACCCATACATATCTCAGGAAAGAGCCGAAAAACTGGGCGTAGAACTGGTAGAACTGAAAGATCTGCTGGGACGCTCTGATTTTCTGACTCTGCACACTCCCGGCTTAGCTGGCAAACCGTTATTGGGAAAAGAAGAATTCGGACAAATGAAGCCCGGCATTCGCATCGTCAACTGCGCCAGAGGTTCATTGATTGACGACGCTGCACTGATTGAGGCCGTACAATCCAAACATGTCGCCGGGGCCGCTCTGGATGTTTATCACAAAGAACCTCTGGATCTCGACAGCCCTCTTCTGCAAGTGAACGAAATCATTTGTACCCCACATCTGGGAGCCTCTACAGGAGAGGCGCAGGAAAAAGTGGCTATCGCGATTTGTGACCAGATCATAGACTATCTCAAATATGGCAACGTCCGTAATGCGGTCAATGTTCCGTCCATAGATGCCGAGACACTGGCCCAAATCAAACCCTATCTCGTTTTGGGCGAAGACCTTGGGAACTTCATTTCGCAACTTATAGATAGCCCGATCACTCGAGTTGAAATTCAATATAACGGTGAAGTTTCTACTATGAAGGTAGAACCCATAACCATTGCCATCTTAAAAGGACTCTTCAACCGTTCCATTGAAGGCATTAATATGGTTAACGCTCCCTTTATCGCAAAAGAAAGAGGGATTGAAGTGCAGGAGTCCAAAAGTAACGAAGTGCACGAATACACCAACACAGTTCAGGTGAAAATCATCAGTGAAAATGGAGTCCGAAATGTAACCGGTAGCATTTTTGGTAAAGGCGATTCCAGAATTGTGCAATTTGACGAATACAACATGGAAGCCGTTCTCTCTAAAAATATGCTCGTGCTGAAAAACATGGATGTCCCCGGCGTAATCGGGAACCTGGGAAACATTCTCGGGAAAAACAACCTGAACATCGCAGGCTTTCATTTAGGCCGACAAGGGGAGTCAGGCAAGGCCGTCGCCATCATCAACATCGACTCGCCGCCCACGACGGAAACCCTGAGGGAATTACGCGAGACATCTCACATTCTCAGTGTTGACAGCGTTACCCTTTAGCATAGAAACATCTAAAGCAAACAGAAACAAAAAAGCGAGGCTCCCTTTTCAGGAAGCCTCGCTTTAGTTTTTTGGAATCCGTAGGATCAACCTTCCTTCGCCTGCCCGCCCTCTTCACCCTCTTTAGCAGCAGGAACAACTTTCTGACCGAAAACACTAGCAATCACATCATTGATGGCATCATGGCCCAAAATATTATAAACCGTATTTGCCGATTTAAAATGTGGACTAGTAAAAAGGCTCAAAACCTTTTTACTGGTGTAACCCAGCATCATGAACTCATGCGCATAGTTTTCTGCCACGAGCCTTAGCGTATCATCATCGGCATCCTCATCACCTGTCGGAGGCCCTGCATCGGGGTCAACATCCTCCTGAATTTCGTAAACATAAATCAAGTGCCAGCCAAATTCAGTCTTGATCGGGCCAACGACATCTCCCTCCTGCGCAGTAAATGCGGCGACTTCAAAGGGTCGAACCATGGCTCCTTTTCCAAACCACCCCAGATCTCCTCCGCGTTTTTTCGATGGGCATTCGCTGTACTCCTCGGCCAGCTTGGTAAACTCCTCACCCTGATCAATTTTCACCTTCAATTCATCCGCAAGCTCTTTGGCACCCACTAGAATATGCCGGGCCTGAACTTTTTTAACTTTTCTCTCTTTAGCCATGATTCAATACCATGAAATTATATAGAATGGTTTTTCCGTTTTTTAGAAAACCCGTTTTATCAAATGATCTACCGCCCTCGAACATGTGCATCAATTTAGCATCAACGCACAACACTTTTTATATTTCTTGCCGGACCCACAAGGACAAACATCGTTAGGCTTTACTTTCCCTTCCTGCACCTTCAGTCCTGGCGTATTTTTCAATAACTCCTGACCAATTTTTTTTGCTTCCTTATAACGCTTTTTCAGCCTTTCATTAAAATCTGGAATAGCCTGATTGATGGCAATCAACATATCACTATTGGAGGATTCCAGCTTAGCGTCTTCCATTTCCCTCAGGCGTTCATCTAGAAAATAGGTTGCGGAAAAAACAGGCGCATGATCGGCATTATCCAGTTCCAGCTTATAAAATGAAAGTTTCAGGCTACGATTATCATTGCGAGGATCAATGTCGTAGGAGTCTTCTGCGAAATGGGGTTCTTTATTCAAATTAAAATCGAGCATTTCCTTGTTTCGCGGGAACAGTTCAAAAAAATTGTAATAATTTCCCGGTTCGAACTCCAGATACGAGGTTGGATTTTTCTCGCCATAGGCTTTCGCCTCCACAACCCTCTGTTTGAACAGAAGTATTAACTCATCCGGTGAATTTTTGGCGAAACCCTTGGCAATTTGGGTTTGAATATCCGTCAATCGCGGATGGTCGGGAAGGGGATTGAAGGTTTTATTAAAATTAACCTGGAAGGCAAAATCATTATCCCGATTGTCCTGATCGCGAAGACGCACCACAACATAGTTGTAATCATAAAAGGGATGGGTGTGATAAAAGTCTTCAAGGACATACGTGTTCTGGTAGTTCTCTTCCTCGAACCGGTACGTCATTTTCGAGTTTTCACTCTCCTGCTGATTGATTTCCCAATAAGCTTCGATGACAATTCCCTTTCTACTGAATATTTCAGATTACCGGATCTTTACCTGTTCATGAACGGCTGAAAGTTTAAAAATCCAATCTCTTGCAATTTTATTAATCAACGCGGAAGAGGAGAATTAGAAAAACCCGGATACTTTGTAAAAACCTCACCCGCATCTTCACGTTTTTCAATATCCCGAACCGCACGCACCGAATCTTTAGTGATATCTTCCTTATGATTGGCATTCCCATGCCCGTAGCGGTAATAATATATAGCCGCGGTAGCATGGGGAAGTTCGTTAGAAGTCCAACTGGTGAAGCCCCCTCCCGGTGAGAAAGCCTCACTTATAAAAATGTCCATGCGATCCATATCCCGAATGACATGGTCTTCATCATAAAGACTTTCGGCCTCCTCCAGAGTCGGCATTCTCCAGTCACCATACCCGGCAAATTTTCCGTGGCCCAGTTCCTTGATGTATTCCAAAGCTCTATACCAGTTCACCCATTTACTGGTATCTTGAAAAGAGTCGGTTTGTTTCCATATCAGCTTGGTTTTCAAATCGGTAACCGTGCCATCACCGTTATCTACAAATTGTTTTTTTAAATCCACGCTTCTCTCCAACCCTGATCCTGGTTTTATGTCTGAGTCTGCCTACTTTTCAATGTCGCGGACAAGCCTGGAGGTCCCTCTCGATACGCGAAAAATATCATCGTACATGATGACTCCTTTGCGAAAACTAATGCGCACACCCTGTATATTATGCCGCACATCGCTGGTCCAGCAAAGGAACCCACATCCGGGCTCAAATAAAGTGGGAATATGAATTAACTGTCCCATGTTATCTGCATTTTTCAGTTTTTTATCGAAGAGACTTTTAGCCTCCTCTGCCGTGGGAATTCTCCAGTTGGAAAAACCGGCAAACCGCTTACGGTTAAGACTTTCAGCAAACTCTTTAGTCTGGCGTTGGTTCATCCATTTACCCGCCAGTTGCCATGTATCTTTTTTTTGCCAGACAAGACGTTTAGCGGCATCGATAACCGTGTCGCTATCCCCTTCCATAAATCGCTCGTCCGTTTGCCCTGAGCTTTGTTCAGCCATGGTATTTACGAGTCACTTTCCATATCCCGAACCGCACGGACACCATGACTACGCAAACCTATCTGATGCCATTTATAGTCTCCATTATAATAATGAAACCGAATGGCTAGTCCCTTGTCAGACTTATTCAATGTTTTTGTCCAACAAGTCAAACCACATCCTGCGGGAAAACCTTTGGTTAAAAATACAGTATCACCATAATTGTCTGTAACGGGATTAGAAACGTCGTAAATCGACTGCGTTTCCTTTCGGGTCGGCATGCGCCAGTTCTGATAGCCACAAAACCTTGTCCGGTTCAGCTGCTGCACATAGGTCTTGGCCTCATCCCAACTCACCCACTTGTCCAATTCCATATAGGAATCCACTGCCTTCCACATCAGGCCCGTTTTGTGATCGGTGATGGTACCGTCCTTATGAAGTACAATGCGGACAAAATCCGGATCCTCTTCCTCATTAATATTATCCCGAACCAATCGCACAGCGCTGGGGAAACCGTCATTCTCTTTAGCCAGCCAGAATTCGTAATCAGACCTGTAGTCATAGGCCATGGCAGCCTTAGCGCCACGGGTCTGACTGGTCCAGGTCGAGAACCCGCACCCGGAAGTAAAAACAGGATCGATATGAATTTCACAACCTTCCACATCTGTATTGCTGGCTGCTCGATGAAAAAGATATTTGGCTTCAGAAGCGGAGGGAATGCGCCAGTTGCTATACCCGGCGAACTTTTCTTCATTCATTTTGCGCGCCAACTCCTGGCTTTCATGCCAGGTGATCAAACGCCCAAGGTTGACCCAGGTATCCTTTTTCATCCACATGAGGTCATGCTTCGAGTCCGTAACGGTACCATCTTCGTTATCCAGATACTCTAATTCTATTTTGGTTTCTGTCATAAGTTTATTTTCTACGTGTAGGGGACTGGTACCTTGAGACTTTGTCTTTTCTACAGATGCGAACCGAGCCGAAACTATATTCCTCAACACTAACAACCTTGCCTTCGCTGTAGTCAAATCTTGGCCTGCGGGTGGATGTATCCCCGGCAATCCAGGCTGTTTTAAACGCTCCTTCTGGAAACACCGGATCGAGATGAAGGGGCACCCCTCCCTTTCCCGGGTTTTCGCATGACTCATCAAAGAGTGATGTGACTTCATCGATATTAGGCAATCGCCAGTCGTCAAACCCGCCAATCTTTCTAAGGTTCTTTCTATCGGCAAACTCCACCGCTTCATGCCAGTTAAAAAACTTACCCTTGTCCTGCCAGGAATCTTTTTTCAACCAGTAAAGACGAGTTTTATTATCAAAAATAACATCACGGCCTTTTTCGACAAACCTTTTAGGCTTATCATCCTTCTTGGACAGAGATTGTTCTGTGTGCTTGACTGGAGATTTTTCTGTTTCCTGAGGAAGTTCTTCTGTCATTTTTTCCTATTTTCTCACAATGGCCGACAATGTCGGCAGGTTGAATTCTTTCGTTATATACTTATCTCGCCAGTATAGCCTATTTGCACGCTGTCCTCATCGACATTGACAATGACCGGAACCACATATTTGTCGTCGGAATACTCCAGCAACTTCTTCAGGCCCTGTGGATCTTTATCCACATTTACAAACGCAAAAGACCGGTGCTGTTTTTTTAAGTCCTCCACGAGCTTCTGAGTGTGAGGACAGTCTTCCTTGCCAAAAACCATATAATTCGCCATAACACTCCAGTCAGAATGCCCCAACGCCGGGGCGGGTATTAACGTTCAAATGTCTTGCTATCTTTGCGCCATTCAGGTTCCCACTCTTCCTGAACCACATCGCGAGTCACTCGGCAATGGGAATACTCGTTGTCCTTATGCTCCCACATATCATTACCCGTCACATAACTGAATTTTTGCGCATATTGCTGGTAGTCCGGTTTTTCTTCATAGGTCCAGGTATTATGACCCCCACTCGGCTCAAACAAATCTGAGATATGAATTTCAGCCTCATCTTTATCCAGATTAGACTGAGTAAACGAAAAAAGGCTTTTGGCCTCTTCACCGCTGGGCAGTCTCCAGTCATCATAACCCGCGAACTTTTTGTCATTCAACATTTCGCAATAATCGTGGGCCTCAAACCAGGTGATCCCATAACTATGCTCTTTGTATGAATCATCCTTTTTCCACATCAGACTAGAAATGGTATCGCTGATGGTTCCATCTCCATTATCAATGAAGTTGGGAACCTCTTCCTCCACCACAGCAACATCTTCTTCGTCCTCATCGCCCCACTCATTTTCACCAACCCACTCAGTCTCCGGCTCGCCCTCTAAAGCTTCCGGATCTACAGCATCATCAAATTCGGTGGGGTCATCATTTTCAGACATTTTAAACCTCAACTTTTAAAGCAGAAATTATCAATCCAGATCCCTGACCATGCGCACGGATGTCCCGGTGGTCGACACCGACTGGTCCACACAAACCTCTTTCATGTTCGGGAAATAGCTCTTCCAAGCATAAGAATCATAACGGGTTTCAGAAGTCCACACACAGGTTTCACCGCCTGCCTGATAATTGGAGACCCGTCGCGCCGGTTTTTTCGGTAAGTTCAGGAACACATCCCGATACTCATTTTGGTTGCGGAATAAAGAACGCACCTCACTTTTGGTCGGTAGCCGCCAGTCGTTATACCCCAAATATTTTTGTTCGTTGCAGGCCTTCACATAGGCATGACCTTCATCCCAGTTGAGCCATTTCCCTAACTCCTGCCGTGAATCTTTCAACACCCACATCAAATCATTATCCGGGTCTTCGACTGTACCATTATCTTTCTTGAGCCAACTACATTTTGATTCCGCCACACCTAAGCCTCGAACCTATCAGTAAAATAAAAAACACCCTATGCTTCTCGCTCATTCATTCTGTCCCGGTTGAACATTTCCCCATCCCACCAGCGGAAAAAGCAGGACAAACATTGATCTAAACAAATGAGACAAGGAGAAGAGTGTTCCACTCTTTCACCTATATGAATAAACTAAAAATTTTCTTTTCTTTTAAAGTACCACCCAGACACCGGGTTTTCAAGCCAAATTCAAGAAGCTTCCCACCCTAAAAAACCTGAGTATCCACAGGCAAAATGTAAACCGGGCAGACACCCTTCAGCCTTTCAAAATATCACCCTATCTCGTCACCCAGGCACACAGTTTATACCTATCGCCAACCACCCCCCTGAGTGATTTTATCTCTGACTTCCGGCACATGAGCAATTTTAGCTTTTGAGTTATCAAATTCACCGCGCACAAGACGGACGCTGGAATTAAGGATATCATCGACCTCCTTATGTCCGCCGGCACCACTGCTGAAGGAATAAACATAGGCCGTGATCTTACCCCGGGTATTGCTGGTCCAGGTATCGTGGCCACAACCTTCGGCAAACACCGGGTCAAGGTGCACAAGCATGTCATACTTGTCTTTCAGGGCTTTATCTACCTCAAAAAGGGAGTGCGCCTCCCTCTTGGTGGGGAACCGCCAATCCTGATAACCCGCAAAAGATCCTTCGTTTTGTTTGACCAGATATTTTAAAGCCGCCGTATAGCTGACGAACTTCTGGATATCCAGATAGGAGTCATTTTTCTTCCACATCAATTGAGTCAGGCTGTCGTTCACCGTGCCGTCCTCATTGTCCACAAACCTGTTTCCACTCATAATTGTCCTATTCCAAATTCTAAGGATGGCTCTATTTTATGCTTCTTACCAGATAAAATCCAAAAAAAAAGCCGGGGGGCTATAAAGCCCCCCGGCATAAAAATCTAATCTAAGGTCTATCGATTTGTTTCACGACCTGAACCACCACCAGAGCCGTTACCATTCTGACTGAAGAGACCGCGCTCGGTTCCTACAGGCTGACCCATACCTGGCTCGATGTACGTTCCAGGTTTAACATGGTCCAGATGATAATTGGTCTGATAAGTCTTGTGAGAACCAGCATCCTTTTTCCACTCAACGCGGTTAGCGTTTTCAACGCGGTGGGCTTGACAATTTACAATAATGTCGCCCGGACCTTTGTTGTCGAAAGTAGATTTTGGCTCCAAAGAATTTGCCAAGAATCCACCAGGCTCAAGAGTCCGGTCAAAATTCTTGTCCCATGAATACCCTAAGGTTCCAACATTGATGTGAACAACTGTTGATTCCGTCTCACTCAAGTTCTCAATAACCCAACTGGCATTGAGACACGTTGAATTGCCGCCTGCTTTCACGGTAGATACGTTTGCGCTGGCAACTGATACGGAAAATACAAAAAACACTGCTAGTAATGCTACTACGGTCTTTCTCATTGTGCTCCCCCTTTCGAAGCTTAATAAAAAACAACTTTAAAAAAACTCTATTTAATCATCAACCTCTTCGGTGATTCGTGCTCAATACCTTAAATCTGCCAGTTTAGCGACTGCATCAAAACGGCGGATTTCCCCCGCAAAACCTTCCGAGTCTGCCTAGGGTGGCCTGAAAATATCAAAAGCCCCCAAGGAAGTCAAGCCTTTAATGTCAACCCGTTGATTAGGCAAAAAATCAATTATATATCAATGAGTTACAAAGATAAAATATCCCGACATAGCCCGTCCAAAATCCTGTTTCCGTGACTTTTATACTCTGAATTTCAAAGACGTCAGTTTTATCAAGTCCGTAGAGTTTCTGAGAATCTTTTCACCCTCCTCAGAAATATCATTGACCACCAACTGCATACTACGAAGGTTGGTCAAGGTTTTCGATGTTGCAAGGTACTTGGCCCCCACATCACTGATACTGTTTGAGGCCAGATTGAGAGTCCTTAGATTGACAAACAGTG
Organism: Nitrospinota bacterium; assembly: GCA_014382285.1. GTDB lineage: Bacteria > Nitrospinota > Nitrospinia > Nitrospinales > VA-1 > LS-NOB. Next base: position 11,956 of record JACNKA010000099.1, on the reverse strand, counting down.
CCGATTCGGCAATGGCCTTGACTCCTTCATCTCCAATACTGTTCTGCGAAAGATCCAAAGCTCGGACACCTTCCATAATTTCATTCGCGGCCAACTCTTTCGCACCCACCTCTCTTAAGAATTGAGCCTTCAAGCTCAGCACTTGTCCGTCTTTACTCAATCGGTCCCGGATCAAATCATCCAGCTTTGACATAACACACTCCCAACAAAAAATTTACCCGACACCCGGGATTTCTTTAGCCACAAAACCGTATTCATCATAGATGCTATAACCTTCCTGAATCATCTTTTTCCCATACTTGATCATCAGGTTGGCCTGACCGTGATTAGGATCAATATCGACGGTTTTTTTCAGGTGCTTCAGTCCCAGTTTGATATCTTTGACTTCATCGCCATAGTTTTCAATTTGCCGAGCCTTATCAAATAAGTCCGAAGCCCACTTGTAATAAATTGTGGCAATTTGTTGAGGAGCATTCTTGCTGATATAGTCAACAATTTCCTCATCCGCCTTCAACTTCGGAATATCCTGAACAGCCGCCTCAAACTCGCGCAGAGGAATGGCATAATCGTCATCATTCACCGAAGAAATCGTATTCATCTTTTTGTGAGCAGAATGTAAACCAACTGAACTTTTCACCACGGTAGATTGAATCCCCGACATCAGCTGATGGTAATAAAGGTTACCAATGCCGAAATGAATGATGGCGCTGAACTCCTGGTTTTCATCCAGCAACAAAGCCTGCTCAAAAGATTCCCGGGCTTCGTCCGTCTGCCCCAACTCCGAGAGAGCTTCACCTAGATTATAATAATGGACACAATTATCCGGGTCTTCCTCGATCTGCTGCCGAAATACTTCGACCTGAGCTTCGAGGTCAAACTCAACCTCTTCTTGCTCTTCGTCAAACTCCGAGTCTTCCTCTTCAGAGTCTTCAGGCTCTCCCGCCTCAAGCGAGTCTTCAGCATTCTCCAGCGGTTTCTCGACTTCTTCGGATTCCGGCTCTTTTTCTTCTTCACTCATGATCAAACACAATATGGGGGAATACCCTCTTCCACCCATTCTCCCGCTTTGCCACTGTTTATGTTTTGATGATTTTTTAACGCACCTGAAACAATCTTTTCCCTAGACACCTCAATCTGGCTCATAATTTCACCTGGCGAATCGTTCAACAGGTTGCCGAACTTGGGCTTACACTTCAGGTTGCCAACATCACAGCACGGTGTAATTTCTCCGGTTTGCTGAACGGTGACAATCTCAATGGTGCCACGGGGAATGGTGCATTCCAAAAAATTAATATCCCTGGGAAAAGGCTGGGCGTTCATAGCCCGCTCACCTTTTTCGTCAACATAAAACCCCGGGATCATATTCAACCCAAAAGTGAAGTTGTCCGTACAAATATAATTTTCAGAACCTTCCATATGCTTTAAAAAAGCACCTTCATCACACTCCGGGTTTTCTCGCAAAAGACTTTCAAGTTTCGTGCGATAGGCTCCAAGCAGAGACAGGACGGATTCATATTTCTTGTCCCGCTCTTCAAAAAATGCGATCAGAATGCCAATCTGGCTCAACAAGTCCGGCACTTTTTCAAAGATCATGTTGACGATCAATTCGTCTTGCAGCTCCAGAATCTCTTTAAGAAGTGCCTTTTGCCGAGACTCCCAAACCGTTGGGTACAACGTGAAGTCCACACGCCCTGACAACTTCATAATTTCAACCAACCTCTGCCAACGCGGAGATGTTGCCGAACTGATGTCCAGATTAGTGTGTATGCGTACGTTTGGTGTCAGCTTTCTGAAAATTTTAAAAATTTCAACAATGTGCGGGTTTTGCGAAGGCTCCCCACCCGTCAGATTAATTTCCCTCTTGGCCAACTCACGGAACACCTCGATCTGGAGAATTTTATCCACCATGACCTGAGCCTGCTCCGGCATTAAATGCCAATCGCTCTTGGGGATCTGCATGAGCGGTTCGTAGACATGGCAATACTGACACTCATCCCGTACATAGCGATTACAATTGGCTTCGGCAAAAATATTTATCATAGCCCTCAACCTACGCCGGTTATTGTCCCCGCAAACTTATCTACGGGGCGGCATTTCCCGAGTCTATACCCAGAATAGTCCTTACCGGCCTGATGGTGGACAAAGAAAGACCTGGCCCCCCTCTAGCACTGGGGTAGGTTCTGCCTCGAATATAGTTGAACCCCCAAGCATACTCATCTTTATAAACCTCGCTGGACCAGAAACAACAACTGGAATAACCGAAAATCGGGTCAATATGAATTACATTTTCGGTCCAATAATATTTCCAGGGGACATCCTTACCTTCCTCATAGAGGGATTCCAGTTCTTTACGCGTTGGCAATCGCCAGTCCGAGTAACCGACAAAAGCCTCCTTGTTGAATTTTTCAAGGTAGGTTTGCGCATCGTTCCAGTTGATCCAAATCTTTTTTTCCTGATAGATATCAATCTGCTTCCACATCAACTTTTCTTTCAGGTCGGTAACGGTCCCATCCTTATTATCCTGAAATCTCGGATCATTAGAAGGCTTCAGTGGCGGCTTTTCTTCAGTGAGGGATAGAATCTGACCACCAAAAATCTCATCGGTACTACCGCTACCAGAATCGGCCTGTACCTCACTCGCCACACACACAGCCAACATCAGAAAAACAAGCTGCAGGGGTTGGGTCAACAAACGAAAAAGACGAATCATGCTTTTGGGGATCATCAAGGATTTCCTAAAAATCAGGTCTGCTAAAAATGTCTACTCTTCCTGCGGTGCCCAGTCAGGCTCCCAGGATAAACAAATACCGGATGGATTATAGAACTGCCCAGGGTCCTTGCCGACAATGCCCCATTTGGAAACAAAGTTCAGGTCCGGGTCAAACTTCTGGATTCTCTGGTTCAAAGTATCGACGACAAATACATAGCCGTAGGGATCTTCCACCAGCGAGACCGGGCAGTTGAACTGACCATCGCGTTTGCCCGACTCACCAAGAACGTCTAAGGGGTGACCTTCGCGGTCAAAAAGCTGAATTCGGTTCTGACTTTTTTCGGCTACCATGATGGTTCCATCCCTGCGTACGGCAATGCCAGTGGGGAAATTCAATCTGCCCAGTTCGAATCCGTACTCACCAAACTTGGACAGAAATTGTCCATCCTCGTTGAAAATCTGGATGCGCTGATTGTCTCGGTCGGCCACATAAATATTGCCTTCCCGATCCAACGCCAGACCAACCGGAAATTTCATGAATCCGTCAAAATTCCCGGCAAATCCAAAACTCAGAATAAACTCGCCATCGCTATCGTACCTTTTGACGCAATGGTTGGAGGTGTCTGCCACCAGAATGGTCCCGGTAGGTTCGGCAACAATTTGCTCAGGCATATAAAACTTTTCCTGCCCCCAGCCCTCACCCCCAAACTCGAGAAAAAAGTCCCCATCCGGATCAAACTTTTGCATCCGATGACAACCCGTATCGACAACCCAGATATAACCCTCGTTATCAACAGCCACTCCACTTGGAGTCTTAAACTCTCCTGGAGTATAAGGAGGACGGGTACCGCCAGGTTTCCCAAAATTCATCAGCAGTTTTCCATTGCCATCGAATTTCTGGATCCGGTCATTGCCGGAATCTGCCACCCAGACATAAAGCTGGCTATGATCTATCTGCGGACTCGCCTCAGGGAGCGTCTCTTCGACACCCGCTACTTCCAGTGCCTGAGACGGAGCATCTTCATTATTTTCTTTGTCTTCTGCCAAAACAAACCTCTCTTCCACGAATCGGGAAAAAATTAGACTCCAAATAAGAAAGAGCCCCGAAAGGGGGCTCTTTCGCACTACACAATTGAACTTTTCGTTCCAGAAAATCCAAGGCACCCAAATAAACTACAAAGCGTTTTTCAGAAAGACACGAAGGTTTATTTTATCAGGAACCCTTTTACGTCCAGAATCTGGTATTCAAAATCGCAGGTTTTTTGCAGTTCATCGAGCCTTTCATTCCAGTTCTGTTTGAAATTATCCAGGCTTTCAGATTTGGGTTTCTTTTTCATCAGACCCACTTCGCGATACAGTGGCTTCACCATATTCTTGAAGACCAGTTGAATTATATTCCTAAGATTAAGAATACATTGTTTGGTCACCTCTTCGCGGGTCACACCATCGACCTTTTCGAGAAGGCGCAGGAACGATTGAATTGTGGTGATCTGAACGGTATAACTTTCAGCCAACCGGTGGTCATACTTCAAGCCACAATCAATATAGGCCGGCATGAGGAACATACCAATATGATGATCAAATTTAACGGAAAGAGTGATCAGCTTTTGCAGATAATCAACTTCACGTAAATCTTCTTCTTCATCTTCACCTTCAGCCAGTTCCTTAGTGGCTTTTTCTTTTTCCTTTTGAAGTTCGAGTTTGATCTTCTCCAACTCGCTCAAATCAGAAAGATGATCGACCTCTTTTTCTTCGGCCGCCTCTTCGCCTTCCGGCCCGGGGTTTTGCTTAGTTTCAGTATCCTGTTCGCTCAACACAAGTCTCCTTCCTTACAAGGGTAAAACAATACTTTTAAAAGAGTTCTGGGAATTGCCCGTAAGTATAAGCCTTTTTCCCGGAAAGTGTCAACTGCTAGCCGCAGGGCAAATGAGCAACAACTCGCGGCGTAGTCAGCCGGTTAAATCGGCTTCAATGAACCATTGCTCTCTCTCCATCCACTGTCAGAACAAATCTTTACCCCCTTCCATCGATGTCCATCTGTGTGAATCTGTGCCTCGAAATGATATACTCTTTCCTAATCAAGACCTTGAACTTATACAATCGGTTCCTAAGAAGGCCTCTGGAACATGAAAGAGTTTAAATATTATGAAAACCGCGCTCCTTTTTCCGCCGCAGTGGTACCCCAGTCAACCCTATCTTGCACTGCCTACCTTGAAGGCCCACCTTGAATCCAAAGGCCATGAGGTAGACCAGTTCGATTTTAATATAGAAAGTTATGAGATATTCCTGTCTAAGGACTACCTGGCTCAATGTGTAGAGATCGTCCGGCACCGGCTGTCGACCCCTGCTTACACAACCGAAGAGCAGGAAGTCAAAACCGTTTACCGGGATATTCTGGCAGATACGGGGTTTCTCGACTCCGTCCTGAATGAAGTGGAAGATGCAAAAAATGTTCTGCGGGATGAAGAACGTTTTTTCCAGTTTGAAACTTATAAAAAAGCCTACACCACGCTGAAAATAGCCATGAAGCTCATTTCCTACGCCCACTTCCCCAGTCGGCTGGATCTGGACTCTTTTTTTATGATGGGGAATCCTGAAGAAAACCTCTCAGGGATTCTCTCGGCAACGGCTGACACGGTCAGGAATCCCTTCATCCGTATGTATGAGGAATATCTGATGGAAAAAGTCGCCTGGAACGATTACGGACTCGTCGGCATATCCATCATCCACATCGGACAGGTCATACCCGGCCTGACGCTGGCACGGCTGTTGCGCAAGCGGTTTGAACATCTGCATATCGTCATCGGCGGAAGCGTGTTCAACCGTCATGCCGACCTGCTCGACAACAAGCAGGCTTTGTTTGAGGAGTTTTTTCACAGTGCTATCGTCTCCGAAGGGGAGAAACCTTTAGAAGAGTTGGTCAGCCATCTCAAAGCGGGAAAATCTCTAACAACCGTTCCCAACCTGATTTATATGGAAGGGCAAAAGGTCATTCATAACCCCAAAGCCGAGGCTCTGCCTTATGAGCATTTGGTGTGCCCGACCTTCGACCAGTTGCCGCTGGATAAATATTTAATGCCTTATCCGGTGTTGCCTTATATGTCGAGCCGGGGTTGTTATTGGGGGAAATGTACGTTCTGCACGCATAGTTTTATCTACGATTCCTATTACCGCAAAGAAAACGAAACCCGGGTAGCAGAAGAAATCGGCTATCTTGGAAAAAAATATAACACCAAATATTTCACCTTTTCTGACGAAGCCATCTCCCCCAACGCATTCAACCGCATGTCCAAGGCCATCCTGAAACAAGGCGTGGAGATGCGCTCACTGGGAATGCTCAAGTTTGAATCCGGCGACAAAGAATCCCCCGAGTTGTTTGAAGATGTCTATAAAGCCGGATTCCTCATGCTGTTTTTCGGGCTGGAAAGCGCCAACGACCGCATCCTTAAAATCATCGATAAAGGTTGCGATCAGGATACAGAACGGAGCGTCTTGAAAAACAGTTCAGATGCCGGAATTTGGAACCATCTCTACCTGTTTTTCGGGTTTCCCACAGAAGAACGCGAAGAAGCCGAAGACACTATTCAGTTCACCGTAGAGAACTCGGAAGTCGGCACCGGCACCATCCATTCTGTCGGGCAGTCCATTTTTGCGCTGGAAAAGGATTCCGCCATCTACCACAATCCGGGCAAATTCAAGATCGATCGCATCATTCATGACCCGGATCGGGATATGGCCATCGTGTTCGATTTCGATATCAATGCCGGAATGCCCCGGGACGAGGTGATGGAGGTCTACGAGCATTTCGATTCGGTGATAGAAGACACCTTCCCCTCCCGCAATATCTGGAATTATCTATCGCGCGAGCACTTCCTTCTCTATCTCGACCGGTTCGGCAAAGAAGAAATTCTCAACATGGCCAGAACAACAGTAACCCGCTAGGCCAGCATGGCAATTCGGCAAAGGCTCATTAAGCCGAGACAGCTCTTTGTACGCAAAAAAAGCGATGGCTCACTGAGTCCAGCGTCACGCTGGGTAGTTGACAGGGTGTGGGGGATGACCTAGAATTTAGGGCACTAACAAATCAGAACAAACTGAATCTCGAACCTTTTATAGAGAGCTAACCGATATGGGTGAAGCAGGCAAACCGACAGACTGGATCACAATGAAAATCGATCCGGAGATTTTTGAAGAGTTGGGTGTCCGCGACCCTGAAGAAACCAAGCGGGAAATGGCAATCACAAAAAAGACCCGTCAAGTCACCAAAGAGTTAAAAACCGACCCCGACAACATGGATCTTCAAATAGAACTGGCCACCTTGATGATAGATGGTGCCAATTATGAAGAAGCCATCAAAAAACTGCTGACCATTCGCAACAAAAGACCCAAAGACGCCAAGGTATATAAACTGCTCGGCACCGCATATGTATTGTTCAATCACGAAGAAGAGGCCCTGATCGAACTCAACCGGGCCTGTGAACTGGACCCCAATGACGCGGAAAACCACTTTAATCTCGGAGGTCTTTATTTGCTTCGGGACATGTTCCCCAACGCGGCGAATTCATTTGAGAGAGTCATTGAGTTGGACCCTACAGACACGACGGCCTACGCCAACCTTGCGGCGGCGTATGACATGCTCAAACTTTATGACAAGGAAATCATCGCACTCAGAAAGGTGTTGATGTTCAATCCCGAAGATAAGGAACTACGTTCCGCCCTGTCCACGGCTTATTTTCATGCTGAACGCTATGAGGAAGCCATTGATGCCGCCTTGTGCGTGGTGGATATCGACGATAAAGACACACAATCGTACTGCAACCTGGGTAGTTGCTACTCCGTGCGCAATATGGTGGACGATGCCATCGGGGCTTTCAAAAAAGCCAGCGAACTGGCACCCGACTATTCCCTGCCACACACCAACCTGGGAACCCTTTATGCAAATATGGGAAGGCCGGAAGCCGCCATCAAATCATTCAAAACCGCAGTGAGCCTGAATGTGGCAGACGCTGGAGCCTGGTTCAGCCTGTATAATTGTTATAAAGATGTCGGGCTAATGGAAGACTCGCAGGATGCCTACAGAAAGTATGAGGGGTTGATGAACGAACCCGCTCCTGTGGCAACAGAAGGCGGAAACAACCCGTCTAATATTCCCGGCGGAGTTTCTCAAAGCAGCCAATACGCAGGCGGCGGAGACATGGAAGGAAATGCTCCCGGCATGGAAACATTGGCCGATGCCAGTGAGGACCCTAAATAGCCTCCCCTGAAATTCCAACATGACTCATCCAAATAGGGTTGCGCTTGGGGAATTCAAGCCATCAGATTATTGGGCTACCCATGTCAATTCCATTTTCTATGGCATCAAGGGTCCCGAAATCCACAACCATTTTCAAACTTATGTGAGCCTGGACTATCGTCTGGCTCACGCGCTCGCTAATGATTTTTATGCCAAAGCTCAAAGCCAACAGCGTCCTGAAAATGACAAGTGGGTGGTGCAGGAATGGGGCGTGGGCAATGGCAACCTGGCCGCGTGTTTTCTCAGTCGTCTGCGCGAAATAGACAGTGACAACGAAGTCTATCCTTTTGTCTATTATATCCTTTGCGATGAATCCGAAGAAATCCTGAAAGGCGTGCGGGCCAATGCCCGCCTACTGGAACACGCCGGGAAATTTTCCACAGTTCGCGTTCATGCCGAACATCTGGACTGTTTTCGGACCCACTCCGTAGCAAAAATAATCACCAACGAAATCTGGGACGATCTGGCAACCAAGGTTCTGTTGAAACATCAGGGACTTTATTATGAGGAATACCTTTGTCCTTTTCTGGAGACACTGCCCTCAGAGGATTTTCTTGAGCAATTTAAAAATAAGGATCTGGAAAAACTCGCCGCGTTTCCCAACTTCCTCAACACCATTCACTGGGAACGGGATTTTCAAAGGGTGGATCTGGATGACTGGCCTTTTGCCGAAATTTTAAAGGCTCACGCCGAAGAGTTTAAAGATGAAATTCCCATGCCCATCAATACCGGGGCTTTTGCTGCCATCAAAAAAGCCCGTGAACTTTTAGGACCCGGAAATTTTGGCTACACCAGTTTTGACTACGGCATGAAAACGATGAAAGATCTCAATCAGGAAGGACGGCCCTATTTCAATTTATACGGCGGGCAATACACATTTATGGTGAACTTTCCCCTGCTTGAAAATATCGGCCGGTCTTTAGGATTCACCGAAATCACCCGTGAATACCAGAATCAGTTTGTGGGAAAAGACCTCGGGTCCGAGGTCGTCAGCCTGGTGGACCTGGTGCAAAACCACCCGCAGGTAGCCAGCATGGCTCCGTGGGATAGAGATATTCTGATGCTCGGCACGCTCAATGCACTCAACACCGTTTATCAAAGCCCCTACTCAGGAAAACTCGACTACCCGGCCTTGCAAGGCACTCCAAAAAAACAAAGAAAGCAAATTGCCCAACTGGCTAAGAACCTTAGCGGCCGAGGTGTTCCCGATACTGTAGCCTATGTCAGCCGAGAGGAAGTTCTCGCCGCCTTAAAACCACTGCGAAAACTGGGTTACCGGGAAAAGGATATTCAGTCTGCTTTTCAATCCCCGCCCTCTGCGGTTGCATTCGTTCATATTCAGTTCAGTTCATAGCGGGTTACTCTCGCAGGTAAAGTTGACATTTTCATCTGGCACGCCGAAACTACCATTTGTTTGTCGGGATTTTTCCATCTGCCGCCACGGCGAGTGGCTGCTAGCATGTTGTGTATTTCTTCTTTCGTGCTGCGAAGGATTTTTACAGGAATGTTTAACCCCCCTAATCCCCCCTTGTCAGGGGGGACATTAAATTGATTCCCTCTGGGGGATACAGGGGTTGCACTTTGTGTGGGGGGTGCGCTTAATGTTCGGCTTTTCACTCACGCAATATCTGGAGTCCTTTTCGCAATGCTCAGCATTTTTGTCGAAACCAGTTGCAACCGCTACAACCGGGACGAATGTGTCTCCTGCCATGTCTATGAGCCTCTGATGGAACATCCGGTTTCCCAGTGGCACCTGACGGTGGAACAGGCCGTGAGTATGGCTGAAAAAATCAAAAATGTGGAAGTGCTCAATGCCCTGGCGCAACAGGAGATCAACCTGACAGGTGGAGAAGCCTCGCAGAACCCGGAAATTGTGGAAATCTGCAAAGTGTTTCAAACCGTCACACCACATGTCTGCCTGCACACCAATCTCGATATCCTTTCGGACACATCAAAACGCTGGCTCAGACTGGTCGAGTTAATGAAACTGGGCATCAGGGTTGATATCACCCTCTACCCGACCGCATGGGAAAGCTCACAAAAATATTTCATGGGGGAAATGCTGAAACTGCAGAGCAAACTGATCGTGAATGTGGTCTATGAATCGCTGACCGACTTGCAAAGCCAGATAGGACTGTTGTTAAACTTCTTCAAAGACACGGCTTACACACACGTAACAGAATTGCTACAGACCTACGCCGATAAAATAGCCTCTCTGAACAAAGACCACTGCGATGAAAAATTATTCACCCAGCATCTTGGAGATACCGAAGCCTTTGCCCAAAAACCGGAATTCACTTTAGGGCTGAGCTTGCTACCCGCATTCAAAATTGACGATAACGGTCACCGGTCCATGGCTTCGATGCCTTTTCCCAAAGACCCCTATTTCATTGGCTGCCCCGCCGCCCGAGGTTCGATAGACATCATGACCATTCAGCAAAATGGTGAGATGACCCCGTGTTGCGATGTCGGGAATTTGAAATGCCAACCGAAATTCGGCAACGTGCTAATGGATACACCGGAAGAAATCATGGCAAAAATGGAAGGGTCTATGAAAGTGCTGGCCTCAGGAATCCAGAAGAATCACGAAAACCTGAAAACAGGAAAAGCCGGGCATCTGGTAGAAGAAGGCATCCCTCCCTACTGTCATTGACTCACTCCCGTGAGAGGGATTGGTACCATTTTGGAAATATTATTTGGTACCTGGATCAAAGTAAGGTTCGTTAATTGGCAGGGAAAAAATGGTTGCTATAGGCAACTTTCGGCCAGAAGCGGACATTTACTATCTTAATATGATTGCGAATTTCAGATTCAGGGCAAGGCGTATTATTAGAAGATTTCATGCGACTTGTCCCTTATTACTATTCCGAGAGGAGGAATTATAGGCCATATAATCTTGAGAATTTTTATCACAGACGAAGGCAACACTGTGTCTTGCTCTTGTTATAGCCACGTATAATTTTGCACGAGTTACAGCGTTTAAATCTACATTCGTATCAAAAATCCAATTTTTCATGTTGTCTGTTGGATAGATTAAGACATGATCAAATCCCATTCCTTTTGAGTTCCCAAAGTTATAAGCTTTTGTTGAAATAGAAGTTTCCACTCTCCTATCCCATCTAAGTTGAATTGCAGATTTATCCCGTAAGTAATCTTCAACATCATCGGGATGAACCAAATATATTCCTCTATTACTTACATCTCGCAACTTAAGACAGCTAGGGCACTCACATGAATTACTGGGAGGCAAATCAGGGTGCAATTTTGAGGCGAGGTCACATATTTCCTGATTATTTCTATGCGAGGTTGCTAGAGTTGTTTCGTCTATCTCACAGAAGATTTTTGTCGAAAGTTCCGCAGAAATAAAATCTTTAATTTTTCCATCCCTGTATTTCGTATATTTTTTAGGATTGTGTGTGAGGTAGGTAACTTGCCTTGGATCTCCAACCAAGAATATTTCAAGGTTTGCGGCCATAAGCAGTTTTATTAACTCTAAGTCATATCCTGCTAAATCTTGGACTTCATCAATAAAAATATGAGAGTAAATCTGTGTTAATCTTTTGATTACCGCACCTTTTGATCTTTCATTACATCTGCATACAAACTTAGAGACCTTATCAGAGTAAATTCTTCCATCAGGAGAAAAGTAATGGTTTTCGGTTTCGCTATTTTCCTTGTAGAGAATAGAAATCCCCTGTGAATTTTTATATTTAATTCCAGACGCTTGGTTGACCAACAGCATTCCTTTGATTTTTTTGTCTAAAACAAAGTTCTGGTAAGGACGCACACCATGTTCTAAGAGAAAAGAAAACCACTTTTGGATGGTGAGATTATGTGGAATTATTTTAAACTTATTTCTGATTTCTAATTCATTGGCTTCGGTATACGTAGTAATCAGGAGTTATAGTCAAATGTGGTGTATGGGAACATGATCAAGCGGCGTTCCTTTGACG
>JACNKA010000020.1 GCA_014382285.1 Nitrospinota bacterium | reverse complement strand
GCCCGGTTTAGGCGACTTATGGATGTTTGGGGTGGGGGGTATGCATTCGTGGTCATCTTGAATGTGACAATTTGCTGAAAGCGGAGCGGCGAAAGGCTAGTTGTCGGAACCGGACGCAGTGTTGAAGTCCGTCAGGGTTTCCATGTTTTGTTCAATGGCTATTTTCAGGGAATCCCTTGTGGTTATTGACGTCAGCCAGAACGAAGCAACGGCGACAAGAGCCAGGGCGGCCGCAAGTGCGAACCCCATTCTCGCCGGTTTATGCAAAAAATTAAACTTTTTCAAAGGCTCCGGAGCGGTTTTTTCGAGGCAACCGGATCGGTCAATAGGATCACTGTCTTTTGTGTATACCTTAAAGGCATTGCGTCCCATTCGTTTTGCCGCATACATGGCGTGATCCGCATTTTTCAGCAAAATTTCGGCTTCCTCCCCATCATCGGGAAACACCGTAATGCCGATGCTGGCGGAAATTGACGCCTTTTGCGAATCCAGTTCAAACGGCTCCGACAGGGATTTTAACAGCTTTCGGGCTATGGCCTCTGCTGTGGACCTTTGATTGGCATCGGGAAGAATGATTGAAAACTCGTCACCGCCAATTCTTGCGGCCGTATCCGTATCACGCAGACAGGCCGATATGCGCTTTGCCGCCTGACGCAACAGCAGGTCACCGGCAAGGTGTCCCATGGAATCGTTAACCGCCTTGAAATGATCCAGGTCCAGAAACATCAGCAAAACGCCGGTCTCATCCCGCCGGGCCTTTTTAATGGCTTGCGACAAACGATCAAGCATCAGGGTTCGGTTGGGCAGTTCCGTCAATGAATCGAAGTTGGCGCGGTAACGCATTTCCTGTTCGGCCAGGTGATTCTGACGGCGGGTCTCGGACGTATGCAGCGCCCGTTCAACAGCAGGAACCAGTCGTTCCGGTTTGCCCCATTCAACAAAATCATCAACGCCTGCCTTCATTTGCGAGGCAATCTGCTGCGCTTGCGGGGTCATCACGTGGGAAATAACAATAAAGGGAATATCATTGCCGCTTTCGCCTATAAGGCCGCGGGCGGTGACAATGTCTATATTGGCTGTTTTATCATCGCACAGGACAATATCGTAATCCCTTTCGGAAAGGGCGTTACGAAGGGCAGTTTCATTTTGTGTCCATTGTAATGAAATATCATACCCGGCGCGCAGCAAATCCTTGCCGAGTTTTTCAGCATCATCGGCAGCATCACATATGACAAGCATTCTGAGTCCAGAGATCATGCTTGTTTGTTCTCCCCTAAGCAATATCGCGCAGTATATGTATGAACGCGTAGAAAGTCCACTTGATTAGAATTGTTCGCAAGTTCTTGAAATTAGGGAATTTACCTGAAGAAAAAACCAAATGGAGCTAATATCCGCCTGAAAAATCAAGAGATGTGGTCTTATATTAACTTGGGAATTTGTATAGGATTGAACGGAATAAATAACTTTTATGAGTGTACTTATTTATGAGTAGAGCTGAAAAACGCTACCAACAAAAAATAGCAAAAAAATTTGGTGGAGGCGCTATAAACTTACAGCAGGCCCTGGAATCCGCAGTCAGTCATCATGTTGCTGGACAATTTCAAAAGGCGGAAAGAATTTACAGGAAAATTCTGCGGGTTGACCCCAATCAAGCCGACGCATTGCATTTACTAGGCGTGACTGCCCATCAGAAGGGCAATGATAAACTTGCTGTAGATCTTATTTCAAAATCCCTTGCGATTAACCCGGGATTTGCAGACGCACATAATAATCTAGGCGATGCTCTTCAGGAATTGGGAGAGTTGGATAATGCGGTTTCAAGTTATCGAAAAGCTATTACTATTGAACAGAACCACGCGCTAGCCCACAGTAACCTTGGCACTGTTCTTCATGAGCTTGGCAAGTTAGATGAAGCGGTTGAGGCCTATCAAAAGGCGATTGAAATCAACTCCGACTATGCTGAAGCGTATTTTAATCTGGGCCTTGTTCAAAATGAACAGAATAAAACGGATCGGGCTGTTACCAGTTTCCAGAAAGCAATAGCCCTTAAGCCAGGCTTAACAGATGCGTACATCCACCTTGCCAACACACTCAAAAAGTCAGGGCGGGGAGAAAGCGCGATTGCGATCCTCAGGCAGGCCGTGGCTTTTGAGCCAAAATCAGCGGAAGCCTGTAACGTTCTGGGTATTACTCATAGAGAACAGGGAAACTTGTCGGAAGCGATTGTCAGCTATCAAAAAGCGCTTTCCATAAATCCCGAATTTGCAGAGGTTCACAATAACCTTGGGAATGCTCAGAAAGAATTGGGGAATATGGATGAGGCCGGTGCCTGCTACCAAAAGGCTATTGAAATTGATCCCAATTATTCCGAGCCCTACATGCACATTGCTATTATGAAGAGGCATACTGTCTACGATGACGATCTTAAGAACATGGAGGAAGCCTACAACAAGGCCGGTATCCGCGATGAGCAAAAGATGCATCTGGCGTTTGGGCTTGGCAAGGCATTCGAGGATTTGGAGCAATACGAAAAAGCCTTTACTTTCTACGAGGTGGGAAACGACCTGAAAAGAAAGGACTACAACTTTTCGGATGCGGCGCATTGCCACTTTATCAAAAAAACAAAAGAAACTTTCAATGAGGCTTTGTTCACCAGGAATCAAGATGGTGGAAGCGCAAATGAAACTCCTGTTTTTATCTTGGGAATGCCACGATCCGGCACAACTCTGGTTGAGCAGATATTAGCCTCTCATCCTCAAGTACATGGAGCGGGAGAACTGGAAAAATTTAGCCAGATGGTTCTCTCGTTAGTAAGAAAAAAAGGAGGAGGGGATTATCCGGACTGCATGAATTTGCTAAATCGGACAGATTTAAAATCCTTAGGTGATGAGTATGTCGTGGAGCTAAGAAAGCTCTCATCCAAAGCAAGACTTATTAGCGACAAAATGCCCGAAAATTACCTTTATGTAGGCCTTATCAAGCTTGCCCTGCCGAAAGCTAGAGTAATTCACTGTAGACGCGACCCGGCGGATAATTGCCTATCAATATATAAGACCTATTTTTCGGCGAAGGGACATTATTACGCGTATAACCAAGTTGAAATTGGAAAGCAGTACAATCATTACCTTGATCTGATGGCACACTGGGAGAAGGTTCTCCCCGGCTTTATGCATGAGGTCCAATATGAAAAAATGATTGCCGATACAACTGGACAAACCAGAGCCCTATTGGAGTTTTGCGACCTCGAATGGTATGATTCCTGCCTTGAGTTTCATAAATCAAAAAGGCCTGTTAAAACAGCCAGCTCCGAACAGGTGCGCAGACCAATTTATAAAAGTTCCGTTCGCGCGTGGAAGCGGTATGAGAAGCAGCTAGCTCCTTTGATTGCAACCCTCGAACACTCCTGACTGGATAGTGTAGATGGAAATTGCGGTGAAGGGGCGGGCAATCTCCATGTAAGTATCCCATCCCCACAGCCAGTCAGTAGGGCCGTTCCTTCAGGAAAACTTGTGTGTTTTCGCATGGATGCATTTTTTTTCTTGACCATCGGTACGAAGCGTCTATATACAATTCTCATATGAGAATGGTTATCATTATCGTTAATTAAGCCAGTGTTAAATCTGGCTGTTGGGGCGGTCTTAATGGCCCGGGGAATAACACTTATTTCGTAATGGAGCTTGAAATATGAAGTCGAAAATCAAAATCTTGTGCGCCGCTTTGGCCGCCGTAACCCTGTGGGGAGGGGCGGCATCGGCAGCAGAAGAGGTTAATCTTTATTCTACTCGCCAACCGTTCCTCATGGAGCCTTTGCTTAAGGCGTTTACGGCAAAAACCGGAATTACCGTCAATATGGTCTACATCCAGAAGGGAATGCTGGAGCGCTTGAAATCAGAAGGCGCCAACAGCCCCGCCGACCTGATTTTGACTTCCGATATCGGCAATCTGAACAATCATCTTGAGGCCGGCGTCCTTCAACCTGTCAGTTCCCCGAAACTAAGCAGTAATATACCCGCCCAATACCGCCATCCGGATGGCCTCTGGTTCGGCCTTACGACCCGGGCGCGGGTGATCTTCGCCCATAAGGATCGGGTCAAGGAGGGTGAAATTTCATCCTATGAAGATCTTGCCGCCCCACA
>JACNKA010000069.1 GCA_014382285.1 Nitrospinota bacterium | reverse complement strand
CGTCAAAGGAACGCCGCTTGATCATGTTCCCATACACCACATTTGACTATAACTCTCTGTCACTCCAACCTCCAGCCATCCATATTGCCGTAAGATAACACTTTAACATTATCGGGAAATCAGCAGAGAGCTATGCTGATTGTCATGATTTTATCCTATAATCTTACACATTAAACACCACTCTCTTTTCTCAAGGAGCCAATTATGCCCATCCTGATGACAGCTCGCTACCAGGTCAAACCTCACGCTATCGACCGTTGCAAAAAAGCAACTCAACTTCTGGTCGACCATGTTAAGGAGAATGAGAAAGAAACACTTTTTTATATGGCACAGCAGGAAATACTAAACCCCTATGCTTTTTTGCATATTATGGTATTCAAGGATGAAGTGGCTTTGACCATGCACCAATCTTCAAAAGCGGCTGAACAATTTGTCAAAGTTTTATACCCGGAAACGATCGATCCACTGGAATTCAAGGAATATAATATGACTGCTACAAACTTCAATCTCTGATGCAGTCTTTCATCCATTAATATCCTTCAGAAGACCTGCCATTTCTTCAAGCTCGCCTTTAAGTCCGGGAGGAGGGTTCAGCTTCACAGAATCATCGGGCCTGGAGTCGGCCACCACGGTTTCGCCTGTTTCGTTACTTAAAAAATATTTACGTAACTGATAATGACGGTCAACCCGGGTCCAACTATCTCCATCACCGGAAAGCTCATCCGTACCAAGCAAAACTTTTTTCCTGATGAAGGTGACCAGGTTCTCAGAGGGAACATTGGAAACTTTGCTGGTGCCGCGGCGAATCATCACAACTTTTAAAGGTTTCGTGGCCATGGAAGAAACAGGAGTTATAGAGTTTTGGAAGAAGAGCCAGGGCGTGACCCCTCACGAAACAAATCAATCACCATCAATACCACACCAATAGTTATACAGGAATCGGCAATATTAAAAGCCGGAAAATGGTACCCATTAACAAAAAAATCCGCAAAGTCTATCACCTCACCATGAAGACTTCTATCGATGAGATTACCAATCGCACCACTGAATATTAAAATCAGTCCGGTTTGCACCATCTTTTTTTCTTTTGGAGTCTGATGAAAAAGCACCAGGATAGCCATGATTGCAACGCTGGATATGGCTATGAACATCAAGGCTTTATATTCAGATTGCTGACTCGCAAACAAGCCAAACGCGACTCCAGAGTTTCGAATATGGGTCAGGTTAAAAAAATCTTCAACCACTTTCACCGAATAGTTAAGCGGGATATGAAGCGAAACCATGAGCTTGGTGTATTGATCCATCACGATCAAGACCCCGGACACTAAAAATAGAGACAAGTATTTATTCCTCACCGCTCTCAGGCTCCCGCCGCCGCAAGATGATCTTCACAACGCAGACAAAATTCTCCATTGGCTTTACCCGCCTGAGCATCAGAATCAAAATAATGCCAGCAACGCTCACATTTTTTCCCCGGATGCATTTTTGAAAACACTTTTAATCCAGGCAAGGAATCACTCTCATACACATTCTCTTCTGTCTCCAGGCTATCGACCAACTCCACCTCAGAAACGATAAAGATATATTTCAGCTCATTTGAAAAACTCTTACCCGTTTCTTTATATTTATCGGGCAACTGAAGCTTAACAACCGAGTCCAGAGAGTGACCTATTATTTTCTCTCTCCGGCTGATTTCCAAGGCCTTGCTCACCTCGCCTTTCAAATCAACCAGAAACGCCCATTTTTCCACAAGAGCATCA
Source organism: Nitrospinota bacterium (assembly GCA_014382285.1). Taxonomy (GTDB): domain Bacteria; phylum Nitrospinota; class Nitrospinia; order Nitrospinales; family VA-1; genus LS-NOB. Next base: position 20,045 of record JACNKA010000069.1, on the reverse strand, counting down.
TCAAAGTTCACATCCTCAGGCTCGGTAAACCGGGAAAGGTGAACACTTGTTTCATCCATCCATTTTGCCGGCAGGTATGACCAGATTTCCTCAGAGGTGAAACTTAGGATGGGGGCCATCAAACGCACCATCCCCATTAAAAGAATATGCAGAGTGGTTTGACCTGAACGCCTTCCAAGGGATTTCGCCGGGTAGGTATATAGTCGATCTTTGATAATATCAAGATAGAATGCACTCAACTCGACAATACAGAAGTTTGAGAACGAATGATAAAAAACATGAAACTCATAGTTCTCATAAGCGGATAATATCTTATCCCTTAAAACATTAAAGCGATAAACAATATACCTGTCCAACTCCAGCATTTCATTGTCAGACACACGATCTTTTTCGTAATCGAAATCATGAAGATTCCCCAACAAATAGCGAAAGGTATTGCGGATTTTTCGATAGGACTCCGTCAAGCGCTTTAAAATTTCGTTTGAGATACGGATGTCCTCACGATAGTTTTCCGAAGCCACCCAAAGGCGGAGTATTTCCGCACCATACTGGTCAATGATTTTTTGCGGTGCAATCACATTGCCTGCAGATTTGGACATTTTCTTACCCTTCCCGTCCACCACATAACCATGTGTCAAAACCGACTTATAGGGTTCTTTGCCTCTTGTCCCAATAGACTCAAGCAATGAGCTGTGAAACCATCCTCGATGCTGATCACTGCCTTCAAGGTAGAGATCGGCGGGCCAGTTAAGTTCGGGGTTTTTCTCAATGACCGCCGCATGGCTGACCCCTGAGTCGAACCAGACATCAAGAATATCGGTCTCTTTAGAAAATTCCTTTCCTCCACACTGGCAGACGGTCCCTTCTGGCAACAGGTCTTCAGCATCGAACCAGAAATCCGCTCCATGCTTTTCCACCCCTTCAGCAATTTGTTGAAACAATTCACTGGAGTTCACAAACTCACCACAGTCGTTACAAGTGAATAATGTAATCGGAACTCCCCAGGCTCTTTGCCGGGAAACACACCAGTCGGGACGGTTTTCAACCATGCTGTAAATCCGTTCCCTGCCCCATTGCGGAATCCATTTGGTACGGTCAATGCCTGCCAGAGCATTTTTACGCAGATCGGCTTTGTCCATTGAAATGAACCACTGGTTCGTTGCCCGAAAAATAATAGGCTGACGGCAACGCCAACAATGTGGATAAGAATGTTTGATGTCCACAGCAAGAATTAAAGAACCATCCTGCCTGAGTTTTTCAACAATTTCAGGATTGGCCTTCCTGACAAACATTCCGCCAAAATGTTCCACCTCCGAGACAAAAACACCCGCACTATTCACCGGGTTATAAGGTTCCAGTCCGTATTTCAGTCCAACAATATAATCGTCCTGCCCATGCCCCGGTGCAGTGTGAACACAGCCTGTGCCCTGCTCAAGAGTAACGTGATCGCCAAGAATTACTTTGGACTCCCGGTCGATGAAAGGATGGCGGCAAACTGCATTTTCCCATTCCGCGCCTTTGCAGGATGCTAATATTTTATAATCTGTCAGTTCCCATTCCGCTACCAGTGAAGACAAAAGGTCCTCGGCCACAACATAGGTTTCATCTCCATGACTGACTGCGACATAAACAAACTCAGGGTGCAAACAGATCGCAAGGTTAGCCGGAAGGGTCCACGGGGTCGTTGTCCAGATGACCAAAAACAGATTATCCAACCCTGCCATGCTTTGAGGAATTCCTGACTGAACTGGAAACTTGACATAGATGGAGGGTGAAGTGTGGTCGGCGTGTTCAACCTCGGCTTCTGCCAAAGCGGTTTGGCAGGAAGTACACCAATGAACGGGCTTCAAACCTTTATACACCAGGCCTTTTTCCACAAACTTGCAAAACTCCCGCACAATCGTCGCTTCATAGGAATAGTTCATTGTCAGGTAAGGGTTTTCCCAATCTGCGAGTACTCCCAGCCTTTTAAACTCTTCTTTTTGAATATCGACAAACTCCTGTGCATAAATTCTGCACTGCTTGCGAATTTCTGACTTTTCCAGGTTTTGCTTTTTTTCTTTAAGCTTTTTGCCCACCTGATGTTCAATGGGCAGGCCGTGACAGTCCCACCCCGGTATAAAACCCGAATCAAACCCCTTCATACTCATGATTTTGACAATAAAATCCTTGAGAAGTTTGTTTAAAGCATGGCCCATGTGAATATGACCATTGGCGTAAGGTGGCCCATCATGAAAAACAAATTGGGGTTTGCCCTTGGCAGACTGGCGGATTTTTTTATACAGCCCTTCCTTATCCCAATGAGCCAACATTTCCGGTTCGCGCTGGGTCAGGCTGGCTTTCATGGGAAAATCTGTGATGGGCAAATTAAGTGTGTCTTTTATTTCCATATGATTTAAACAAAAGCTCCTACTTCAATTTCATTGCTTGTTTAGCCTGCTCCAGGGTGGATTTGGCTATGACTCGGGCTTTTAGCGTGCCTTCGTGAAGAATCTCTTTGACCACATCGGGGCAGGCAAGGAACTCGCGCCTTTTTTCCATCATCGGCCTCATACCTTCAACCATTGTCTGTGAAAGCAGCTTTTTGCAGTCCCCACAGCCTATTTTTGCTGTCCTGCAATCAGTGTTAATTTCATCCTGCATCGCTTTTGGTGAATAGATTTTATGGAACGGATACAGGTTGCAAACATCGGGGTTGCCGGGGTCATCCCTGCGGGCACGAGCAGGATCAGTAAGCATGGACTGGACTTTTTTACCGACCTCCTTTTCACCATCGGAAAGGAAAATCGTATTGTTATAGGTTTTGCTCATTTTTCGTCCATCCAAACCGTTCAGTTTGGGAATGTCAGAAATTTTCGCTCCGGGTTCGATGAAGACCTTCTTATAAAGTTTGTTAAATCGCCGGACGATTTCACGGGATAGTTCAAGATGCGGTGCCTGATCAATGCCAACCGGCACGTAGTCCGCTTTATACAAGACGATGTCCGCTGTTTGCAAAACCGGGTAGCCCAAAAACCCATAGGAATTCATATCCACATTTTTAATTTCATCCTGCTTTTCCTTGTAGGTCGGGTTCCGTTCCAGCCAGGGAACGGGAACGATCATGGATAAAATCAGGTGGAGTTCGGCGTGTTCAGGAATATCAGACTGGAGAAACATCGTGCATTTTTCCGGATCAAGCCCGGCACTCAACCAGTCTATCGCCACTTCAAAGGAAAAGTCCTTTATACGACCCGGGCCTTCATAGAGGGAACTGAGTGCATGCCAATCAGCTATAAAAAAATAGCACTCAAACTCATCCTGCAGATCCACCCAGTTCTTCAGGGCCCCAAAATAGTTGCCCAGGTGAAGTTTTCCGGACGGCTGCATTCCGCTTAAAATTCTTTTACGTTTCATTAGTTTAATGCTCTCATCTTGCAAAGCTCGCCCTTAATACTTCAACAATCATGGGGAAAGTTTCCTGACTCAGGAATAAAACCGAGTAATTAATGGGTAACATTAAAATGGTACCGAGAATTCCCGTGTGGGCAAAATGATCCAGCAGAAAAGCGCCTAAAATCAGAAAAGCCCCGAAACGGTCAAGGTGGGTCAGTTTTTCAGCAACTCCATGAGAAACCATGCCCTTCAGCACACTGGATCCATCCAAAGGATACATGGGCAACATATTGAAGATCGCCAAAGCAACATTGATCCATATACCATAAGCCAAAATAACAAACAAATAAGAAAACTCAGGCGATATCAGCCGGATAAAAAAACTACAAACCACCGCCATGGCTAAATTGGATAAAGGCCCCGCCATGGCCACATACATCATATCCTTACGTGGATTTTCAAAGTTTCGCCAATCCACCGGAACCGGTTTCGCCCAGCCAAATCCAACAAAATAAAAAAAAAGCACCCCAAGAATATCCAGGTGCCGTATAGGATTAAATGAAAGCCTGCCGAGGCGCTTAGCGGTGTCATCACCGAGCAATAAGGCCATTTTGCCGTGAGAGTATTCGTGCACCGTAAGGGAAAATAAAATGACCGGAGTCATTAATAGCATTAATTGGGTTTTATTCAAGAAAAAAGCCTCTGGAGTTTCTGGGTTTGACGGTTCATTAAAGGTGAAACGGTAAACGTAAGGGGGGACCGAGTTCGGGGACATGTCCTGTAAACGGCGAAACCTAAACGCAGATTCATTTTATCTTAAACTCATCAACTCTGTCATGTTTTAATACGTCGTATTGTAAACAGAAAACCAGAACCAAATCTATCGGGTGCTTTTGATCTTGGCGTATTTCAAAAAGGTGTAAAAGGCGGAAGACAGGGCTAGAAATAACCCGAGAAATCCATCCCTAAACCCTTGACGAATAATATAATTTCTTAAAAATGCTGCTGGGGGGCGCAACATCAGATGAGACCAGCCCGGACAAAACCCCTGCCCCATCTTCTCACTAGCATAGAGCGTGGAATAGCGATTTTGCCGATCTATATAGTCTTCCATTCCAGAAAAAGAGTAATGCAGAATGGGGTTCCTCAAGGAGCCCACCTTCTCATCGGGAACCAGCTTTTCATGTACCTGCGATTCGGTGAAACTCACCTGTGTTTTGTCATACAGCCGTGAGATTCGATCCGGGTACCACCCACCATAGCGAACCCAGCGCTGGGCAAAAAAGTTTTTTCGCGGGAACTGATAGATAGGATGTTTTGGCCCGTCTCGCAAAACCCCTCTTATTTCCTCAGCGCCCTCGGCGCTTATCTCTTCATCCGAGTCAATATTCAGAACCCAGTTATGACTAGCCCGATCCGCACATAAGTTTTTCTGCTTGCCATAACCATGCCAGTCCACACAAAAAACCTGATCGGTAAACTGTCTGCAAATTTCCACAGTACGGTCTGTACTGTTTGTATCCAGAACAATAATCTCATCGGCCCATTTTACACTCTCAAGGCATCTCGCAATATTCTTCTCCTCATTTCTGGTAATGATAGTGACCGACAACTTTTCCATTAATTTATTGTCCGAAGGCTAAATATTTTTCAAATCCTATCCGATTATACCATTGAACCGGCTCCACAAAAACCCGCCAAGTAATTAATTTTACTGCATTTTTGGATTTTTATGCTAATATTGGGGGCAGAATTTAACCATGGTGTAACCCTGAATTTTTCTTGTATTTTATCGAGACGGAAATGCCAAAACGGGAAATTTTTGACTCGGGTCAGGAGAACCCACCCCTGAATTTTAAAAAAGGAGATTCGTTTCTTTGTTTACCCAAAAAGAGCGTCTTTCATCGCACTCCTTTTCTTAAGCCCCAACCCACTCAATATAAATGATCGAACAATTCCTTCAAACTGCCCTAGGGTTTATTAAAGAAATCTGGTTCCAACTTGATTCTCGATTCGACTTGGAAAATGCAGAAGCTTTTAAACTCCTCAAACCTTATCTCATACAACTCCAAGACAATCCTCTTTACATGGGGGCTTCTCTTGCGGCACTCTTTCTCGTTCCCTATGCACTGATAAAAGTCAGAAGCATCTCTAGAGATCGCGAGCGCAAACTCGATGAACTCATGGAGGAAATGGAGGAGGAAGAATACGATGATGATGATCCAAGGCGACTTCGCCGCTCTGAGGTCGATGATGATACAGCAAAGCCCTTGTTTGGAAGTCAGGAGGAGGACTCTCCTTCCGACATTAAAGTTCTCGATGAGATGGAAGGAAGCGAAGATTCAGAAGATGACTTAGATGATTTTGAACTTGAGCCCTCACAACCCTTTTCGGACAATGAAGAAAGCATCGAACTTGGGGAAAGTGCAGAGCCTGTCAGCTCACAGTTGACGGAAAGTGAATTTGATAAAGACCTGAATGAGTTCATGTCGCTGGAGGAAAATATCGAACCCTCTATCGATGACTCGACCCATGACCAGGCCATCAAAGAACTTCGGGATGAAGGCGAATTGACAGAACTGGACGAACAACTCTCCAACAACTACTCCTTCGAAAACATATCTGAATTTGATGAGGATGAACAAGAAGAGGCCATCAAAGAACTTCAGGATGATGGCGAAATGACAGCGTTGGACAAACAACTCTCTGACAACGACCCTTTCGCGAACTACTCCGAACTTGCTGAAGATGAACAGGATAAGGCCATCAAGGATCTTCAGGATGAAATGGAGCGAACCATCAATGAATTGACCGTGCAGATAGAGGAACCCACGGAAGCCCCTAGCTCGATCAAGGACTTGAGCCAAATTCATATTGGTGGAGATGCCACCATTGATGATGAATATTCTCATGAAGATGAATTTTATCTGGAAGATACGTCATCAGCTGCAAGCGAGTCTCTCAATACTCCAAGCGAAGAACCCTTGCAGCAGGAAGAGTCCACTCCCGTTTCCGAGCTTTCTGATTCTGAAGTTTTAGCCTCGTTGGAACCGGAATTGGAAGATGACCTTGATCTCGAAACAGAACCTGATCTTGAAAAAACAGAATCTATAGCCATCCCGAAAACCCGTGATTACGAACCAGAACTTTCGGGCTTCACATTTGAAGCAGAATCTGACATTCCACAGGAAGAACCTGAAGCTTCTGCTGAAAACTTCAGTTTTGAAGCGGAGTCGATGAGGTTTGAGGAAACCCCGGAATCGGATACAGAACGAGTACAATTAAATGATGACTACGTTCCCTCAGGAGAAGCCGATAGCCTGATCGATCGGCTTAAGTTTTTACAGACCCGCTTTGAAAACCGGTATCAGCCTACAGAAAGGCCTCCGGCACCCATTGAAAAGAGTGTTCCGGCAAAAGACTATGCAAGCTTCACAGAACCCAGACGTTACTCAAGTCCCGCTTTACCCCCGGATAGTAAAAAGTATATGGACTTACTGGAATCGTTTGTTTTCATGAAAGACCAGAAAAAACATAAATAACCTGACTAGGGAGCAAGGCTCATTCAAAGCACAAACACAATGACAAGCCCAATTAACATAATCGCCGTTGGTGGCGGAAAAGGCGGCATAGGGAAAAGTGTTATCTGCACTAATCTGGCCGCAGGAATGGCTTTGAGTGGTCAAAAAGTTATTCTGATGGACACTGATTTTGGAGCGTCCAATCTGCATGCCCTGCTGGGCATCGGCAATCCCGCTCATGGCTTCCAGGACTTTTTCACTGACAAGGTTAACGACCCTAAAACTCTACTTCTTGATACTGGTATCAGTAACCTTAAATTTGTCAGCGGGGCGGGAGACAATCCCGGAAGCGCCAATATTGATTCCGAAAAAATAGGTTCCATAATTTCTTTCATTAAAAGCCTGGAGGCTGACACCATCCTCCTCGATTTGGGACCCGGAACCAACTACAACGTCATTGACTTTTTCAATATCAGCACACAGGGCGTAGTTCTGACAACTCCAGAAATGACTTCTATTATGAAGACTTTCAGCTTCATCCGGGCAGCCCTGTTTCGCAGGATATCCCTCGCCTTTCAGGCGTCTCCGGAAATCCAGAAAATGGTAGATCACTCCAACCCTGACAATGCCAATATGGAAGCCTATACCACCGGGTTATTACGCAGTAAATTCCAGGAACAGTTTCCTAATCACATTGATCAGTTCAACACATTGATCAGTGACTTTAATCCCGGTCTCGTGGTGAACCGCGTGAGAAACCGCAAAGACCTGATGGCCGGAGACAATCTTCTTAAACTGGTCAAGAAATTTCTAGACATTGATGTCACTTATCTCGGATATATCATTGAGAGTGATCGGGTTCGGGATTCAATCGACGAAATGATTCCATTTCTGATCAAGGACCCGCAAAGCAAACCCTCCGAAAACCTCCAGCAAATTATCGGAGCCCTGACCAATACCGACCTACAATTCATGAAAAGAGACGGGAGAATCTTTGTATCAAAACAGGTTCGCCTCTCATCCGGTTGGGAAGCTTGATCAACGTTCAAGCTTCCGGCACTCTCACTTCAACAGCATTCCGGGGCCGATTATAAAACCCACCCTCTCAGTTTCCTGTACAATAAATTCATCGTTGGTCAACAATTTATTTATAATCACATGGATTCTTCAACCCAGTCCATTCTATTAGAACTTTTGAATTTTTCCACCTGCCAGAATAACAAGCTTTTCGTGGTTGGAGGAACATTGAGGGATTTTTTATCCCAAAAACCCTGTTCCGACTTTGACCTGACCGGAAAAAATGCGGCCGAAACAGGAATCAACTTTTCGCGCTCTCTGAACTTCACCTGTGTCCCTCTTGACAAAACCCCCGGACGAAAGACAGTTCGCGTTATCCTTGATCAAAAGCATCACCTCGACTTCACCGACCTACAGGGAAAAACGATAGAAGAAGATTTATCGCAACGAGATTTCACCATCAATGCCATGGGCCAACTCCTGTCGGATTTTCTATCCGGCAGAAAAAATATTATTGACCCCCATAAAGGTCAGGAAGATTTAAAAAATAAAAAAATCCGAGTTCTACATGGCCCTATTATTTCATCCGATCCTCTGCGCATGCTTCGAGCCTTCCGTTTCGCGGCAACCCTGAAATTCGAAATTGATACGGATACATTAACCAATATCTCTCTGCATAAAGCCCGGTTAATCGAATCCGCACCAGAGCGAATTTGGCACGAACTGACTCTGTTTTTCAAAGCTACTGAAACCCTTCCATTGCTTAAGATTATGCATGGTTGTGGGTTATTGGACTGTCTATTCCCCGTATCAAATGAAGCTTTTGTTCAATATCAAAAAGTAGCATCACTATTGAAAGACCCGGCGGAAATCTTCCCCAAGTATACCGACAAGTTCAGTGTCAGCGCTTTTCTTGACAAACATTATCTTGTAAAGCTCTCGGTCTTGCGAATGATGCAAAACCCTGACTCAGAAACCAACCCCATAGAGAACACTGTCCAGCGTTGCAATCTTCGGTTCAGCAATGCGGAGGAGCAGTTGATGCAGCAATCTATAAGCGGAGCCAGGTTTATGACTGAAATGTATTTGAGTCCTGAGTTCAATGAACCTTACGAATTGATGCAAAAGGTTCACCAAGAACTACTGGCTTCAGCAATCTTGTTTGTTACGTATGCTGATGGCTCTAACACTGAAGACCGCGCTCTTTTCTGCAACCACCTATTAAAATTTTATTTTGAACAATATCTCCCAACTGTGAGTGAAAAGCCCTTATTGAACGGAGAGGATATTATTCATCAATTTAACCTTTCGCCCTCTCCACTTTTTGGTAAAATTCTAAGTAGCGTCCAAAAATCACAAGTATTGGGCAACATCACCACCCGGGAAGACGCGATTACGCTGGCTGGGCATATTATTCAATCACAATCTAACGAGTCCAACGAATGACAACCCGATATTCGACCACTGAATGGAATAATAAAAAAGTCATACTGGGTGAAGCTGAAATTGATCCCGAAAAACCAGTCAACCTTTTGATTGGTTTTCATGGCGCAAGTTCTACACCTGAAAATATGCTTGTTCAGGGAAACCGCTTAAAACTCCCTAATACCCTGATGGTATTTCCAGAGGGCCAAGTCAATGCAGGAGACGGCATTTGGAGCTGGTGGGAAGACGGCCCTCGACAACGTGAAACGGTGAAAAGTTTTATCACCTATACGTCACAAATTATTGACTCCGCCCACGAGCATTATCTAAATAACAGTCCTGAAAGAAAACTGAGGACCTGTTTATGGGGTTTTTCTCAGGGAGGGGCCGCATCCCTGACTTATACCCTTCTGGGAAAGCACCTTTTGTTCAAAGTGGCTTCTATTTGCGGCTTCCTGCCCGAATTTCAAGGCTCTGTCATTGAGAAGAAAGAACCCCTTCATATCCTCGGAATATTTGGCAGTAACGATGAAGTTGTTCCTTCTTTCCTGGCCGATCATGCTCTGGATGAGATGAAAAGCCATGGACACGTGGTGAAATCCAAAGAAACCGCTCAGCCTCATGAAGTCAACGCTGAAAACCTTCAAGATTTATGCGACTTCTTTAATTCCTGAAAAAAACATTATTTAATAGCCCGAGCTGAATGCCGATTGACTTTCATAGGTATTTTGCTATTCTCTAGTTAAATTCATTGGGGTCGGTCACAGGGAAGACGGTTAGAATCCGTCGCGGACCCGCCGCTGTAACCGGGGACGATTCTCGCAGTTTGCCACTGTTTGTTTTTCAAACGGGAAGGCGTGGGAATTCGGTTGATCCGGGAGCCAGAACACCTGATTCTGACCCTATTAACTAAACCTTCGCGGCCTGAGGTGAGTTAAGCTGAGCTTTGTGCTTTGCCCCCCCCTCATTTCGCTGGAACGAGAGTATTCCGGTGAAATTTTTCATGTTCCCCCCATTTTATTTCATTAAAACTGGTTGCAAGATTCTCAGGATAATCTCCGTTTTATTCCTGCTTGTCTTTCTTCCGGCATCTTCTCTTCTTTGGGCAGGTGATGCAGAAACCCGATCCGCAAACCGGATCATTTCCAGCTCCCCTTCTATCACCGAAACTCTATTCGCTCTTGGCCTGGGTCATCGAGTCGTGGGGGTCACAGACTTTTGTGAATACCCTCCCGAGGCATGCCAACTACCCAGCATTGGAGGCATGACCAACCCGCATATGGAAGCTCTAGTTACCTTGCAACCGGATCTGGCCCTCCATCTGTCTCATAGCGCCCAAATGGAGAGGAACACAAAAACATTAGGAATTCCTTCAATGGCCATGAAAATGGACACTCTGGATGATATCTTGAACTCCATCAAACTTCTGGGAAGCACATTGGGAGATGAAAAAGGCTCCGAACAATTACTCAAAAAATTAACTGAAGGCATCAATTTTTATAAAAATAAATTGAAAGACATTCCTCCCAAAGAAACTCTGCTTCTATTAGGGGATAGTAGCGATCCAGGCCGGGATTTATACGCAACAGGTCCCGGAACATTTCTCCACGAGCTTCTCGAAATTTCCGGCGGAAAAAATATACTCCACGACTCCATGGCCAAATATCCTCGACTGACGAAAGAGTACGTTATAGAAAAGTCGCCGGAGGTCATCATAGAGGCTGGCCCAAAATCACGGCTCACACCGGAGCAGATCAAAGAACGATTAAGAGGTTGGAAACGTTTCCCTTCTATACGAGCAGTACAAACAGGTCAGGTTCATTATATCGGCGCCGATTATATTCTCATACCCGGCCCCCGTTTACTGAGTATTCTCGAACGATTTTCGAAAGTCCTGCATCCAGATATTTTTCACAACTCGTTTCATTCCAAACGCACAAAAGAAGAAGAGGCGCCATGAGCCCTCATTTAGAGGTGAAAAACCTGAGTTTCGCCTACGATTCTAAACCCATATTAAAAGATATTTCCCTTTCAGTTGAAAAAGGAGATTTCATCGGTCTGATAGGTCCGAATGGCTCAGGAAAGTCAACTCTACTCAAACTGATGGGTGGTGTTTTGAACCTCCCTGATGATGCAGTTTGGATTAATGAACACCCAATTAATGCAATTAAGAAGAAAGAATTGGCACGTGCCATGACCTGGATTCCCCAGGAGCACCCGATGGTTTTTCCGTTTACGATTCAGGAAATCGTTTTGATGGGCCGACATCCTTATCTTCCTCCGCTTTCATTTGAAGGTGAAGAGGATTACAGAATTGCACGACATGCCATGGAGACAACCCAGACCTTGCAGTTTTCTGATCGCTATTTTAACGAAATCAGTGGTGGCGAAAAACAAAGAGTCATGCTTGCCAGCGCAATCGCACAGGACCCGGAAATCATGTTGTTGGATGAACCAACTTCTGCACTCGACCTTAAATATCAGGTTCAGATTCTTAGTATCCTGAAACGCTTGAATGAAGAAAAAGATATTACATTAATTCTGGCCATGCATGACCTCAACTTGGCCTCCAGATACTGCCGACGCCTGATTCTATTGAATGACGGGGCTATTGTTCGTGACGGGACTCCAGAAGAAGTTTTCCAGAAAGAAGTTATTGAAAATGTTTATGGAGTGAACGTCAACCTGCATACTTTGGATGGAGAAATTCTGGTTCATCCCATTACCAGCGGTTCGTGAACATGTCTATAATTATGGGGCACTATTCTTACAAAATGAATTTAGTCATATTTCTGCTCCTTTTTCTGGCAACTCTTTGTGTCACACCTCTGATCGGGTCGACCCAGATCGACCTTGCAAATGCACTATCTGGAGGAGTTCATGCGCAGAACAATCTGGATGCCAACATTCTTTTTCAGGTTCGCCTGCCAAGGATTCTCCTGGGAGCAGTAGCAGGTGCGGCCCTTTCGGTTGCCGGCGCCGTTTTTCAGGCACTTTTGAGAAACGACCTTGCTGCACCCTTTACATTAGGGGTTTCCAGCGGTGCAGCACTCGGTGCGGTGCTGGCCATCGTTTTCAATTTGAATATTTCAATACTTGGCTTTCCCATGGTCTCCCTGTTTTCTTTTCTAGGAGCACTTGGCGCCATTTTCCTTGTATTCAGCCTAGTCAGGACCCGGCATGGTGAATTCCCCACCAGTATTCTTTTGCTCGCTGGAGTGACGGCAAATTTCTTTTTCGCATCGATGGTTATGTTCCTTCACTATATTTCCGACTTTGGTCAGTCCTTCAGAATAATTCGGTGGTTGATGGGAGGGCTCGACATCACCGACTACCAAACCGTGCTTTCGATAGCTCCCATGGTATTTCTCGGAATTGGTCTTCTCATTTACGTTGGCCGCGACCTGAATCTCATCAGCACCGGGGTCCACTCCGCAACAAGTCGGGGCGTAAATGTTCCCAGAATTCAGAGAATTGGTTTTATCACCGCATCTTTAATTACCGGAACCGTAGTTGCAATCACCGGCCCCATCGGTTTTGTAGGATTGATTGTCCCGCATATCTCCCGGCTGTTTGTTGGCTCTGACCTGAGAATCCTGATACCTGTATCTATGTTATTCGGTGCCAGCTTTTTAATCATCTGCGATACGGTAGCGAGAACCCTCATCGCGCCAACAGAGATTCCGGTTGGAATCATTACAGCAATGTTGGGAGGGCCATTTTTCGTTTGGCTTCTAAAAAGAAAAAGGCAGGTATGAGATTGTGACAGCAAAAACCTTAATGATTCAGGGAACCGGGTCAGGAGTCGGCAAAAGTCTTTTGACAGCCGCATTCTGTCGCTATTTTTATCAGGCCGGATATAAAGTGGCTCCTTTCAAGGCTCAGAATATGGCGTTAAATTCCTTCGTGACAGAACGCGGGGAAGAAATGGGCCGAGCCCAGGTTTACCAAGCCGAAGCTTGCGGGTTGAAACCAGAAGTTCTCATGAACCCCATTCTGTTAAAACCTTCCGGTGACAATAATTCTCAAGTTATCGTGATGGGAAAACCTGATGGCTCCAGAAATGCGAAAGATTTTTATGCCCGCCACCTGAGGCACAAAGAGATCGTCACTCAAGCCTTGGCTGAACTGAGAAGTAAATATGAAATGGTCATTATTGAGGGCGCAGGAAGCCCTGCTGAAATCAACTTAAAGCAATGGGATCTGGTAAATATGTTCATCGCCGAAAAGGCCGAAGCTCCTGTGCTCATTGTCGGTGATATCGACAAAGGTGGCGTGTTTGCGTGGTTCAAGGGGACCTATGATCTCCTTTCTAAAACTGAGCAGGATAGAGTCATTGGATTCATCATCAACAAATTCCGTGGTGACCGCGACCTTTTGCAACCCGGTATTGAGCAGTTTGAAGAGATGATAGGCAAGCCGGTTTTCGGAGTTCTTCCCTACATCAGGGATATGGTTGTCGATGAAGAAGATTCCTTACCGCAACGATTTTACTCAGCAGAAAACGATGCCCAGGGAGTGTTGAATGTCGCCGTGATCGAACTGCCACGAATTTCTAATTTCACCGATCTATCACCACTTGCGTATGACCCTTCTATTTCGCTGCAATATATTCAACATCCCTCACAATTGGGAAATCCCGATTTGATCATTCTTCCCGGCAGCAAAAATACTGTCGACGACATGAACTCTTTGAACCAGCAATGTCTGACCCGGGAAATCCTGAAATGCCATGAAGCCGGAACCATGATACTCGGAATTTGCGGCGGTTTCCAAATGCTGGGGGAAAAAATTAAAGATCCTGAATACCTGGAAAGTCGCGAAAGAGAAACAGACGGGCTGGGACTCTTCGACTTTGAAACCACACTGGTGGCTGAAAAATTAACCCGACAGGTACAACTTGAAACTGTCAAGAGCCGTGTATTTCCAGAGGGACTCCAGTGCGAGGGTTACGAAATTCATATGGGACGAACCACGTTCAGGACTACCTATCCGGCACTATTCTCGGCTTCAAATAGTGATGATCCCATGAATTTCGGAATCATCAATCAGGCGGGAACCGTTTTCGGCACGTATCTTCACGGATTTCTGGACAATGACCTGTTCCGCGAAAATATTTTGCGTTATATAAGAAATGCAAAAGGATTGCCTGAACCAAAGAACAAATTCGACTATGCACAGTTCAGAACCCGCGAACTCGATAAACTCGCGGATTTAGTAAAAACTTCCATAAACATGGAAGCGATTGAAAGGAAGCTATAGCAACCCTGTAGCTATTTTAAACAGAGTCCGGTCAAGGGAAGTTTGGTGGAATTCCAACACTGCCCCGCAACTGTAAAGGGAACGAAAGCCGCAGTCAGCCACTGTCAAGTTTGATGGGAAGGCGCGGTGTGTAGGTGGCCCTAAGTCAGGAGACCTGTCGGACGTTTTATCTCGAGGGAGAAAACGTATGAGAAGCATTTTTTCAGCACTAGCATTTATCTTATTATTACTAACAACCACTCCGACACAAGCAGAAGAAGAACCTATAGAGAATCTCCAGCCGATTGAAGTGTCAGTAAGCCGTTTTAACACATCTGAAGACAACTATCCCGGCTCAGTTGAGATCATCACTGCCGAAGAAATCAAACAATCAGGACATCAACAAGTCGTTGATATTTTAAGAGAACAACTTGGAATTGATATGACACAGAACGGGCCACGGGGCACCAACTCCACAATCATCCTACGGGGATCTGAAACTGATGGCACACTTGTATTAATTGACGGGGTTCAGGTTAATTCCAACACCACCGGCGCATTTGATTTTGGTAGCCTCAATCTCGACAATGTCGAAAGGATTGAAATTTTAAGAGGTCCTCAGAGCACTATCTGGGGTGCTGATGCCTCAGCGGGGGTCATCAATATTGTCACCAAAAAGGGGAAAGGCAAACCAACTCATGCCGTAACTTTTGAGTTAGGCAGTTTTGATACTTTTTACGAATCGCTTTCTAGCTCTGGAAAACTAAACGACCTTGACTATTCCTTCTCCGCCTCAAGAACCGACTCAAAGGGATTCTCAGCATTGAATGAGCGTTTCACCACAACTCGAACCGATGATGGTTTTCAAAACACCACCCTGTCCTCAAAACTGGGGATGGATTTTGCAGGGGACGGTCGTGTTGAATTGGTAGGAAGGTATTCGGATTCAGCCGTGCAAATTGATGATTTTCAGGCTGACAGTCCTGTTCGAGAATCCAACACGGAATCCTTACAGGTTTCCATGCCTATCAAAAAAGGAATAACGGACTGGTGGGATTTGAAGTTCACACCTTCTATGAGTTATCAAGTAGTAAAAGATGAACGAACCACTAAAACAGACCGAATTTATAGCCGAAATTACACTTTGGATATGCAAAACAATATGCACTTTGGTGATTTTTATAATCTGGTGTTTGGCATGGAGTATGAGGTATTAAACGGCAATAACGTCCTTAGCAATTTCAAAAGAGATATCTACAACCAGGGATACTTTCTACAGGCCAACTATGATTATAAAAATAGGGTACTTTTAACCGGCGGGTTTCGTAAGGACATCAACTCTCAATTTAAAGACCCCCTTACCTATAAATTTGAAGCGGCATACAAGATCCACGAAACCGGAACGAGGTTTCATGTTGCTCACGCAACAGGTTTTAGGGCACCCTCTTTCAACCAACTATTTTTCCCCAATTTTGGTAATCCCAACCTTAAACCCGAAGAGAGTAAAAGTTCTGAAGCGGGAATACGTCAAAATTTCATGGATGACCGACTGACACTATCCACGACCTATTTCTATGTCGAGTATAAGGATTTTATTGATAATACCGCAGCTACCAATATCTCAACGGCAAAAGACCAAGGCATAGAGTCGCAATTAAAATTAAAACTTCCTTACAATGCGGCAATATTGATAAATCATACATGGCAAAATGCAGTGAACGGAAATGGTGCTGAACTGTCCAGAAGAGCAAAGCATAATTTTTCTGTTAATCTCAGCCAAAAGTACAGCAATGGATTTTCCGGCCTCATAGGAATTCGAGGACGAAACAGGATACGCACGAATTCTTCTGGCTCAGAAGTCGCTCAAGGTTTCGTTACACTTCGAACGGCCTTGAGCCTTCAATACAACAAAAGCTTGCGTTTTAACCTTAGAGCGGAAAATATTCTCGATAAGAAGTATGAAGAGGTTTTTGGTTTTAGTACCCAGGGCGCATCTGCTTTTCTGGGAGCAACATATAGTTTTAACTGACACAACCAGACATCATGAAAACAAAAAACGGACTGGTCATAGCTGGAACCCATAGTTCGGTAGGCAAGTCGTCCATTTCATCAGGGCTGATGCACCTACTTATGCAAAAGGGGTATTCAATCAAACCTTTCAAGGTGGGCCCGGATTATATTGATCCGGGCCACCATGCAAGGGCTTGTGGCCAACCAAGCTATAACCTAGATACAGTCATGTGTACCCCAAAATACGTTAAGAATTTGTTCAATGACATCATGACTAAAGATGACATTGCAATCATTGAAGGAGTGATGGGCCTGCACGATGGCGCTTCAGCAACCTCTGATAAAGGCTCCACTGCGGAGGTCGCCAAGCTACTTGGCTTGCCCGTCGTTCTCGTCATTGACGGACAGGCCATGGCCCGGTCTTCAGCAGCCCTGGTCTTAGGGTACATGGATCTGGATCCAAAAGTGAATCTGGTCGGTGTCATTGCCAACAACATTAATAGTGCCTATCATGCTGAAATCATAAAAGATGCTATTGAGCAGTACACTCCGGCAAAACTTCTTGGCTGCCTGCCAACAGCTCCCAAAATAAGCATCCCCAGTCGTTATTTGGGCTTGCATCAGAGTATAGAACAAAAGCAAAACATTTATCAGGAGTGGGCAAAGCATATTGAAACCCACATAGACCTGAAAAGCCTTGTTAAAATATTTAAACTAAAAAAGTCCTACAGCAATTGCAAACAGGCACCTCAACGCTGGAAAACTAATGCCAAGCCACGTTCATTCAATATTGCCATTGCAAGGGATGAGGCCTTTCAGTTTATCTATCAGGATACTTTAGACTTTTTAGACCACCAGGGTTTCAACATATCTTTTTTCTCGCCCGTCCATGACTCCCGATTACCAAAAGATATGGACGGCTATTATTTTCCCGGTGGGTACCCAGAACTGCATGCTGAATCCTTAAGCAGAAATATTTCAATAAGAAAAGACATCAAAAAAGCCGGGTCTTCTGGGAAAATGATTATTGGCGAATGCGGTGGGCTCATGTATTTAGGAAAACATATAACCAACGAAACAGGAAAGAAATTGCCGATGGTTGGCTTATTCGACTACTCCACTTCCCTTAAATCTAGAAAATTGACTTTAGGCTACCGAAAACTGAAACCAGCCAAAGCCTCAAACAAGAACAAAATTTCAATCCTAAACGGGCATGAGTTTCACTACTCAACTTTCACAGTCAATAATGAAAGGCCAAAATGGATAAACAGCCAACGCAAAAAAGAAATGCCTTTGAGCGATGGGTTCACTAAATATAACTGCCATTCTTTTTATACGCATATCTACTGGGCATCCAATAAAAACTGGCTCAATTATTTAATGGGATAATAGCTATGAGAAAACCTTCAGGAGCGGACCCCAAAAAGCGCAAGGGACTGATCATTGTCAATACGGGAGATGGTAAGGGAAAATCTACAGCCGCTTTCGGTTTGGCCCTACGTGCAGCGGGAAATAAAATGAATGTGTTCATCATGCAATTCATGAAAGGCCAATGGAAGGCAGGAGAGAGAAAAGCTTTTGAGAAACTAACTCCTTACGTAGAGTTTGAAGCTATGGGCGATGGTTTTACCTGGGACACAAACAATATCGAACAGGACAAGGCCACCGCCCGTAAGGCCTATGAAGTTGCCAAAGAAAAACTGCTGAGCAACAAGTATCAAATGGTTATTTTTGAGGAGATTAATTACGTCCTGCATTACCAATTTTTGCCTGAGGACGAGTTTCTCGAGTTACTCAAAAACAAACCGGAAAAAGTTCATGTTGTCTGCACAGGGAGAAATGCTTCCGACAAGCTTATAGAAATAGCTGACCTGGTTACGGAGATGAAAATGATCAAACATCCATTTGAAGAACAGGGAATTCCTGCTCAAAAGGGTATTGAGTTTTAATCTATTAAATGAAAGTGAAACTTGAAATTTTTATCCGCCATAGGTTTTTTAACAATCCTTCCAGTGCCGGCCCGAGCAATCAGCGGCGATGGAAGACAGGTTCTATATTTCCCTTTGGTAGGACTTTTCATCGGTTGCCTGCTATATGGCGTAGACTATCTACTGAGTTTGGCCCCCTACCCGGAAATCCGGGTAGTAGGAGACGTGCTATTTTTAACCGTTATATCCGGTGCCTTGCATTTAGATGGATTAGCCGACACTGCGGACGGTATTTTCTCCCACCGTCCTCGGGAGCAAATTCTGGAAATCATGAAGGATTCACGCATCGGAGTGATGGGAGTTCTGGCACTCGTTTTTTGCGTGCTTTTAAAACTGGCAGGACTGGCTGGGATAATTCATTCGGGGTCATTAATCTGGCTGATTCTGGCACCGGCCATGGGTCGGACGGCTCAAGTCGTGGGTCTGGTTTTTATCAGCCACGTTACATCCGAAAAGACTCTGGCGGAACAATTTTATCAGCAGGGAAAGTATTCTCTTCTGCTTTTTTGCCCCCTCCCCTTCGCCGTCATTTTTTATATGGACTGGGTATTAGCATTGGCAATACTGACACTATTCGCTTTTCTGCTAGTCGCCTTGCTGTTATTTTTTAAAAATAAAATTGGTGGCATCACAGGAGATACTCTTGGTGCCACAACAGAAATTATTGAAACCGTATTTTTATTAATCGGTGGAATGAGCACTTCGATACTTTAAGAAGACCATTACCTAAACAGGGAACCAGGTGATCTTATGTCAGGAAAAACTATTTTAGTCACGGGCGGAAGCCGGAGTGGTAAAAGCCGTTATGCTCTCCAGTTATCTAAAAGCACTAATAATCCAAAAATATTTATAGCCACCGCAGAGCCCCTCGATGATGAGATGACTGAAAGAATCAAAAACCATCAGAATGAGCGCGGCAAGGAATGGACCACTATTGAGGAACCTCTTGACCCTGCAAAGATGCTTAGGGCAAAAGGAAACCAGCCCTGTTTTATTGTTCTGGACTGCATTACTTTATGGCTGAGCAATATGGTAATGAAAAACATGGAACAGAAGATAATTCTTGAGCGAGTCCATGAGTTTGTCAGGCAATGCAAAACCTGCATTGGCGATATCATTGTAATCACGAATGAGTTGGGCTCTGGAATCGTCCCTCTGGAACCATCCTCAAGATCCTTTCGAGATATCGCGGGGCAAACCAATCAAATCCTAGCGTCCCAGTTCGATGAAGTCGTCAACATGGTATCTGGGATTCCTGTAATCATTAAGGCTTCATCCAAAAATCATGATGCGGAACAAACCGAAGATAAAAATCAAAAGCATGAATTTTCCCCGGAAAAAAAGCAGGGTCTCTACGAGGCAATATATAAACGTCGCGATATGCGCCACTTTATCTCAAAACCCATTGACCCCGAAAAATTGGGCCGGGTTTTGGATGCGGCCCACCACGCAGGTTCAGTAGGATACA
>JACNKA010000021.1 GCA_014382285.1 Nitrospinota bacterium | reverse complement strand
GGATTATGCACGCTACAAATGGGCAGAAAATGGCTCAGCAATCGAACTTTTCTTATATTTTTGATGGCATATGTAATGGGAAAGAAAACCCGCACTAATACCTTGGAAAGAACAAGCAATGCTCCTGGGCTGAGATAAGGCGTAAAAAGCCGTAGCGCATACTTGATGACCTGAAGAGCCGGCCAAAAATTTTTCTCATAGAAATTTACGGCTAGGTTGCCCTTGGGCTTTATGTGAGAAACGATAGAGGTAATTGCTTTTTCAGGCTCTGGGGTGTGTTGGATCACGCCGAGGCTAAAAGCTCCATCCAAGATGTCTTTTTTAAGGGGCAGGTCGAAAAGAGAGGCCTGTATGCAGTGAACCTTGTTTCCGTGCAGGGAAAGGTTTTCCCTGCACGCATCTATAGCCTGGCTTATATCGACAGCAATAATTTCAGCCCCGAAATTTGCCGCGACATCGGCGAATCGTCCGGCCCCGCAACCACCATCAAGGATGATCTTGTTTTTGAACCACGAGACGTCCCAACCCGTTTCAGCGAGCAATCTTTTTTCACTGAGGCGGTGAGCGCTAAGTCGGTCAATTTGCACTTGACCCCAACGGTTCCACTGATAGCCGAAGTTAGTGAAATCAGTTTGTTCATCACCTGCAAAACGAGGAATTCCGTTACGAATAGGGAAGTTGATATTACAGCCCTGACACATCAACGCCCCTTCAATGATGTCATCATCATCGGCTTTTTTTAGAGTATCTGATAATTGCAAATCCGATGAACAACTGGGGCAGGCCAACAAGCTGATAATTTTCTCGAACATATAAATTTATTCTCTGGGTTTGAAATAAGACGATGATTGCGACTGGGTTGGGAATGCATTTTAGTGCTTCAAGGCCCGAAACGTAAACTTTCTTTGACTTACATAGTGTTATGGGCGACTAACTACGAACAAAATATGAATTTATGAAAATGGATATGGAAGCTTTGAATATGGGAAGCGGGCTTCGTGCTGTGTTTGTCAATCACGTCCATCCCGACAGCAGGCACGTATCTGCCATGCGGATGAAGCATTTTGCCCATGCCTTTGCCGAACAGGGTAACAAAATTGTTTTACTAACAGAAACCTTGAATCCGGCCGATCCAGCCAAGCCCCTTGCTCAAGTCGCCAGTGAACTTCAAAATTACGACTGGTCACAGCCTTTTATCCTAGCCTGCCGTCCTCAGCATGCGCCTCTTTTGCAGAAAGCACGTGACGGAAAACTCAGCACCGGGTTGCGTAAAAGCGTTCTTGCCTGTTCTTATATTTTCCGTAGCGGGGTTTTCTCGGATTGGCGGAATGGAGCGTCAGCGTATTTACCGCTCCTGGCAGAGACTTTCCGCCCCCAGATTGTTTGGGGAACATTCGGTAATACGGACGCCTGGAATATATCCAGGAAACTGTCCGGTTTGTCAGGCTGCCCCTGGGTTGCAGACCTTAAAGACAATTGGGAGGCCTTCATGCCGACAGGGCTTGCCCGTTTGATTTCAAAACGATATTGCGGTGCAGCCCACATGACAACATTTTCGGAAAGTCATCGACATCAAGCGGATCGATGGTTCCCTCAGGAAAAGACAGTCATCTACAGTGGTTTCGAAGAAAATATTGTGCCTGCATTGCATAAAGATCGACAGTCCTTTGACATTCTTTTGACGGGTAGTATTTACGATGAAGCTTACTTGGCGCGCCTCATCTATGGTCTTCGGGACTGGTTGGAAACATCCCAAGAAGCCCCGCCAAGAGAAAAAGTTAATTTTATGTATGCAGGAAATGACGGAGAAAAAGTTGCCAGGCAGGTTGGCTCTCTTAAATATCTTTGCAAAATAACTATAAATGATTTCATGGATTATGGTGCGCTACTCTCCTTGCAACAAGAAGCATGGCTGAACGTCTACATCCGCACCCCCAAAAACTTGTTTCAACATAAAATTTTGGAACTTTTGGCTGCCGAGCGACCAATCATCTCCTTTCCTGGTGAAAGCCTTGAGGCCAAAAAAATTTCCGATCAGGTTGGGGGAACTTTGTTTCCTTGTGAATCTGAAGAAGATATTTTTCAGGCCCTGCAGGAAATTTCCTCGTCTTCTCTCAGGCAAATGGATGTGCGCAGAATTAATGCGTATAGCTGGCAGGCTCAAGCGGCAGAATTGACGGGGCTTTTCGCCGGTCTAATATCAGAAAATAAGTGCGGGGGCACGGTATGAAGGTTGCGGTTTGCGTTCATGGACGTTTCCATTCCTTTGAACTGGCGCAGGGACTTCATCGCCGGGGGATGTTGGAAAGCCTTCACACCACATATCCATCCTTTGCGGTAAAGCGGATCATGGGCGGCGATCCACCCTTGCGCACTGCGCCCTTACTAGAGGTGTGGCGGCGGTTATATCCAAAACTTCGAATAGGACCACAGCCTGATTTTTTGATTGCCCGTGCTTTTGGTCATTTTGCTGAGCGCTCATTAAAAGGGAGCAAGGCAGACCTGCTTGTCGGATGGAGTTCTGCTACGCTGGAGGCTATTCAACCTGCCCAGGATGCCGGGATGAAGGTGATAATCGAACGTGGTTCTACTCACATCAGCAATCAAACGGATATTTTGAAAGAGGAATACAAGCGAAACAACATACCCTTTGTGGCAACTGATCCCAGGATCATTGAACGTGAATTAAGGGAATATGAGTTAGCGGATGCCATTTCGGTTCCCTCGCGCTATGCGGCTCTTTCGTTTATGGAAAGGGGTATTGAAGAAAAAAAATTGATCGTCAATCCACTAGGTGTCGATCCGGATACTTTCACATTTGAGACTATTAAACGGTCAGACCAGATTCCTCGCATTTTGTTTGTTGGAACCATCGGTTTTCGCAAGGGAATTCCACTTCTGCTTCGCGCATTCGCCCGTATTCACGAAAGTGCCAAATTACATCTTGTCGGCCCGATCGAAGCAGATTTTACGCCGTGTCTTGAAAAGCTTCCTCTCGACAATGTTGTTTTCAGGGGGCCGGCATCAGGAGAGGAGTTATTGAAAAATTATGCCGATGCGGATGTTTTCTGTTTACCCTCGCTTGAAGAAGGCTTCGGCATGGTGGTTCTTGAAGCGATGGCGAGTGGATTGCCTGTGGTGATAAGTGATGTCGTTGGGGCCGCGGATGTGGTTAATGCGGGAAAACATGGCCTGATCTTTCCATCATGTAATGAAGCAGCCCTGGCTCAAGCCCTTGAAGCACTTGTTGTTGATCCTATGGTGAGATCTGACATGGGGCTGGCCGCCCGAGAACATATTTTGGCAAGTTATCGCTGGGAAAATTACGTTGAGCGGGCTGTGGCAGCCTATGAAAAAGTAATGGCTTAATTTTCAACCAGGGGATTGAATTTAGGCTGTTTTTTTACTCGTTCGACAAAATGTTCAAACCATAGTTCTGAAATAAAAGGCTTCCATAACTGAGTGGCCAGGTGGTCTTCGCCTTCACGGACCCTGCGGATAACACGTCGCCACCACTTGGCATCCCAAATTTGATTTTGCAAGAACCCGGGCCTGTTGAAGATTTCTTCTGCAAAGTCGAGCAATCCGTCCTGGAACCACCGGGCATGAGGGGGTAGGAAACCTTGTTTGTTCCAGCGAGTACGCACATTTTCGGGAAGAATATCGCGCATGGATTCGCGCAACAGGTATTTAGTTTGGGCATTTCCCATTATCATGTTTTCTGGAAGAGAAAAAACAAACTCGGCTATACGGTGGTCACAAAATGGCAGGCGAACTTCCCGCGAATGGGCCATGGAATTGCGGTCGCCATAGCGTAGCAAGGTCGTAAGAAAGCCGAGGCACGAGTCACGATGCAGAGCCTGGTGCAATGTTTTCACATCTGCACGTTTATCGTCGGACCCTGATGCCTTTCTTGCGAATTCTCTGGTGATGCCAAAACCTAGATCGCTGCCACGATTAAGAACATGAGCGGCTAGTCTGCGAAACCAAAAAGGAAGAGATGTTTTCCATTCTTGCTCCAATGTTGATAGAGCAAGGGGGTATCGCTCACGTATTAACGCCTTTTCTATATCTGTCGCCTCATGAGAATTCAGATAGAAGGCAAAATACTGCTCGTAACCACCTAAAATTTCGTCAGCCCCCTGTCCATCTAACAGTACGGTTACACCGTTCTGGGCGGCAAGTTTAAATACACACCATTGGGCGTATTGGCTGGCGCTGTTTACGGGTA
>JACNKA010000120.1 GCA_014382285.1 Nitrospinota bacterium | reverse complement strand
TGGGGATCTCCCATGGGTTTCCCACTCGCAACCAGTTGTCGGCTTTTTCAACCTGATATCCCTGGATTATTTTTTGGTAAAATATTCCAAATTCGTAGCGGATGCCATATCCATAACCTGGAATTCCCAAGCTGGCAATAGAGTCGAGAAAGCAGGCAGCAAGGCGCCCAAGCCCTCCATTGCCAAGTCCAGCTTCGACCTCAGACTCTTCCAGTTCATGAATGACATGGCCCATCTCTTCCAGAGCCATTTTGTATTCATCATAAATTCCAAGGTTGATCAGGTTGTTGGTCAGTAATCGACCAACTAGAAATTCCATGGAAAGGTAGTAAACCCTTTTCACATCTTTTTCATAATATGATTGTTGGGTCTGCAGCCATTTGTTAACCAGATGATCCCGCACTGATAAAGCCAGGCTGATGAAATGGTCGACCTTTGTTGCAGAAAATTTGTCGTCTGCGAGAGTGTACTTGAGGTGATGCTTGAACCAAAGTTTGAGAGCTTCCCGTGTGATTTTTCCGGGTTCGTGTTGAATTTTGTCAATCATGATAGGGAGTGTATAAAAAAATCTGTAGGGATCGGAATTGAAGGTTTATAGACCAGAGCAACGCCCAAGCCTTATGCCAAATGGCAGTAATTCTTTTACCACACAATGCTAACCCCTGCCAATGACTTTGAGGGGTTGGTTGAGAGATATAAGGAAAGAAAAGGGGTTATTTTTTGTGCCGGTTAAATTATTGGTCGGCCTGAACTTTTTGGCGTTCCAGGGCGCGTAATTTTCGGGCTTCCTTTTTATTGATTTTGGCTTTCACTTTTTTCTCCGCAACGGGTTCACCTTCCCAACCCACTTTTTCAAGGAAATCTTCGTATCCACCATGAAAATATTCGGCTCGGCCTTGATGGAAAATGATCAGGTTTTTAGCCAGAGCTTTAAGGATAAGTTCGGAGTGGGTAACAATCACCAAGGCGCCGGCATAATCGTTCAACTCCTCGATCAAGGCCTCAATGGATTCTACATCCAGATGGTGAGTAGGCTCGTCCAGAAGCAAGAGGTTGGTGGGGTGGGAAATTATTTTTCCCAGCAGAACGCGACTTCTTTCTCCTCCAGATAACACGCTCACCTTTTTTTTACTTAAGTCTCCCTCAAACATCATGGCTCCACATATGCTGTGCGCGGCTTGCAAGGAAAGATTGGGGTTGGAGCGTAGTATCTCATCCAGCACCTTATTCTTGGGTTCAAGCCGGTCAATATTGGTCTGACCAAAATGACCGCGGCAGGTGGATGGATGCTGGATGATAGAGCCGGAACTGGGTGTCAATTCCTCGGCCAGGCAATTTAATAAAGTCGACTTTCCTTTTCCGTTGGCTCCGATGATCGCTATGCGGTCTTTACGGCCAATGGAAAACGATAGATTCGAGAAAATATTTTTTTCCGGTTTACCGTTGTAGGAGAAAGAAAGATTTTTTACATTCAGGACTGTTTTTCCCGGGCACGAGAGATGATTGAACCTGAATCCAAGATTCTTCTCGGTCTCAAGCTTTTCCATGGTTCCCATTTTTTGCATCATTTTCAGCCGCGACTGGGCCATGGTGGCTTTAGAGGCCTTGGCGCGAAACCGGTCTACAAGAGACTGCATTTCCTTGCGCTTGTTCTCCAGATTTTTCCGGGTTTGCTCGTAGGTCTCTTCTTCCTGAATAATCAGTTCATAGAATTTAATAGTACCGCCACTGACTTTTCGAGCCTGTTTCCGGTGCAAGCCCAGTGTGTGGGTGGTGACCTTATCCATGAAATCACGGTCATGCGTGATGAGCATCATCTCACCCGGCCATTTGTTCAGGTATTCCCTAAGCCAACGTAGTGAAAGGATATCGAGATAGTTGGTGGGTTCATCAAGCAAAAGCATATTGGGATCGGCCAACAAAGCTTTACAAAGGTTGATCCGCACTTGGAATCCACCGCTGAAAGTAGTGGGGTCCTTCTGGAAATCCTGTTCAGAAAAACCCAGGCCGGATAGAATGATCTCAGCCTTATAATGATCCCATTGTTTTTCAGCGGGCAGGGCTTCAATACATTCATCTATAACGGTAGGTTTTGTGAAGTGGATATGCTGGTCCAGGGAGCCGATCTTGTAGTTTTTAGGGGTCGAAAGAGTTCCCGAGTCCGGCTTCTCCTCTTCCATGATCATTTTGAACAGAGTGGACTTCCCGGTACCATTTTTACCGACCAATCCTATGCGTTCGCCTTTATTGATGAGAAATGACACATCCTCAAAGAGAGTTTGAGGACCAAAAGATTTTTGTAAAGTACTGGCTATTATCATTGCGAATTAAATTGTATGTGAGTTGACTAAAATGAAATTTATTAATAAAAGAGTGATTAGATCAGGAAGGAAAAAATTGAAAACTGGTCGGGATGAGAGGATTTGAACCTCCGACCCCCTACTCCCGAAGCAGGTACGCTACCAGACTGCGCTACATCCCGACTGTTTTAGCTTGTTTTGTAAAAGAATTTTTTGAGGTATTTCCAGATAATGATTGAACCCACTCGATTCACCACCGATTTAAACCATGTGCTCCCGCCCAAACATTTTTGGCAGTGAGGGTGTATTACCTTATTATTTTTAAAACCTTCCACCGCATCAATGACCGGCGGGGTGTTCATGATCTCAGTGATCGAATTTTCGAAAACGTTTCCGGCTTTAGTCTTGCCATCGTAATCCACGCAACAGTAAGTCAAATCTCCATTGCATAAGATGGCAAAGTGATCGGCCAAAGCACTGCAATAACCGGTTTTAGAGGGAACCACTTTGCTCCCCTCGGCAAACGCATTACCCCAGGTGTTAAGAATATAAGTTTCGAAATGGATGTGCGGCGCGACTTCCACTACGTTCCATTTAAAGGCAGAAAGTTTGTCGATACTCTTCTCAACTTCCAATCGTTTTTCTTCGTTTAAAGGTGGGCAGATTTTGTGAACTTCCCTGGCCCAATAACGAAAAGTTTTGCGCAAATCCCTGGTGTTGTTGATGACACTCATCGTTCCTACTGTCCAGTCCTCACCCGGTACCTCGGTTTTGATGGAAGTATTCAGAAAGTGTACTTTTATTTTTGGTGGTTTTTCCTGCTTCAGGCAGCCTTCAATGAATTTTAAAATACGGTTGTGATACTCATCGAATTTCATCTTCCGGGATTTGCGGGTTTTGAAAGACTCTTCGTCAGGAGTCTGCAGGGAGATGTTTACCTGAGATGCGGTGACTTTTTCCAGCTTGATGGCCATCTCTTCATCAAGATAAGTCCCATTAGTGGTGATGCCGGTCTTCACACCCCGTTGTGCGGCATGATCGAGAATTTCGAAAAATCGGGGATGCATGAAAGGTTCACCCATGACATGAAAAGTAATTTTTTCCGCCATGTTGTATTCGGCTATCTCGTCAATAATTCCACAGACCCTCTCAAAATCCATATATTCATAATGGCGGGTCATTTCCTGCTTGGGGCAAAAGGTGCAGTCAAAGTTGCAGACGTTGGTCAGTTCTATATGAATGCGTTGCAGAGGAAACTGAACCAGTTCGCCAAAACGACCGGGGAATTTTTGGGTGCCGGGTTGAACCTGGGTCAACATAATTTAGTTATTGCAGGAATTAATTGTTATTGGTTTTGGAATAATTGTAGCGGTCTATGCTTTCGCTCCAAAACGTGTTGTTGGTCACGTTGCGCGAAACCTTTTTTGACCCGCATTCAGGGCAAGCTACTTTTTTTGTGTCCACTTCTGACATTCTCATTTCGATCACAAAATCTTTTTTGCATTTTTCGCATGAATGATCGTAATTTGGCATGACCGAGTCCTCCTGATTGAGCTGAACTTCAATTAAAACCATCGTTGTTCCTTGAAGCTATTAAGAATACAATAGTTTCTAATTCAAAGCAATAAATCCGGCAAAGTTGTTCCATTTAAAAAACAGATCCACGGTCTGGAAGCCGGCTTTTTTGATGAGGTTCTGGTTTTCCTCCACCGTCCAGGGGATGAGTACATTTTCCAGGGCTTCGCGCTTTCGGGAAATCTCCAGATTGGAATAGCCCCGGTCCCGCTTAAACTGATGATGGAAGTCAATGAATGTCCGGTCCAGTTCCGGAATGTCACTTTTTATTTTCTCAATAAGGACGAGAGAGCCACCAGGAACCAGCCCCTCAAAGATGTTCTTTAATAGGGGAATCCGGTGTTCCGGTAATACAAACTGAAGGGTATAGTTCATCACCACCACAGACGCATTTTGGATGGATATACCCTGGTTTAGATCGGCCTCAAAGAGTTTGCAGGGAATCGGTGACTGGCTGAGTGTTTTGCCAGATTTTTCCAGCATGGCCGGAGAGTTGTCGACCCCATACAGGGCGATATTTTTATTTTTGTCTATCGATTGCGCCAGTTTAAGAAGCAAGGTTCCAGTGGAACAGCCCAGGTCGTAGACGGAAGTGTTTGTCTTGGCGAACTGGGCGCACCAGCGCACTGCCAACGACTGGCACTCCTGATACATCGGAACACTTCGTTCCAGCATATCTTCGAATACATTTGCCACCGATTCATCAAACTCGAAGGGCTTGCCACCGGTATCCCGATTAAATAATGTGTCTCGTTTGGAGATGGTGTTTTCCTGTTCAGGTGTTTTGTTTGAAGGCAAATCCCCCCAACCCCCTTCGTGGAAGGGGGAGATTCAATGGACCCCTCTTCTCCGAAGAGGGGCTGGGGTGATTTACAACATTCAGCTTGATCACGGCCCAGGTAGTTCGCTACCTTCTACCGGGCCGGACTTTGACTTTAGTAGAAGTTTGTTGATCGCGTTCACATAGGCCAATGCGCTGGCCTCAAGAGTGTTGACGCCAGCACCTTTCCCCAGCACTTCTCTTTTTTCATGTTGAACGCGAACCGTCACTTCTCCCTGAGCATCATGCCCTTTGGTTTTAGCCATCACCTGATAGTCCAATAGCCTGCAGCTGAGTCCGGTGATTTTGTCGATAGCATTATAGATTGCATCTACCGGACCATCGCCGTTGGCACTGGCAGAATGTTCTTTGTCGTCCAGACTGATCAAAACTACCTGCGCTTCTGGAATCTTGCCTGTTTCAAACGCGCATTTTAAGGAACCGAGCTTGTAAGTGTTTTGCTGTTCCACAGAAAACTTCTGTTTCTGGATGAGAGTGTGGAAGTCGTCCTCGAAGATTTCCTTCTTTTCATCCGCAAGAATTTTGAATTCCTGAAACACTCTGTCCAACTCATCCTTATCCAGCGTGTAGCCCAGTTCTTGCACCTTGTTTTGTAGTGCATTTCTACCCGAGTGCTTGCCCATCACCAGCTCCGATTCCTCGCCCCCGACATCTGCCGGGTCCATGATCTCAAAAGTGTCTTTGCGTTTGAGAAACCCATGCTGATGAATGCCGGACTCATGCGCAAAAGCATTTTTTCCTACGATAGCTTTGTTGCGTTGCACGAAGAACCCCGTCAAACTGCTGACCAGTTTACTGCAAGGCTGAATGTGCCGGGTCTCGATTCCCGTGTACACGTTTTTAAAGAAATCCTTGCGAGTTCTCACAGCCATGATGATTTCTTCCATGGCGGCATTTCCGGCGCGTTCACCAATACCGTTGATGGTGCATTCCACCTGCCGCGCCCCGGCCTGCACCGCAGCAAGGGAATTGGCAACAGCGAGCCCGAGATCGTTATGGCAATGCACGCTGATGATGGCCTGATCAATATTGGGGACGGTTGTTTTCAAATAGCGGATGAGTTCTGCAAACTCTTCCGGTACGGCGTACCCCACCGTGTCGGGAATATTGACCGTAGTGGCTCCGGCAGAAATGACCTCACGTGTGACATCGGCGAGGAAATCCTTTTCCGTCCGGGTCGCGTCCATGGGAGAGAACTCGACATCGTCGCAATATTTACGAGCGAACTGAATGGCCTTCACCCCCATTTCGATGATCTCATCCTTGGCTTTTTCAACCATGTGATCGCGATGTACTTTTGACGTAGACAGGAAAACGTGGATACGCGGTGATTCGGCTTTTTCCAGAGCACGAGCCGTTGCCTCAATGTCTTTTTCTAACGCACGTGAAAGACCGGCGATTGTTGCGCCACGTATTTCCTCGGCAATTTGTTTGACCGATTCGAAATCCCCCGGAGAAGCAACCGGAAAACCCGCTTCGATCACATCTACATTGAGCAGAGCCAGTTTCCGCGCGATCTCAAGTTTTTCCTTGATGTTCAAGCTGGCGCCGGGGCATTGCTCTCCGTCTCTTAATGTGGTGTCGAAAATGATGAGTTTTTCGGGTTGCATGACTAAAAAATCTCCTTTCAAATAAATAAGTCTTCCATATTATAAGATGTATCCCACTAAATACCAAAGGATTGGAAGTTTTTCTCAGGTATCAGAATAAATAAATTACTGAATGAATCGGTTTGGGAGCTTTAAGAAACAGGTTGGGGGAGCCGATTGCTGAGGGTGAAGGCTCGCCCTTAGAGCAGGGACAGTAGACGTAGTTCCAGGTCGGAGTTTGAAGCAAGTTGTCTTTTGGAATTGATAACCATTAGCCTGTTTTGTAAGAATGTTGCAGTAGAAACCTCATTGTAAACGAAACCGGAGCGAAAGTACAAATAATAAAAGACGGGCAAGCAAAGAGCTATCTCGACTTAAAAAATTCTTTGCTAGTCGGGTCCAGTGTCACGCTGGCGATGGCTCGCCGGCCCACTCCCGTGGGAGGGATAATTGCACTGAGAAAAATCGTTGCTCGCCGGTCAGTCGATAGCGTTCAGCACCTTGAATCCGGCCTTTTCAATCTTTTTGACCAAGCCGGCTGTTTCGCAAAGATCGAGCCGGAAGAAATAAACCTGTTTCTTTTTATTTTTGGCGTAGGGGGCCATGCCAACACTGATGATGTTCATTCCTTCATCATGGATGACTTTGGAGACGGATTCAAAATTTTTGGGGTCTTTATCCATGATGATATCCACCCGGGAGCTGGAATGAATAATGCCCATCATATCTATGAACAATCCCAGCATATCCAGAATGGAGATGATGCCGACCAGATTTTTGCCGTCTATAACTGGAAGTGAACCAATCTTGTTTTTGTAAATCAAGAGGGCTGCATCTTCTATATTGGTTTCGGACCCCACAGTTTGAGGATTGCGGGTCATATAATCGGTAACCTTCATTTTTTTCGGGTCGAGAACCGTTATATTTGTAGAGCTTGAATTCTTTGCTATGAACGCACTACGGACATCACTTTCCGTGATGATGCCTTCAAGCTCCTTACCCTGAACGACAGGTAAATGGCGAATGGAATTCTTAACCATCAAACCCTGGGCTTTATAAAGAGTGTCCCCAGACTTAATTGTGATGACCTTGCGGGTCATTATTTCATCAACGATCATTGCGAGCCTTATTTAGTAGGAAGAGAAAATATTTTTTCATTATAACGCCAATTTGAAGAATAAAAACAGTTAATTAAACTTCGGTTCTTGTGGTTGCAAAAAGACTGTGGGCGCGCTTTTCACCGCGAGTGTGAGGGGAATTCCGCCACTTTTCCAAGTATTTCTATTATAATAGCGTTGCAAAATCCCCCAAGATTCAAGCACCGGGCAGTGAAAGCGTAAGACCTTTGCAAAACCGACAAGCTGTATGTTGATTGTGCTTAATGTACACATAATAGTGTATGTGAATTACTCTATTTTGAGTCTATTTGTTTTAAGTTCATCAATATCAAGGGGATTGACTCAGGCACGACTCTTGCTCTCTTAGGCTATTCCGCTATTGAAAATCTTTGAATTTTCGATGCCTTTCGATACTTTTCGATACTGACGGAATTAAAACGTTTTTTAAATTCAACGAGTTAAATTAAACCATGCATGATTTTCCAAAAAAACAGGGCCTCTACGATCCCGCTTTCGAAAAAGACAGTTGCGGAGTGGGGTTTGTCATGAATATGAAGGGGGAAAAGTCCCATAAAATCATTACTCAGGGACTAGAAATTCTTAAAAAACTAGAGCATCGCGGTGCCTGTGGTGCAGATTCTGCTACGGGCGATGGTGCCGGGATTCTCATCCAGATTCCGCATAAGTTTTTTCAGGAGCAATGTAAGAAGACGGGGATTGATCTGCCTGAGGCAGGCCGCTATGCGGTGGGAAATATATTCCTCCCCACGGGTCATGATACGAAACACGGTCAGGAAATCATGGAACGTGCGATTGTGACGGAAGGTCTTACACTTCTCGGCTGGCGCGATGTTCCGGTCGATAGCTCAACGATAGGAAGAATGGCCCGTTCTGTCGAGCCGGTGATCAAGCAGGTTTTTGTCGGAGCGGGACCGAGCGTTAAAGACCAACTGGCTTTTGAAAGAAGGCTTTATTGTGTCCGCAAGCGCACTGCATGGGGGGTACGTCGCGCTGGACTCAACGAGAATAATGAAAATTTTTATGCTTGCAGTCTTTCCAGCAAGACCCTGATTTACAAAGGGCAGCTGATGGCTCCGCAACTGGAGACCTATTATCTGGATTTGCAGGACCCGAACATGATTTCGGCTTTAGCGTTGGCCCATTCTCGCTACAGCACCAATACCTTCCCATCCTGGGGACGGGCTCAACCTTTTCGTTATATTGCTCACAATGGCGAAATCAATACGGTTCGGGGAAACAAGAACTGGATGGGTGCCCGTGAGTCGATGTTTGAGTCGCCTTCATTTGAAGATATCGATATGATCCTTCCTGTCATTGCTCCGGGTGGAAGTGATTCGGCAGATTTCGATCAAGCTTTGGAGATGTTGTTCCTGACGGGACGATCTCTTCCGCATGCCATGATGATGATGATCCCCGAGCCTTGGAGCGGACACGAAACCATGGATGATGATAAACGCGGATTCTATGAGTTTCATGCTTCCATGATGGAGCCCTGGGATGGTCCTGCTTCTATCGCTTTCACCGATGGGGAGACCTGTGGTGCTGTGCTGGATCGCAATGGCCTGCGTCCGTCACGCTATTATGTGACTAAAGACGGTCTGGTTATCATGGCCTCGGAAGTGGGTGTCCTTCCGATTGATGAAGCCAACATTGAATACAAAGGGCGGTTGCAACCGGGGAAAATGTTTCTCGTGGATATCAATGAAGGTCGCATCATTTCAGATGAAGAAATCAAAGCAAAAATTTCAACCCAAAAACCTTATACGCAATGGGTTAAGGAGAACCAGGTCAATCTCAAAGACTTGCCTTCTACAGGTTTTCAGTTTAAGCCCGATTATGCAACGGTTTTGAGCAGGCAGGTGGCTTTTGGTTACTCCCTTGAAGACTTGAAGTTTGTGATCGCGCCTATGGTTGGAAACGCTACGGAGGCTATCGGGTCAATGGGTAATGACACCCCTTTGGCGATATTGTCGCAAAAGCCTCAGCTCCTGTTTAATTATTTTAAGCAGTTGTTTGCACAGGTGACCAATCCCGCCATCGACTCAATACGCGAGGAACTGGTCATGTCCATGGAAATAACCCTCGGCAAAGAAAGAAATCTTTTAGCTGAGTCGCCGGAGCATTGTCGCAAACTGAAAGTTGAGCACCCCATTCTCAGTGGTCATGAAATGGAAAAAATTCGTGGTCTGGATCAGGCCGATCTGAAAACAGTGGTGTTGCCAATTTTATTTCCTGCCTCGGAGGGACAAGCTGGGTTGGAAGAGGCACTCGATAAATTATGCCAACAGGCTTCTCAGGCAATAGAAGAGGGCGCCACGATACTGGTTCTTTCTGATAAGGGAATGGACGCAAGTCAGGTTCCCATCCCCAGTCTGCTTGCCACAGCCGGAGTGCATCATCATCTCCTGCGAGAACAGACACGCACACGGGTGGGGTTGGTGGTTGAGACCGGTGAGGCTCGTGAAATGATGCATTTTGCATTGCTGATCGGTTATGGGGCGGGTGCTGTTTATCCCTATCTGGCTTATGAAACCGTGGTGCAAATTGCCGAAGAGGGTGTGTTCATTGAAAAGCTCGATGCTGAAACTGCGATTGCTAATTTTATTAAAGCCACGCGAAAAGGGCTATTTAAGATCACCGCGAAGATGGGGATATCAACTATTCAGAGTTATCGCGGGGCACAGGTATTTGAAGTGGTTGGGTTGAGTGAAAAAGTCGTGGATCGTTATTTTGCAGGAACGCCTTCACGTATTAGTGGGGCCGAACTGGTTATTTTAGCTAAAGAAGCTCTGACTCGTCACAAAAAAGGGTTTGGCAAAGAAGTCGCTTCAATTCTCGAACTGGGCGGTAATTATCATTGGCGTCGTGGTGAGGAGAAGCACATGCTCAACCCGAATGCTATCGGACTATTACAGCATGCGACTCGCTCGAATGATTACGCCACATTTAAAAAGTTCTCGGCACATGCGGATAATGAAAGCACCCGTCAATGTACTCTGCGCGGGTTGTTCAAATTCAAAGCAGCTAAGCCCATTGCCATTGATGACGTCGAATCAGTAGAAGATATCACTAAACGATTTTGTACCGGTGCCATGTCGATTGGTTCCATTTCCCGTGAAGCGCATGAGACGCTGGCGATTGCTATGAACCGGCTGGGTGGAAGAAGCAATACCGGTGAAGGCGGAGAGGATAGCGTCCGCTATACGCCTGACGCAAACGGAGACTCCCGCCGCAGCAAGATCAAGCAGGTGGCGTCGGGACGTTTTGGGGTGAACAGTTTTTACCTGGCGAACGCCGATGAAATGCAGATTAAAATCTCGCAGGGAGCCAAGCCCGGAGAAGGCGGACAACTGCCGGGGCATAAGGTCAGTGAGTACATCGCCAAGATTCGGCATTCCACGCCGGGTGTAGGTTTGATCTCACCCCCTCCACATCATGACATTTATTCCATCGAAGATTTGCAACAGTTGATTTTTGATTTGCACAACGCCAACCCGAATGCGCGCGTCAGTGTCAAACTGGTTGCCGAGGCGGGAGTAGGAACTATTGCCGCCGGCGTTTCAAAAGCGCACGCTGAAGGGGTGCTGATCGCCGGCCATGATGGCGGGACCGGGGCTTCACCACAAACCTCGATCAAACATGCGGGGCTACCCTGGGAGCTGGGGCTCTCCGAGACTCAGCAGATTCTAGTGCTCAACGATTTACGTGGACGGATTCGTGTCCAGGTGGACGGTCAGCTTAAAACAGGTCGCGATGTGGTGATTGGCGGAATTCTGGGAGCCGATGAATTTGGTTTCTCGACCACGGCACTGGTGACGATGGGGTGCATCATGATGCGCAAATGTCATCTTAATACCTGCTCCGTTGGAGTGGCCACTCAAAACCCGGCTCTTCGCAAGAAGTTCACGGGTAAGGCCGACCATGTGGTCAACTTCTTTAAGTTTATAGCTCAAGAGGTTCGGGAGATCATGGCTGAGCTGGGCATAAGTAAATTTGATGACTTGATTGGCCGGGTCGATCTGCTTGAGGGCAGTTACGCGACCGATCATTGGAAGGCGCATGGAGTCGATGTCGGTCTAATTCTGCACAAACCGGATGTAGATAGTAGCGTCGCGATACGCAATATCTGCACCCAGGATTTGAGTGGCGATATGGATAATGTTCTGGATCACACCTTGATTAAGATGAGTGAGCCAGCGCTGGAGAATCAACAGAATGTGCAGGGCGATATGTCAATCGTCAACACTGATCGGGCAACGGGCGCTATGCTCAGTTATCACATTTCAAAAAAATATGGTGAGGAGGGGCTTGCCTCCGAAACTATCCGCTTCAATTTCAAGGGGTCGGCGGGGCAGAGTTTTGGTGCCTTTCTGGCACCCGGTGTGACGTTCAATTTGGCGGGCGACGCCAATGACTATGTTGGAAAAGGTCTGTCGGGTGGCAAGATTATTATTTATCCACCAAAAGAATCGACGCTGGTTCCCGAAGAAAATATTTTGATCGGCAATACAGTTCTTTATGGGGCTGTTTCCGGAAAAGCTTTTTTCAGAGGAATTGGCGGAGAGCGGTTCGCAGTGCGCAATAGCGGTGCTCATACAGTGGTTGAAGGGGTGGGGGACCATGGATGCGAGTACATGACTGGAGGGACCGTTGTTGTTCTCGGTGCAACAGGAAGAAATTTCGCTGCTGGAATGAGTGGCGGGTTGGCGTATGTTCTCGATCGGGATAATAGTTTTGCCATTCATTGTAATCAAAGTGCTGTTGATCTGGTTGCTGTTGAAGACCCCGAAGATGTTCAACATTTGAAGGCCTTGATTGAAGAACATTTTAAGTACACACAAAGCGGTGTTGCCAAAAAGGTGCTTGATGAGTGGGAGGCAACGCTGCCAAAATTTATAAAAGTTTATCCGCGTGATTACCGTCGGGTTTTGGAAGAACGTAAAAAACATAAAGAAATGCTGGTTGCCTAGCCCACTAGTACCCCTCCGGGGCATGAGAGCCAAGGAGGAGACCTGACACGTGGGAGGCCGATTGCAATGGTCCGTGGAATTGAATGCAGGGTTGCTAGCCAAAAAAACAATTACAATTTTCCAGCGGAGGTTCTCCGCCGGAATGATATAGAAAGGCTTAAATGGGTGCGACAAAAGGTTTCATAGAATTTGAACGGGAGACACCGTCAGGCCGACCGGTTGAGGAACGGCTCAAGGATCAGAAGGAGTGTTACATTCCTTTGTCTGAAGAAAAATATAAGCAGCAGGGAGCCCGCTGTATGGACTGTGGTGTTCCGTTCTGCCAGAGTGAATCAGGCTGTCCGCTGGGAAACCTGATTCCCGACTGGAACGATATGGTGTATCGAGGCCGGTATCGGGAGGCGGTGGAACTGTTACAGAAGACCAATAACTTCCCTGAATTTACCGGGCGTGTTTGCCCAGCCCCCTGCGAGGGTGCCTGTGTGCTGGGTATCTCTGAACCGGCGGTGACGATCTGTAAAATAGAAGAGATGATCGCGGAAAAAGGTTTTGAGAAGGGATTCATCAAACCAAACAAACCAGAGTCCCGTACAGGAAAAAAAATAGCGGTGGTGGGGTCGGGACCTGCCGGGATGGCTTGTGCTGACCAGCTCAATTCGGTGGGCCATGAGGTTACGGTTTTTGAAAAAGAAGACCGTGTTGGCGGACTCTTGATGTATGGCATCCCTCATTTCAAATTGGATAAGAAAATTGTAAAACGTCGAATAAACCTGATGCAAGAATCGGGTGTGATTTTTAAGACAGGAGTCAATGTCGGGGTCAATAAATCGGCCAATGAATTGAAAACTGAATTTGACGCAGTGGTGCTTTGTGGCGGGTCTCAGAAACCCCGTGATATTTCAGTGGGCGGTCGAGACCTTGAAGGTATTCATTTTGCTATGGACTTTCTTCCCCAACAGAATAAGCGCAATGAAGGGGACACGATTCCTGATGAAATATCTATCACGGCTAAAGATAAGAATGTTTTGATCATTGGTGGTGGAGATACCGGGTCGGATTGTCTGGGAACCTCACTCCGACAGGGTGCTAAAAATGTTTACCAGTTTGAACTTTTACCGGAGCCGCCTCAAACAAGAAATGATAACAACCCCTGGCCGCAATGGCCAAAGGTGTTCCGGGTTTCCTCCTCACATGAAGAGGCCAACGAGCGTGAAGGCAAAGACAAAATTACGGAGTATTGTGTATCCACTAAAAAGTTTTCCGGCAAGGATGGCAAGGTATCCAGAATTCATGGTGTAAAGATTGAGTTTGGCGATCCAGATCCTCAAACAGGTCGTCCGCAAATGCGGGAAGTGCCTGGGTCCGAGTTTGAATTGGAGGTTGAACTGGTTCTGCTGGCTATGGGATTTGTTCATCCTATCCATGAAGGCATGCTTGTGGAAATTGGAATGGATTTGGACGAGCGTGGAAACGTAGCCTGTGACGACAAAAAAATGACCAGTGTGGATGGAATTTTTGTGGCCGGGGACATGACTCGGGGGCAGTCGCTGGTAGTCTGGGCTATTGCTGAAGGCCGCGAAGCCGCAAGGTCGGTAGATCTCCACCTCATGGGAGAAACTCAGCTTCCTCACAGCCAGTTTCTTAAGTAAAACCTTCCTCAATAAAAAAATGAAAGGGGACTGCCCTTGACAGAACAGTCCCCTCTCGGAGGTTAGCCTGCACTTGCAGGCTTGGGGAATCAGGCGGGTTTTTCTTCTTTCATCGGCTCGATCTTAATGTCGAGCACTTTAGTTTTACCTTCGCGGATCACTTCTATCCTCACGGATTTTCCCGGTTTTATCGATGCGACCTGCTTGGGAAGCGTTTCCATGGAGTCGATTTCCACGCCATCAAAGCGGGTGATGACATCGCCACGTTTCATGCCTCCAAGGTCGGCAGGTCCATTGGGCGCAATGTCATTGACCAGAGCACCCACTTGATTTTTGAGCTTGAAAGACTCTTGCAGCTCAGGAGTGATTCTCTGAATCATGACTCCCAACCAGCCACGTGTGACTCGACCTTTCTGTTTCAACTCGTCAAGAATGCCTTTAGCCATATTGATGGGCAAGGCAAAACCAATGCCCACATTTCCACCACTGTCGGAAAAGATCGCTGTATTGATGCCTATGACGTCTCCATCCATGTTCAGCAAAGGCCCGCCACTGTTTCCGGGATTGATCGAAGC
Source organism: Nitrospinota bacterium (assembly GCA_014382285.1). Classification (GTDB taxonomy): domain Bacteria; phylum Nitrospinota; class Nitrospinia; order Nitrospinales; family VA-1; genus LS-NOB. The sequence continues at coordinate 7,463 of JACNKA010000120.1, read as the reverse complement.
ATCGGTTTGAATGAACTCGTCATAAGGTCCGGCACCAATATTTCTACCCATCGCGCTGACCACACCTGTGGTCACGGTATGCGATAGACCGAATGGGTTGCCGATGGCGATGACCCACTCACCCACTGCCAATCGTTCAGAATCCCCCAAGGTTAAGAATGGAAAAGAAATATGTTCTCCATTATCCTGGACGATTTTTATCAGCGCGATGTCTGTCTTGGGATCCGAGCCTATAAGCTGTGCTTCATATTCTTTTTCATTTTGCAGAGTCACTTTTATAATGTCGGCACCTTCTACGACATGATTGTTAGTCAGAATATATCCTGCATGGTCAATGATGAACCCTGTTCCGGTTCCACCCTTTGGTCCTGGGTGAGGCGTTCTTCCTCTATTAGGAGGAGCAAACTGTCCGAAGGGATTATTCCCCCTTGGTGGCGCAAATTGCCCGAAAGCTCCATTCCCTTTTGCGGGCTGAATTTTTGTTTTTGATGTGACGAACACCACAGCGGGATTCTTATTTTTGGCGATATCCACAATCAGGTTGGTTCCAACAGGGTTGACTTTGGTGCTCAGTCCAAATGCGGAATCGGCAGAGAAATAACCCAAGGTCCCATACGAGAGCGGAAGAACCATCAGGGTGAGCAGGGTGAATGCGATTGGAATTTTTAATATTTTAGTCATGATGGAAATCCTCCCACTCTATAATTTTTTTAACGTGAGAACACGTATCTTGGTGATAAATGTTGTTGAGATAAGAATAGTATCTGAAAATTAAATGTCCATTAATATGGAATTAAAAAACCTTAATGATGTTTTATTAACCTTGAGTGGTGGGGCAGACTGATATTGCGTGATTCAAAGGTTTAAGGTTTTCAGGGCTGGAAAAACTTCAGGTCACAGTCTTTCAAACCAGTAGAGCATGCGTTTTGATTTGGAAATGGTTTGTGAACTGACTATGCGACATTTTTTTTCCAGAATATTGCGGAAGGATTCTTCATTGTAATCGTCAAAAATATCTTTTCTAAGGCGAAGCATCAACTTCAGGTTGGGGTCTTCTTTTGGGATGAACTCTACGACACCACAGGGGGCAAGGTTGACGAGCCAATCAATAAACTGGTCAAGGGGAATGTTGCGTCCTATAGCAAGATGATGCTCAAAGGCTAAAGCTAACACGGCGTCAGCATTTTTTCTGTTCATCAAACTTTTCCGCTCCTGGCAGTTCCATCCCTGCTCGGGACTGGGATTTGCGCCGTCAAAAAATAATGGTAGAAAGTTTAGATTGTTTTTCTCTGCTCGCTCAAATGATTTTTCAAGGGCTGACTGGTCGAAATCAAATCCGATAACCTGGCTGGCTCCAGCTCCCAGTGCAAGCTCCGAATATTCGCCGGTGTTGCAGCCAAGATCCCAAACCGTATTGGGTTTTGTTTTCTGGATAAAGTGGGTGATAAAATTTTGTTTTTTTATTATCTCTTCAGACTCATAGCAATGAATAAAATCATAATTTCCCCATGTGGAATTTGAGGATGCAAGCGGTTTCAAGTTGCTAATCCAGGAGTAGAGTTGTTTGAATATCTTAGTCAGGGTTTCTTTCGGTAGATTATGGTTCAGGCTGGATAAAGAATCGGCTTTTTCATTTTTCGCGAGATTATTTAATCGAGAGGGAAGGGCAACGTGCAGGAACAGGTTTCGGGAAAGTTTTTTATACCAGGGCAACATCTTGCAGAGTTCATCTGATGGAATACCCTCCAGGTTTCCTCTATACCATGAATTATGCGTGACTCCCAAAAGACTTCTTAATAAGAGTGGGTTTAAGAACTGTTCACAAAATTGTCGGTGGCCTTCCCAAATCTGCCCTTCCTGATAGGGCTGAATCGAAAGACTGTCGATGAAAGTAGGACGCGGACCCTTGAACTGAATATTGTAAGCACTTGCATCGGAAAACATAAGATTGCCCTCCAAGGCCTGAGATTGGAGGTCGAGGTGTAGCAGAGCCGCTTTTTTCAGCATTGGAAAACACCACTCATAGGGATAGGAAATAAAGGGTAAGAAAGGGTGTTCGACTACATAGTTGGGATGCAGAGCGGGGTCATCAATAATGACAGGGTCCACTTCAAGGGTTTCAATGATTTTGCCAAGCCCTGCCATCTTCTGAATAAAATTTGTGTCGCGCACCAACTGGTAATTATGAGCACCCCGATCAGAAATTAGCCGAAATATTCGTTTGTTCTTTGTGAAAATTCTTCCGGCAGGATCGCGAAACGATGCAGGGTCGGGGATGAGACTCAATAGGGTCACTCCTTTTGAGAGGTGTCATCCCTTTCAGGATTTGAATTGGTTTTGATAAAAAAACTTTTCACTTTTTTCCAGTAGAGTTTAAAAACCACCAGCACTCCAGCCACCCCTCCCATAATCAGTTGGGCTAGCATGCTTCCTGTCCCTGGGTCCAGGTAACAATAAGCAGGTTCTACAAAAAGAGCAAAAAAAACAAGAACAAAGAACACGTGTTTCATGGTTTAAGCTCCTTAATTACAGCTTGTTGCGAGAATAAGATAATCATACAATGAAACTCGAAACTTAAGTCAGGGCTCTTTATTATGAATTCTCTCCGAAAAACATTTTTCCATAGTTTTGTTCTAGCCGGGCTTGCGTTGTCTCCATTATATGGTGTCCTGTCAGAAGCGCCCAACTTCTTTTTGGTTCATAATTCAGGGCCCAACGATTTTGTCATGCTGATAGCAATGGTTTCTTTTGTGTTTCCGCTTGTTATAGCTTCGGGCGTCACCCTCACTTTAAAGATGTTCAGCAGACAAAAAGTTTTGGGTGCTAGAGTTTTTATAGCTCTTCTTGCGGCTTTAGTCCTCTTTCCTTTTGTTAAAAACATGATGGGGGAAAATGTTCTCGGTACATTTATTGTTGCGGCTTTACTTGGAATGGCCTTTTCTTTTGTTTATGGTAAATTTTTAGGACCAAAATTATTCTTGAATTATATTTCTCCGGCAATTCTTGTTCTTCCAGCTCTGTTTTTATTTGAACCGAAAATTTTTGTTCTTGCTGTTCCTGAAATTAGCGAGGCCGATTATCCCGTGGTTTCAATTCCTTCGGATACCCCGGTGGTGTTTATTCTGTTTGACGAGTTCCCTCTTTCATCTATTTTAAATGAAGACCTGATGATTGATAAACAGGCCTTTCCAAATTTTGAACGTCTAGCCAGTAAATCTCACTGGTTCCGGAATGCTTCCACTAATTATGCATATACAGGGCATGCAATAAGAAGTGTTTTCACAGGTGCACGACAAGGTAATGCCAGGATTGGAACCTACAAATATTACCCCAATAACTTGTTTACCTTGTTAGGGCACGATTATCAGGTTGAGGCTCACGAGTCAGCCCTCAGGTTATGTCCTCCGCATATATGTATTGATGAGCAGGAGGCTAAAGGGCTAGAAAAAATCACAATGTTCTGGAAAGATGTTGGGGCCGTGTATCTAAATCTGATTCTTCCGCAAGCCAGGAGGTTTGGTGTGCCGGGAGTATCTCAAGGTTATAAAAATTTTTGGAGCCGAAAGGTCGGGGAAGATACTGTTCCAGGAGCGCAAATTGATTTAGTTAGAAAAGAATTCAAGATTCCCATTTTTGACCCAGGCTTTGAGGCCCGCGAAATTGAGGGGCGAGAAGATATCTTTGAGAATTTCTTGAATGGGTTTAGTTCTACTCCGAAAAAAAAGTTTTACTTCCTGCATATTCTCTTTCCACATCAACCTTATCGATTTTTATCTTCCGGTCAAAAATATGACCTCGCTGGCGAATTTGACTCTCTTGGGCTTGATGAAAAAAAAGCAAAGGGTGGGATGTGGGGAAAAGAGGAATGGTTGATAAATATTCAGTATCAAAAACTTATGAATCAGGTGGGCTATACAGATAGTTTGCTGGGGAAATTATTGGATCGACTTGAAGGCAGTGATCTTTTAAATAAGGCACTGTTCATTCTAGCGGCTGATCATGGTGTTAATATTAGAGCGGGTGGATTTCGCAGAGAACCTAGAGGCGAGTCAGTGAGTGATATTGCGTCTGTACCCCTTTTTATTAAACTGCCTGACCAGAATAAGAGAGTGGTGAGTGACCTGCCTGCAACCTTGTTGGATATTCTCCCCACCCTTGCAGATGTGTTGGATGTGAAGGTTCCATGGGCAATTGCAGGACACTCATTGTTTGAATTTCCCTCAAGGGAACAAGGAAGAGTTATTTACGACTATGAACTGGAGGCTTATCCAATTCCAGAAAACGTAAAAAAACCTTTGATGGCGGCAGTGAAAAGAAAACGTGATTTATTCGGCAAGTTTGAGGGTTGGGGTAAATTTCGATTGCAGGATGAAAAAAGTCAGTTTTTTATGGATAAACCGGTTTCTGAATTCCAGGCTCAGGCAATAGAGAGTGTTCAGGTGAAGCTGGATTTGGGTTCTCGAGTTGAGGCAAGGCCTGGTTTTTTGCCGGCAATCGTCCAAGGTCGAATAACGGGAATTAAAAACAGGACTGAATGGAGTACCTTGATTGCGGTCAACGGTGTTTTTCGGGCCGTATCTCCGATTGTCAAAATTAACGACTATGAAAAAATTCTAGCATTTTTGCCAGAAGTGGCTTTCAAAGAGGGCGGCAATGTTGTGGAGGTTTATGTAATTAGAAAAACCTGGGTGAAGGGCGGAGATATCTTTAAGCCTGTCCTTAATTGAGCCGTTTAAATTCCTACATCCTTAACTTTTGGAAAAATCCTTTTAACGTTTCCTTAATTGGGTTGCCGTCTATTTCTGACAATTCCTTGAAAAGTTGCTTTTGTTTCTTGTTCAGGCCTCTGGGTGTTTCGACAATAAAATGAATGATCTGATCGCCTCTCCCGTGCCCGCGTAATTGCGGGATGCCAGCACCTGGAATGCGATAGTTCTCATTTGTTTGTGTACCGGCAGGAACAGAAATGATTTTTGATTTAGCTTTGTCGAGCAGGGGAACCTGTATCTCCGCACCCAGGGCCGCCTGGGAAAATGTTAACATCAGCCGGCAATGGATATCATGTCCTTCCCGGTGAAAAGATTCATGTGCAGCGACATGCATGATGACATAAAGATCGCCGGAAGGAAGGCCCTGGGGGCCTGGTTCTCCTTCACCTCGTAACCGGAGTCGGGAGCCATCATCCACGCCCGCGGGAATATTGATGGAAAGAGTTTTATTTTTCAGTACTCGTCCATCGCCATGACACTCGGAGCAGGGATGGGTGATAGTATGTCCTGCACCCCGGCAGTCGGGGCAGGTAGACTGGACGCTGAAAAACCCTTGCGCGCGAATGACCTGGCCCGTTCCACGGCAGGTTCGGCAGGCTTGGGGGCTATGGCCGGGTTTGGCTCCAGAGCCTTTGCAGGTTCCGCAGGGGTTATGCTTGCTGACTTCCACTTCCTTTTCTGCACCAAAAACAGCTTCCTCAAAGGTGATGGAGATATCAAGGCGCAAGTCAGCTCCAGTTTGCTGTTGCCCACCGCCTCCGCCAAAGAAGTCACCAAAAATATCGCCAAACTGGGAGAAAATGTCTTCGAATCCACGAGGTCCACCAAAACCGCTTCCTTTGAGTCCTTCATGGCCGTACTGGTCATAGACTTGTCTTTTCTCAGGGTCTTTCAGGATGCCATAAGCCTCGGAAGCTTCTTTGAATTTATCTTCGGCCTGTTTATCGCCGGGATTTTTGTCGGGATGGTATTTGAGGGCTTGCTGTCGGTAGGCTTTTTTTAGTTCACTTTCATTTGCGCTTTTAGAAACGCCGAGTACTTCATAATAATCACGTTGGCTCATGTGTCGTTATTTTTCCAGAGAGAATAAATTCTTTTTTATACCAGCCTGCCCGATGGGAGGAAAGCACCTTATTTTTTTAAATGGGCCACTTTTACTCTGGCCGCCTTGATCAGTTTTTCTTTGAAAATATACCCCGGTTCCAGTTCTTCAACAATCATATTATCTTGTTCGGGATCAGTGGTGTCCTCCGTCATGACCACCTCGTCCGTTTTGGGGTCGAACTTCCGGTTCTGGGTGTCGATTTTTTCGACTCCATTATTCTTGAGCTCGCGTGCAAATTGTTTGGCAACCATTTCTACACCTTGTAGAAGTGCATCCTTACTTGAGTTGGTGGTTTGAATAGCCCGGTTCAAGTTGTCGAGAACCGGAGCCAAGCGTGAAAACAGATTGGCTTTAAACTGGTCAAGGCGAATGTCGTTATCTTTTTCGAGACGTTTACGAAAATCATCGTCCTCTCCAGATTTCTCTTTATAGGCGGCAATATATTCGCGAAGACGTTTGTCTTTTTCTTCCACCTCCAGCTTGAGTTGCTCCACATAGGTGGGCAGGCGTTCTTCGATGTTAGCCTCGGCATCTGTTATCGCCTCATCTTCAAGCAGGGCGGACCTTCGGTCAACAATGTTAATGACGGGTTCTTCGGGGGGTGGTTTAGATTTGTTTTCGGGCATAAGGAGCGACCATGTTTGTTGGGGGATAGATTCGTGCCCCCGAAGAATTCGGGGGCACGCTATTGGGTAATGCTATTTTTTTCCTACATCCTCAAACTCAGCATCGACGACATCGTCATCTGACTTGCTTTCAGGCCCTGCATCAGGACCGGCACCCGCGTCACCATCAGGTGGTGTTTCGCCTGATTCCTGAGCTTTGGAGTACATGGTCTCAGCTAGTTTATGTGCAACCTGATTGATTTTTTCGATCTGCTCTTTCATCACCGATACTTCGCCCTCAAGATGTTTTTTAGCTTCTTCGACGGTTTCCTCGGCTTCTTTAAGATCTTCCTCTTTGAGCTTATCCTTGTTTTCTTTCAGGGTTTTTTCAGTGCTGTAGATGACAGAGTCGAGCTGATTTTTGACATCAATGCCTTCTCTTCTTTCTTTATCTGATTCAGCATTTGCTTCAGCGTCTTTCACCATTTGTTCGATTTCGTCTTCTTTCAAACCGGTTGAATCGGTTATGGTGATTTTTTGTTCTTTTCCGGTGCCCTTGTCTTTAGCGCCTACATGCAATATGCCATTGGCATCAATGTCAAAGGTCACTTCAACTTGTGGCATACCCCGGGGTGCAGGTGGAATTCCGTCCAGATGGAATTTCCCGAGAGACCGATTATCCTTCGCCATTTCGCGTTCACCCTGAATAACATTGATTTCTACCGAGGGCTGGTTGTCTGCTGCGGTTGAAAAGGTTTCTGCTTTTCGGGTCGGGATGGTGGTATTGCGTTCAATAAGTTTTGTGGTGACTCCTCCCAGCGTTTCAATTCCGAGAGAAAGTGGTGTGACATCAAGGAGAAGAATGTCTTTCACGTCACCGGAAAGGACACCTGCCTGAACAGCAGCACCCAGCGCAACCACTTCATCAGGGTTAACACCACGATGAGGTTCTTTGCCGAAAAGGGTTTTAACAAGTTCCTGTAC
>JACNKA010000022.1 GCA_014382285.1 Nitrospinota bacterium | reverse complement strand
ACAATTTTAAGTCAGAAAATTCATACCATATTTGAGCGGAAACGTACTAAGGGCCGTGATTACTTTGATGTTGTATTCTTATTCTCTAAGGCTAACCCAGACTACAAATACCTAGCCGAAAAATTGCAAATTTCCACCCAAGAAGAGTTGAAAGTTCGTTTAACTGATCATATTAGAGAACTTAATTTCGAAAAAATGGCAGAAGATGTTAGCCATTTTCTCACTGGTCAAGATCAGAATGATCGAGTTCTTTTATTTAAGACTTTTGTAGAGAGTTTATAATATTGACTTGTAATGATGCATTATGATAATTAATGACTATGCAAATCTGTTATGTCCCGAATTGAGCCCCCTAAATATCCCGAAATAGGCTACCCATAAAACCCTTTAAAAAAGCCCCCATCTCAAAATAATGGGGGCTTTATTTGTCAGAATAAAATCAGGAAAGTATGTGATTACATCCAGTCGCGTTCGCGGATCAAGAGTTCGATGAGGTCTTTTTCAATATGGGGCTGCTGTTGTCGAGCCGCGCGAAACAGGGCTTCATGTGCCAGCGGATTGATCAGTCCAGGTAAGCCACGGGAATAATTGAAAATCAGTTGCACTGCATCTTCTGAAAATAATGATGTTGCTCTTCCTGCCGATTTAAGTCGATGGTCGATATATTCTTGAGTTTCCGGGAGTTTTAAGCCGGACAGGTGATAACTGAAGGCAATCCGTCGTCGAAACGCTGCATAAGCTGAAAGTTTCAGTCGTGCTTTTAAGACAGGGTGTCCCAGCAAGAAAATAGGCAGGATGGAGCGGGAATCCATTTGGAAGTTAGTCAGCAATCGAATATCTTCCAAGATAGTATCAGATAGATTTTGAGCTTCATCAATAACTACCACGGGTTGCAATCGCTGTTTGTTAAACAATTCCAGAAAATATTGTTTAGCTTGCTGGATCAAATCTTCCACATAATATAATGGTGTTAGCCCCAGTTCACACACCAACTGCCGAAAAAACCCGCGGGAACTCCTTGGAATACTGGGCAGGTAGATTACCCGATACGAATTGTGATTGAGTTGGCCAAGGACGTGTCTGGTAAAGGTGGTTTTGCCACTGCCAATTTCACCGGTTAGTAGAATAATGCCCTGAGTTTCTAACGCATGAGCATAACGATCTTGCAGGTATTTCAAATCCTCTGACAGATAGAGGTCTTTGCTGTCGTGCAGAAACGGAAAGTCTGTTAAACCAAAGAGGGTGCGCATCATCGGTTAACGCCTCCTTGTTCAAGTCGCTTCGTTCGGATAGACAGATAAAACTCTGTAAAACTTTCCTGCCCGTAAAAATGCGCCAGGGAGTTGAGCAGGTTTTGCATATCCTCAACGGTATTCAGGCAATGGAATTTCTGATAATCGGCAAGACAGTCTTGGTCAATTTCTTTTAGTGGAATGCCGATACTTTCTAGAATGCTGATTAGCATTTTCTGATGGGTCTGCTGGCAATAAGCTAAAAACAGTTTCGGGAGCACTGCCACTAAGCGCTCAATTTGATTATTGATCATATAGGTGCGCTCGGATAGCTCTGGCAGGTCTTCTAAAATACTCCACAGTTTTGTATCGTATAGATCTAAAAATATGTTTAACTGAGCATTATTTCTCTTCATGTGAGAGCCCTCCTTGTGTGTAAATTTCGGTCAGCTTGTCCAGATAAAATTGGATATGATGATTGAACCCTTTGAGCGCGACTATCATTGATAAATAGCTAGCCAGGTGAGGACGAACACTGGGTACTAACTGTTGGTCATAGGCCACTACCGCCGCCCGGTCAAACTCACTAAGCTTAAACCCGAGAGTACCCATGATGCCGACCAACGGTTCAATGAGCTGATTCTGGATAGAGACCGGAGGGCCAAAAAGTTCTATATTTTGTTGTTGCTGGTGCGCAGTAACTAATCTTTCCAGATAATTGACTCCGGTATCCACTTTAAGGGTCGGGCTCATTTCTTTTTTCGGTCGACGTGGTGGCACACGTAATAGCTTGGCTTGTTGAAAAAAAGTCCCCGCCAAATATACTTTCACTTCTTCCATATTATCAGGATCATACTGAATTTCAATTTCTTGCTTAACCAAAGCGGGCATGACTTCGTAATAGTTGCCTCCTAACGTAAAGGTACAATCTTTATGGACTTTTCGTGGTTCCCTATAAAGAAAAGCCTCGCGAATCTGATCTAGCGATACTCTGCGTATCCGTTCCTGATGTGGCAAAAATGCCTCCAGTGGCGTTTTCTCGATTTCCGAATGCACTCGTTGTTGATATTTCAATTCCAACCACGCCCAAAATGCCTGATTCAAGGCTTCCAGTGTTCGAATCGGTGAGGATTCCACTTCCGTCATAAACGAAGACCGCACGTGCCCAAAAAACCGTTCGACCTTTCCTTTTCCTTGTGGACAATACGGCTTGGCATAGATAAGCCGAACTCCTAAGTGCGCACAGACGGTGCCCAAATGTTTAGCCGCATAAATCTGCCCATTATCGGTATAAATCATCTTGGGCACCCCCATTTTTTGAATCGCTTTGCGCAGGCTGTGTTCCAACTGGCCTAATTGTGCCTGAGGATAAAACTGTGCATGACAAATCAGACGGCTATGGTCATCAATCCACGCTAACAGTTGGGCGCGAATAGTCCGTTCCGGATTTTTGGGATCCACAATCTCTGGTCCATGCATTTGATCGGATTGCCACAGGTCATTGGGAAATTGTGCCTGATAGCGTTGCCAATAGGCTTTGCTGGTTGGGACTCGATCTGTTAATTGTTGTTGAACAAACAGACGATGCAGGGTGCTTTTCGTTACAACACCAAGCTGTGACACTTTTTCTTGCTCCAAAATATCAATCACTTTGATTAAGGTGCGTCGTGGATTCTCTTGTTTCAGTTCACAAGCTTTTTTTGCAATCTCTGGCGTTAGCGCACGGCAACGCCCTTTATCTGCACGGAAAGTTGTTTTCAATCCGGCAAACCCCTGTTTGCGATAACGTTTGTTCCAGCTCCTAATTGTTTCCACACTAAACTGGCGTTCTTTGCCGCCTGGCAACTGGTATACTTTTGCAGCGATACCTTTTAACACATTTTGTTTCTCGCCCCAAAGGATATCGGGATCGCACAGGGGAGCAATAACACGGTATCGGAACAATGCTTTTTCATCTTCGGCCATAAATTCCTCCTTGATTTTTTGATTTTTAGCCGTAAAAAATACTATCCTCCTTCCCCGGCTGGCTTTGGAGGACCATTATCTCGAATTAATCCATGGGGCTCATTCCCCAACTGTGTGGGTCTGCTCATTGGTGCGCGGGTTTGAAAAATTAACCAACATAAAAAATATTCTGGCGCCACGATGCTGGTGAAATACTCGCGTAAAATATATATCTGTCTTAAGGCATTCAAGCCCATTTGTTTTTCGGAGTTTCGGGCAGATGGAATGAACCCTGCAGAGAGCCGGCGGTCTTTTTCAATGTTCCAGTTAGGTTTTAATTGGGTTAAAACTTGGAGCACAATATTTAGAAATGTTTTTGATTGAAGGCTTAGTACGCCAACCCAGGCAAACAAGGTCTTGGCGGAGATCGTTTCCTCTGCCAACGAAGAAAGACAGCTGACGTAACCGTCAACGCCTGTTACATACGCTTCAATTGCTGGCTCAATAGTTTCCAGTGGATATTGCTTATGGGGTAATAGAAACGGAGGTAACCAGCCAGGCGTTGCTCCACAGTCGGCACACTGCAAACGTACTATCGGCACTTTTGCTACTCGCCGGAGATAGCTCCCAGAGAAGGTTACGTTGCTACTCCCGCAATGCTGGCAACCAATAATGCGAAAGTCTATTTGCTTGAAATTCTCAAGATAACTCTTGACGTCTTTCGTTAACTCAAATAGGCTTTTTTCGGAGCTCGCATTTTTGGGTTTTTTGTCTTCATAAACAAAACTTTAAGTGCGAGCTCTCTTTTTCGCAAGCTTCACTTCTAATTCTTCTTTATCGGTATTTTAAATTGAAACTATTAGGGGTGAATAATTAGGGAAGGGACACTCGTAGAGGCAAAATTATTATTCGCGTTAAACATCCTACTACTGGCCTCAAAGAAAACTTTACCTTTACCTCTGACGAATTTATGAAACTTTTCTTAGCTCAGTTTTTACCTACAAGTAGTCCTCCGCTTCGCTACGGAACTTTTAATAGGCACAGAGGCACAAAGGCACAGAGGCACAAA
>JACNKA010000156.1 GCA_014382285.1 Nitrospinota bacterium | reverse complement strand
GCCTTTGTCTACGATATCGAATTCGATAACAAGTCACTATGGCTCGCAACCTGGAGCGGAGTGAACAAGATCACCGGGGACCCGGCATCAAGAAAAAACTGGCAAAGTTTTACTGTAGAGAATACAGAGGGAGGGTTGATCGACAACTGGGTTTATGCCATCGAAATTGAACCGTCGGGGAAAATCTGGTTCGGCACCGAAACCGGCATCTCTTCACTTCATAACGGCAAGTGGAAAAACCTCAACCACAAAAACGGACTCGGGGCCAATTACGAACAAGTCCAGCACGAAAATCAGGGCATCGTGTCGCTCTTTCAAGGCCAGCACCACTTTTCACAGGCCTCGCCTTCCATCCCCAATATGCAAACATCTGACTACCGGCCCAACTACGTGGTTTCCATGCTGCGGGACAAAAAAAACCGCTTGTGGATTGGAACCTGGGGCGGGGGATTAAGCCTGCTCGACACCCAAACCCTGACCTTCCGTAATTTCACAGTAAAAGATGGGTTGCCGGGAAACTTCATCCTCTCTCTGGAAGAAGACGGATCAGGAGGGTTGTGGATAGGCACCAATGACGGACTGAGCCGCTTTGACGGAAAAACTTTTCAAAACTTTTCCGCCATCAATGGATTAAAATCAAAATTCATATTCAGCATTGAAGCGTCCCCAGACCATTCTCTGTGGGTAGGCAGTAATCGTTCGCTGACCAGAATGATCCTTGACCCCGAAAGCGGAATTCCTCTGAATACCAATTGACTCGATATGAAAATACGGGGAAATTCAGTAGAACAGAGGTCGCGCGATCAGTCCATGAGCACTGAAATCTCAGGAAACCATATTCTCGGTGGTCAAAACTCCCAGAATCTTTTTCCCTTGGGTCACCACTAAATGTTTGATGTGATTCCTGAGCATAAATTCGTTAGCCTCACTTCGCTGTATGTACTGGTCCTGGGACAAGATAGGTTTGGACATTACGGCGGCTACATTAGTGGTTTTCGCGCTCAGCCCTTCTACGATGAGCTTCTTGACAAAATCCGATTGTGTTACGATTCCCACATACTCTTCCCCCTCCTTAACAAGGAGCGAACTGATCTTTTTTTCACACATTAGCCTGGCTGCTGTCTCAACAGTCGCCTGAGCCTCAATGCTGATAACGGGGGAAGTCATGAACTCATGAATTGGTTGCATATTGAATCTCCCAAAAAGAAAAATACTAATCATTAACAGGGTCCATACCTGCAATCTATCATAAGTATGGCGGCCACCCCTCAGAACCTGATATACCTCAATTATTATATCAAAATTCTATACTTTTAATTGGAAACCTATCTGCATGATGGGGTAACAGACGATACAGAGTGAGATGGGGCTGGGTCAAGTCGGGTTCTTGACAGCGGTTCCAGAGATGACTTTTAGAAAAAAAATAACATATTGATATATCGTTATATTACGATATTATTACGTTAAAGGAGAGTGCTCTTTATGCCACCTGCAAATACAAACAAAAAGCAAAAACTCATTGACCTTAAAGCCTTGGGGCGAGCATCAGAATGTCTCAAAACAATTGCTCACCCGCATCGGTTGCGAATGGTTGAGATGTTACTCAGTGGCCGGTACACGGTCGGTGAACTTGCTGAAGCTTGCGGGATTCCCAGTCACATGGCTTCAGAGCACCTTCGATTGATGCAGCGTTGTGGCTTGCTTTCCAGCCAGCGCGATGGCAGGCGGAACTACTATGAAATAGCAGAACCTCATTTAAAAGGCATCATGGACTGTATCCAGAATCGGTTTGGGTAGGGTTTTTTTTGATTGAATATATCGTTAAATTGCGATCAAACGATTAATGGAGAAAACAATGGTTAAAAATATTTCAATGATTTCCCCGCGAGAATTAGAGGGTATGAGAATAAACGGTCAACCCATAGAACTGATAGATGTTCGCACGCCGGCAGAGTATCGTGACTGCCATGCCATCTCTGCTCGCAATGTGCAGCTCGATTCGCCTGAACTGCAAGAGATAATGGAAGATGCTTCCCGAGAAACTCCGCTATACATCATTTGCCAATCAGGAATCCGGGCGCAAAAGGTGTGCGAAAAGTTTAATACTATAAACAACTCGCAAATTGTCAATGTAGAAGGAGGCACGCAGGCATGGCAAGAAGCCGGGTTACCAGTTGTTCGCGGAAGAAAAACCTTATCGCTTGAAAGGCAAGTCCGCATAACTGTCGGCACTCTTGTGCTTGTTGGGACAGTGCTGGGCTGGCTGGTTCACCCAGCTTTTACAGGTCTCGCAGCTTTTGTAGGAGTTGGGCTTGTGTTTTCAGGAATTACAGATAGTTGTGCCATGGCAATGTTGCTGGCAAAAATGCCCTGGAATCAAGTATCTCAGGAATGTGAAAATGGCCAATACCCGGCCTGATCTGATGATATTCATAAAAACCAGAACGATTGAGAAAAATTAAAGGGGACAAAACAATGTTTCTTCAACGCTATTATCTCGAATGTTTATCCCACGCATCTTATATGGTGGCCGACGAGAAGACCAAAGTGGCTGTTGTCATTGACCCCAGGCGCGACATCGACATTTACGTCGAGGACGCTCGTGCGCAGGGCTTTAAAATCAAACACGTGATTCTGACCCATTTCCACGCTGATTTTGTTGCCGGGCATATCGAACTTCGGGACAGAGTAGATGCTCAGATATATCTTGGCACCCGTGCCAAAGCAGAATTTGATTTTAAACCAATTGGCGATGGGAGCGTCATAGAGTTTGGAGATGTTCGACTGGAAGCAATGGAAACACCCGGTCACACGCCAGAAGGAATTACAATCCTTGCTTACGACAAAATCACAGACCTCGAAAATCCATATGCCATCTTTACCGGGGACACGTTGTTTCTTGGCGATGTGGGTCGTCCTGACCTGTTTTCATCCATAGGTGTAACAGCTCACGAATTGGCGGAAATGCTCTACGATTCGCTACAGAACAAGCTTCTCAAACTTCCCGACGAAACACTCGTCTACCCGGCTCACGGGGCAGGATCGATGTGCGGCAAGGCATTGAGTGACGAAGCTGTATCAACCCTTGGGGAACAGCGACTCTATAATTACGCTCTGCAACCGATGTCGAAAGAGAATTTCATTAAAATGGTCACAGCAGATCAACCGGAGGCCCCAGCTTACTTCGGCTATGATGCCACTCTAAATCAGCAGGAACGTCCAAACCTTGACGAGGCCATGAAGGAATCGATGAAGGCCCTCGATCTCAACACAGTTCTTTCACTTCAAAAATCAGGAGCGCAGATTGTTGACGTTCGCGATATGGCGGATTTTGCAGGGGCGCATTTACGTGGTTCGCTGAATATCGGCATCGAAGGTAAGTTCGCTACCTGGGCTGGCACCCTTTTAAACAAGGATGTTCCGATTATCATCATTGCTGAAGCCCATCGCACTGAAGAAGCCGTGATGCGTCTGGGCCGAATCGGTTTCCACAATGTTAAAGGTTATCTTAAAGATGGAATGGAATCTCTAAAGGATTGCATCGATCTGATTTCAAAAACACAACGAATTTCTGCAGTCGCCATATACGAACTGGAGGGCGAAACCACAATTGTTGATATTCGCAATGAGAACGAATGGAAAGGCGGACATATTGAAGGTAGCATCAACATCCCACTCAATCATTTGGCGGATCGTATTGCAGAAGTGCCCGAGTCTGGGCAGGTGATTGTCCACTGTCAGGGTGGTTACCGCTCTATGATTGCAGCAAGCCTGTTGGAGAAGGAGAACAGGAGCAATATTTTTGATCTAGTGGGCGGTTATCAAGCATGGGTCACAACAAAACGGCCTGTTATCGAATCAGTCAAGCTAACTGAGAATTGATATGTTCTACTCACTCAGCGTGTTATTTGGTTCGTTCGTCGGCTTTGCCTTGGGTCTAACAGGCGGTGGTGGCTCGTTATTAGCCGTACCATTACTGGTTTATGGTCTGTCAATTGCTCCACGAGAAGCCTTTGGAATTTCTTTGACTGCGGTGGGAGCAACAGCGTTGATCGGCCTGGCGCAACGAGTACGAGTCGGGGAAGTAGATTTTAAAACCGGTATGTTATTTGCCCTGGCTGGAATGACCGGGGCTCCTATTGGCATCTGGTTGGCGGGAAAAATCCCTGAAATGATTTTGTTGATTTTGTTTGCAGCCTTGATGTTATTCATTGCATGGAAAATGTGGTGCGAGCCAGGCAAAGAGACAAAGAATAACTCCCAACCAAGACCCGCAACGTGCCAGCGCGAGGAAAATGGACAATTAAAATTCACGTCTCGATGCGCCCTGCTTCTTATCTTTGTAGGGCTGGGAACGGGTTTCCTGTCGGGCATGTTCGGCGTAGGTGGTGGGGTTGTGATCGTTCCGGCGTTAATAATGTTTAGTGCAATGTCGATTCATCGCGCTATCGGAACTTCTTTACTGGTAATTGTGTTGATCAGTATTTCTGGAGTATTGTCTCATTTCGTAGCGGGTCGAGGAATATCTCTGGAAGTGACGGGTTTGTTTGTATTCGGAGGAATACTAGGTCTGCTCCTCAGCAATCTGGTGTCTAACCGAATATCAGGCTCGATGCTTAAGAAGGCGTTTGCGGCAGGCATCGTAGTCATCGCGATATTTATCGTGGGCAAGACACTAGCATGATTTCTTATTCCTCATAACGCAATCGCAAAAAAAATACACCGGAAGACGACAGAAAACCAATGGGTAATTTTTTGGCTTGGAATAAAGTCATAGTTAATTTAAATATCATGTGAAAATATTCGACCGCAAGCTAAGCTTCCATAAAGGTGCACAATAAGATATTCAATCGTGCTGAACCCACGTATCGACCAACGTCACGTTGGTCAAAAATCCTCATCATCGGGATCACCTTCCACGAAGGCTTCATCCACTTGCTCCTGCTCGGCTTTATCAACCAATTCCTTTATTTGTTCATAGCCCGTTGCCAGCTTTTGAATATTGACCAATAAAGTTATCAGCTCTGCATCCGGGCAGTCGCGGATTCCCGCAACCAGGGCACCCCGCTCATCCTCATCATATTTCTTATCCCATTTTTCAAAAACGCTGAGTATTTTATTCTTACAATGAATCAGGTCATAAAAAAAGCTTTGAATTTCTATTTTCGGCATAACATTCCTGAGTTATAAAATTAAATGGATGTCTAATTTAAACTGTAAATCACCCCAGCCTCCTTCTACGAAGTACCCATTCCGGGCATGAAGGCTGATGTTAAATACCACAGAGGTTGGGGGGGATTTAATTTGCCTGCTTGGAAATAGAGCCACTATTTCTCTATACTAACTGCAAAACCGTTCCGCTTTTCTATTTACACATTTTTTAACCCTGATATTATAGTTGCAGTGCCTCCGCAGGCAAAACAATATCTCTTCCATTCATAAAAACCTTTTTATTAGAAACTCATGTCAGACGAAGATCGCTTTAAAGACAACGAAGACGAAACCCTCACAGATACCAAGTACAACCTGACCTGGACCAAGGAAGACAGCTATCAAATGCGCAACAAGTGGTGCTCCTGGAAAGGTGCCAACAACTATATAGAATGGCTCAATGAGCAAAAGTTTGCCGGCTTCGATGACTGGAGACTGCCTAAAAGCCAGGAATGTAGAAATCTGTATGACCACGAATGTAAAAATACCGACTTTGACGGCGACATTGTACATCTAGACTATAAATTCCCTGAGGGTTGCGGGTCCACATACTGGTGTGTGGAAGAACACGGAACCAACGCTATTGCCTATAATTTTTATAGCGATCGGGCCTATCAGGTGAGAAAAAAAGCCAAGGATGAGGAAAACATGTGTTGTCGGGCTATCCGCACCTCCGGGCCAGCGGTGAAAAAAAGCGGGCGCTTATCCAACACAGGACGATCCCGAAGAGAAAATTAACGCCGTTTGCCCTGACCCCTTTAACTGATTAGCAACCCGAAACCTTGACCCCGGATTTCATGGCACACCATCGCGCGACTCGCGCTGAAATTAATCTACAGGCCTTTCGCCACAATTTTCAAAACCTGCGGAATTATCTCGACCCTCAAACCCAAATCATGGCTGTCATCAAAGCCGATGGCTACGGTCATGGCGCCCTACCCTGCGCCCGCATAGCTGTTGACAGCGGTGCAGACTATCTCGGAGCCGGGGTGATTGAAGAAGGCATCGAACTCAGAGAAAGTGGCCTTGATACTCCTACCCTGATACTGGGCAGCATCTTTCCCGATGAAGCCGAAGATTTAGTCCGCCACGACCTCGCAACCATACTTTGCACCGCGCCCCTGGCTCAGGCTCTTTCAAAGGAAGCCGTAAAGCAGAATAAATCAGTGTCGGTTCACATTAAGGTGGATACAGGAATGAATCGGCTTGGAATCTCTCCTGAAAATTTACCCGGCCTACTCGATCAAATTCGCAACTTACCGAACCTGAAAATCGAGGGTGTCTCCACCCATTTTTCCTCTGCTGATGACGAAGACCTTTCCATCACTCAGGCGCAGCTCAAAAAATTCCAAACTGCACTTGCCATTTTGCAAAAGGAGGGTGTGCCAATGACCCATTGTGCCAACACTTCTGCCCTGTTCAAGTTTCCCGAAAGTCATTTCAATATGGTCCGGCCTGGCCTCATCCTTTATGGTGCTCTGCCCTCCCCGTCCTTGCAGGCGGTTATCAGCCGGGAGGAAAATCCCTTTCAGCCTGTCATGCAGTGGAAAAGCCAGATCATTCTCGTCAAACCCATAGCCAAAGGTCAGGCCATCAGCTACGCAGGTAGTTTCACGACCCAGCGGAACAGCCTTGTCGCCACCCTGCCCATCGGTTATGCGGACGGACTCCACAGAAACCTGTCTAATAAAATGGAAGTCCTCATCCGAGGCAAGCGCGCACCACAAATTGGAAATATTTGTATGGATATGACTCTCATCGATGTCACAGAGATTCCGGATGTAGAGGCGGGGGATGAAGTCGTTATAATTGGCAAACAGGCAGATCAGTTGATATCGGTGGAAGAGATGGCGGCGAAAGGGGACACCATACCCTACGAAATTCTCTGCAATGTCGGCAAACGGGTACCTCGAGTTTATCGCAACGAATAATTAATCTTCCTGCATTTTCAGTTCAGAAAGATTCTTCACGCCATTCGACAAACAATATTTTCGGATTCCATCAATCACATTAAGAGTGGCAGCCGGGTCGATAAAATTAGCAGTTCCTATTTGAATTGCCTTGGCCCCTGCCAATAAGAACTCCACAGCATCTTCACCGCTCGCAATTCCGCCAATTCCAATAACCGGAATTTTCACCGCACGCACCGTCTGATACACCAGGTTTAAGGCAAGAGGTTTAATGGCGGGTCCCGAAAGCCCCCCTGTTCTATTGGCCAGATGGGGTTTTCTGGTTTTTATATCAATCGACATCCCCACAAAAGTATTGCACACCGACAAGGCATCGGCGCCGGCGTTTTCTGCGGCTTTTGCCAATATTGTGATATCTGTAACATTGGGAGACAGTTTGACGACAAGAAATTTGTCAGTCACTTTTCGTACAGCAGAAACCACCTCAGTCAAAACTTCCGGATCCGAACTGAATTGCAAACCACCCTTCTCCACATTGGGACAGGAAACATTCATCTCTAAAGCGTCCAACCGTTCGACACCCGACAAAACCCGGGCCATTTCTACATACTCATCGCTGGTATCGCCAAAAAAATTAACGATAATACGGGTATTCAAATTTTCCAGTTGCGGTAGCTTCTCAGACAAAAAAGCTTCCAGCCCAATATTCTCCAATCCAATCGCGTTGAGCATACCGGAGGAAGTTTCAATCACTCTCGGCACAGGATTGCCGGTTTTGGGTTGCAAAGAAAGCCCCTTAGTCGAAAACCCACCCAGAGCATTCAAGTCCACGAGCGAGCGGTACTCCAAACCATAGCCAAAAGTTCCAGAAGCCGCAATGACCGGATTGTTCAAACACAAACTGCCTAAATTGACCGACAGGTCCATAGCTGGTGCTCCCTTATCTTATTGACAATTAAGGGTTTATCGGATATATTTTTCAAGACATAGGGTCGGCAGGGTCAAATATCCCCTGCTTTTTATATCCTAACATTCACAACTGAAGTTGTCCCCAATAATTAAAACAGCACGGTATGTTTTAATTTTAGCAACCATCTAACAAGGGCCCCCGATCATGCTGGAAATTAAAGAGCAGAAAACATTGCCTTTCGAAGAAGACAACCAACTTCCGGAAGAAGCAACTAAATATCATAAGCGCATTGACGACCTCATTGAAGACGCCGAAATTGAAGCAGAAATGGAAGCGAAAAAAAAAATCAGGTCAAAAAATTCGCGCATGTTTTCTATCTCCATGATCGGCATCGGTTTAATAGCTCTGGTTTATTTCCAGGTCAATCATCAAACCGCCTTGGCTCCGGTTGAATCCGCAAAAGAAACCACGGCGAAAAAACCAGAGACGGCAGAAGAGAGCCTGGCCAAACAGGTTCCAGTGGTAGAAGATGGCTCAAGCGGCTCCAGCCTGCCTATTCCACAGTCTATAAACAGTACAAAACCTATTGAGAATCCATTCCTCACCCAGCCAAAACCTAGAAACACCAAGCCGCCTGTCAAGGTCAAGGAAATAAAGAAAACACCCCGAGCAAATAAAATAGCGTCAAGCCCCAAGCCAAAATCCAGTCCTAAAAAAATAGTGCCGGTCACAAAAAGTGAAAACTCTAAATTTTATATTCAGGCAGGAGCGTTCGGAGTTAGAAAAAATGCCGAGTCACTGTTGAAACAACTTAAGGGCAAAGGTTTTTCACCCTCTATTCAAACACGGTCGCAAAAATCAAATCAGCATATTGTAACGATTGGAAACTTTGCCAATAAAAAAGCTGGAAATGAGACATTAAAAGAACTAACCCGCAAAGGATTCAACGCATCCTATTACAAGAACTCCAAAAACTCCTTTAGCTTGAAAGTCGGTCAGTTCAGAAACATTAAAGATGCTCAAAAAGAGCAAGATCGCCTGAGCCTAAAGGGCTTTTTGTCCCAGTCCCACAAGGTCAATGCTCCCGCTCAAACCTACCTGGTGCGACTGGGAGTTTTTCCTAGCCGCGAAAAAGCACGTCTCACCCAGGAAAAACTTGCACGAGCAGGGTTTTCAAAAACACTACTACGTTAAGCCAGGTACCTCCGCTGGTAAATTGTAATGGCGTTTTCTGAGTGACAAAACAACCTTAGTTTGACAAGCTCTTTCCCTCCCACCCTGGTGGGCTATTATCCGTATTTCACCTGAGGCTTAAATTGCTTGACCTTATACAGATCAGTGCCGGACTGGCGCTTTTATATTATGGCGGAAACTTTCTGGTAACAGGTAGTGTTCGTCTGGCTCGCTCTCTGAAGATCAGCCCATTTATAGTCGGCGCTACCGTCATCGCATTCGGCACCTCCGCCCCTGAACTGGCCGTTGCTGTTCTCGCCGCTCTGGACGGTACCTCGGAACTGGCTATGGGCAATGTCATAGGTAGTAATATCGCTAACATTGGCCTCGTGCTCGGGCTGACCGCTCTAACTTGTACCATCTCTATCGCACCCGATCGCCTTAAACGAGAATCCCCGCCACTGCTATTGGCTTCTCTTCTCATTCTGGTTATCGCCTGGGACCTGCAAATCAACCGCGTTGAAGGACTTTTTATGGTGTGCCTTTTGGGTCTTTATATTTGGCGTTCATTCAGCCATAAAGAGGATTTTTCCGAAGAACCCGAAGAGGAAGCCCCGCTTTTTTTGGGGAAAGGCCCCGCTTTTCAGATATTGCTGATCGTCTTAGGTCTTGTTATTTTAGTTGGAGGTGCCAAGTTGTTGGTCGATGGTGGGGTAGGCATCGCCCGTAATATTGGAATCAGTGAATGGTTCATAGGCATCACCATCGTCGCTATCGGAACCAGTCTCCCTGAAATTGTTTCTTCCTTGATTGCCGCGAAACGAGGCCACGGGGAAATGGCCATCGGAAATATTTTTGGCAGCAATATCTTTAACATTCTGATGGTTCTGGGCCTCACCGCAACCATTCATCCTTTGCAGATTCAGGAACCCATCCATCCGGACTTGATCATCACCTTCGCTATCACCGTGCTCCTGGTCGCAATGATAGCGTATGGAAATCATTCGCTCGGGAAACGAAAGGGCGTCATTTTACTTCTGGCTTATTTTGTGTATATAGGGCTGAAAGGAACGGGAAGTCTTTAAGTGCTACCCGGCGGGTGCCTTATACTTTATATTCTTAAACTTCCAAAGTTGTTGCTTGTAATAAGGGTTGTTCGGCATCAGATTAATAGCCTCTTTAATTTTTCCCATAGCCTTTTCCGGTTCTCCCCGAACATAAAGAATTTCTGAAAGCGTATCGATGAAATCGGGACGTTTGGGGTAGGCCCTTAAAGTCTGACTTGAAATATCAAAAGCCTTTTCAAGGTTGATGCTTTTCTTTGCGTACAACCAGGCCAGACGATTCATGGTTTCATAATTACCTTTGTCCAGTTCATAAGATTTTTCACAATGCCTGGTGGCAACCGTAAAATAACCTTTTTTCGTATAAACATTACAAATCGCAAAAAAGACTTTAGGATTATTCGCCTCCTTTTTGGAAACAGGAAGAAGCAGCTCCAGCGATTTATCCACTTCTTTTTTCTCAACCAGTGCCAGCACCAGCCCCATAATAAAATCTGAGTTCCCAGGTTCCAGATCTAAAGCTTTTTGGAATTCATCTCTGGCCGAGTCTACTTTCTCTCTGCCCAGCAACACAAGCCCCAGTTCATAATGGGAAGCACCGTGCCCGGCATTCAGAGCAATGGCATTGGATAATAGCGATTGAGCGCGGCCCAGTTTCCCTTCACTGGAAACCAGTCTCCCCAATTGATAATGACTCTGAGCATCTTTCGGGTTAAGTTTAATGGCCTTTTCCAATGCCACCTGGGCTTTTTTATTTTCGTTTTTGTCTGCGTAGATTTTTCCAAGCCGGGCCTGAACCAAGGGGTTATCGGAGTCAAGGGTCTCTGCAGTTTTATAGGTTTCAAGAGACTCATCAAGCATTCCCTTTGTGTAATACCAGTCAGCGATACGGATTTGCGCTGGGAAGTTTTGCGGGAACAAGTCCGCCGCTTTTTTGAACGCCTTTACCGCCTCAGCTTCCTTACCGCTCTCCAGAAGAAGCGTACCTAAAGTCAGGTGCAGGCTGGGGTTATCATTTTTAAGCTTTATCGCTTCACTAATTTCAACAACGGCCTTGTCATATAATTTTTCCTGGGAATAAAGCCTACTCAGTGCTTCATGAGGTTCAAAAGAACCCGCGTCCCACTCAACACTCATCTCAAGAGATTCAAGAGCTTTCTCCATATCCTTCTGTTCCAGATATAAAAGACCCAGGTTATAAAAAGCCACCCCACTCTTAGGATCAATTTCCACCGCTTGTTTATAGGACTCTACAGCCTCCTTCAATTGTCCTTTGAGGGAGTAAGTTTTTGCCTGTTTGATACGGTATTCCCCGTTAGCAGGGCTTAAGTCAATAGCTCTCTGGAACTGGGCCAGTGCATCGTTGTAACGTTTGTCCTCAAAATAAACATCCCCCAACCCCGCATAAACACTAGACTCAACCCGGGAAAATGTCAGGGCTTTTTTAAAAGTGGCTTCCGCATCGGTATATTTTTTTTCCGCGATAAGTTCGTAACCTTTTTTAACCAGAGGTTCCAGCTCATCCCCCGGTTTAGGATAAAACCAGGTCACTCCGGCAATCACCAGAACAACAACTGCTATTCCGACGGCCTTTTTCACGGGGAAAAACGACTTGCTGTCAGCATTCGATGCCTTCGATTCTCTGGACGCTTTGGCAACCTTCGCCGCTTTGGGAACAGGCCTTTCCAGGGTTTGCATTTCCTCTTTGACGCTTTTCGGGGGCTCATCGATCATCTTGCAACGGCCCTCAAAGTTGGAACCCTCGTCGATGATCAAATGGTAGGTAGATATATCTCCGGTCAACCGGCTATCGTTCATCAGCGCGACCTTATTCTCCGCAAACAGGTTGCCTTGAATAAAACCCATATTGGTAACGTCACTGGTTTTGATGTTGCCTAATATCTTGCCCGACTTTCCAATAACAAAATGGTCGGAGGAGTATATTTCACCCTCAAAATCTCCATCAAAGTGAACTGCGCCCTTTACCCAGAGAGTGCCTTTGAGCCTGATCCCTTTTTCAAAGTAGGAGTCCATAAGCTTGCTAAAAAACCGAGAAATTTTTAAAGTTTGGAATGATCTGAATAGTACCAAATAAATGAAATAGTTACAAGCACGTAACACTCGGTGCATCTGTTTACAACTCTACACACTCGCAGCCCCAAGTGGCTGTTAACTTGTCAAACCATCCTCGGCGAGCATTATCCGCGTTTGTCGTGGTTGAAAAGTTGGTTCATAACTGTTAATTTAGGGCCTTTTCATATCTCCCCATTCAGCAATTCATAAAGTTTCATCACCTCTATTTTTTCAAGGAGTATCATGTCCAGAAATGATGGCCGCACCCTTAATGTCTGCAGAAAAATCAAAGTCATAAAAAACTACACCATGCACCCGGCAGGGTCGGTTCTCATTCAGATGGGAGACACCAAAGTCATTTGCGCAGCCACAGTAGAGGAAAAAGTCCCTCCCTTTCTCAGAGGCAAGAACAGTGGCTGGGTGACTGCAGAATACTCCATGCTCCCCTCTTCCACCAATACCAGAAGCCCCCGAGAAGCTTCCCGTGGCAAACTGTCGGGAAGAACCCAGGAGATCCAGAGACTCATCGGGCGCTCACTGCGCACGGTCATCGACCTTAAGAAACTGGGGGAGCGCACCATCTGGCTCGATTGCGATGTCATTCAGGCCGATGGCGGCACCCGTTGTGCCTCCATTACAGGTGCCTTCATGGCAACGGTTCTGGCCTTGAAAAAACTAAAAAAGGAAAAACTGATCGACGAACTGCCAATTAAGGATTATGTCGCCGCAATCAGTGTCGGCATCGTTGGCGATAAAAAAATGCTCGACCTGGATTACTCGGAAGACTCCACCGCAGAAGTCGACCTCAATATCGTCAAAACCGGGTCCGGTGGATATGTAGAAATTCAAGGAACCGCCGAACAAAAGCCGTTCGACGACAAACAATTAGACGGCCTTCTCAAACTCGCCGATAAAGGCATCAAAGAACTCATCGCATTACAGAAAAAAACCGTCGGCTAAACGCTAGGCGCGTGGCCGACTAGCAATAGCGTTACCGGCTGACAACAGGTTAGCTCGGCTTGAAGCCCGGTGAGAAATAAAAAATCCTCTCCCCTCATGGGGACTCAAGCCTGATCGTCTGAAGGCTTGATGGCAAGGCGTGGCCGCGGTGAGGGGGTTGCTATCCCCATTCATTTCTCTGGCATTTTAATTATCCATCATGTTGCATCATCCCCGCCTTTGCGAGGAACAACAGCGACGAAGCTGTGATAACTTCTTCATTAAACTTCGTGCCCCGGAAGGGTAATAGAGAGGGATTAAGGAAGGGTTGGCTTTAACGCAAACAGCGGTTCAAATCACTCTCGCCTGCATGGCGATGAACATAAAACGATGCCTTGTTCTAGCAAGGACATAGGAAAAGTATGGCTTGAAGGGAGAAACCTTGCGGAAAGGAAGAAAATATAAAAACGCACATCATAAAAATACTACTGATCAAAAATAATTAACCAAAAAATACCAAGGTGCTCTGATTTCCAGTCCAATTTAATTGAAATCCGCAAAACAACCCCTTACGCAAAGGTCTCTGTCAGGGAAGAAGATCATTTTGCATTTTAATGGATCACACCCTTAACAGGGGACGTAATCAGCAAGAGTGTGTCGAGCCGCGACAACTCTTTTTTAGCCAGCGAAACTATTGCCAATAGCCTGCGGCTAGCAGCCGAGGCTTTTGACAGTATCTTCAATGGACATAGCGATGCAGGAGAAAATGGGGGTATCTTCTTTCACGTACTTGCTTCCTTCAGTCTCTCTCAGCTCCTGAACTAGGTCGAGAAAATCGTCTGGCGAGTCGGACTCGAAAGCCACGACAAACTCGTAATCATCAATACCAAAGCTATAGGTCGTGTTCAACTTGACGGAAGGATATTTGTTGCCGACAAAAATATGCTCGTCCATGATTCCCTGACGGGTGAACTGAGTCAGCAGATACCATTCCCTCGTCTTAACGAAAGGATAGATGAAAAGATACTTCGCCTTGCCCGGAATGATATGTGTGCGGTCTTCTTCATGCTCCGGATTGATGAAGTCCATATACATCGACCGTTTGGTCATGGAAAGATAAGTGTAGGGAACGTTCAAATATTTTCCCAAACCGGTCTGCAATAGACGGGTGGTCATTTTCTGGAATTCTTCCATGCTGTAGCAGATGCGCCATGTCATGATATCGACATCACCGCGAAGCCCGACCATGGAATAACAAAGCAAAATCATGTCAGAACTATTGTCGTACTCCTCGAGAACATCTATGAACTCTTTCATGCCCTTGTCGCGTTCTTCCTGAGGCAATCTGCGAAACGCAGAATCGAGCTTGTAAAAAGTAAAACTGACATATTGACGTTGAACAGGTGGCTCACCACCATTAGCTTTTTGCGCCTCTTCCTTCTTTTTCCGGGCCAGTTCCATGGCTTCGCCTTCACGTTCCTGCCGGGCCTTTGAGACAACACCATCATCAACCACCTTAAAGCCTTTATCTTTGGCATATTGCTCAATGCCTCGCACCACACTTTTGCGGACGAAAAATGGCACGTTGGTCATGCGCGTCTGGGCCTCATCTGTCCATTCAAGCTCAAGCTCAGGCATAAAATTTTCTAGCTCTTTATCGTCAATACTCATAGTTTGTTCTCAATATAAAATGGGTTTTTGGAAAGCAGTATTATATCTAAAACTAATTGGAATTCAAAGCCTAAACCGGCGAGCCGCCGCCACTAGGCATGGGGCCAACTGCCATAACTGACTTGGGCAAGCAAATAGTTATCTTGGCTGAATCAAACTTTTGCCCAATTCCCTGCCTCGGTAGAGGCCCGGCGAGCCGCCGGGGGCAACTGCTTTTACGAGCAATCCGGCAGTTATCACGGCTGAATTGGGCTTATGCACTATTTCCGCTGGATATAGCTTATTTATGAGTAAATTTTTGAGTCTGCACCTAGCGAACACAAAACTTCAGACCTAGATTGTTAGTGAGGAAAACCAGGACCAATGAGGTATTTGTTATGGACTCTCCCGTTACCTTTTCTAGCACACAAAAGTATATTGACCTCGAAAATGAGTTTGGGGCGAACAATTATATGCCTCTTGATGTCGTTTTAGCCCGGGGCCAGGGCGTCTGGGTCTGGGATGTGGAAGGCAACAAATATCTGGATATGCTGGCATCGTATTCTGCCCTCAACCAAGGGCACTGCCACCCCCGCATCCTATCTGCCTTGATCGAACAAGCTAAAAAGCTTACCTTGGTTTCCCGGGCTTTCCGTACCGATCAGTTGGGCCCTTTTTATAAAGAAATCTGCGAAATGACGCACTCACACAGTGTTTTGCCGATGAACAGCGGTGCCGAAGCCGTCGAAACTGCCATCAAAGCCGCCCGTAAATGGGGATACAGGATTAAAGAGATTCCCAACGACATGGCCGAAATCATCGTTTGTTCTAATAATTTTCATGGCCGGACCACCACCATAGTAGGGTTCAGCTCTGAACAACAATATCGCGATGGATTTGGTCCCTTCGCACCGGGATTCATCACCATCCCCTTCGGCGATGCAGAAGCCCTCGAATGGGCCATCACCCCTAACACGGTCGCCTTTCTGGTCGAACCTATTCAAGGCGAAGGGGGCATCATCATCCCACCTACCGGTTACCTGAAAAAGGTGCGCGAAATCTGTAGCCGCCATAACGTCCTGCTCATTCTGGATGAGATACAAACGGGACTCGGCAGAACCGGCAAACTCTTCGCTGAAGAACACGAGGGCATCGAGTCTGACCTCACAGTGGTGGGCAAAGCACTCTCAGGTGGAGTCTACCCCGTCTCCGCCGTGCTCTCTAACAAAGCGGCCTTGTCCGTTTTCGAGCCGGGTGATCATGGTAGCACCTTCGGGGGCAACCCCCTCGCCTGCGCTGTTGCCCGGGCAGCGCTGAAAGTCATAGAAGATGAAAATCTTGTTGAAAAATCACTATTTATGGGTCATTACCTGAAGGAGTCTCTGAGGAATATCATATCCCCCCACGTGAAAGAAGTGAGGGGTCGGGGACTCCTGATCGGTGTAGAACTGAAAAAATCTGCCGGCGGCGCAAGGAGGTTTTGCGAAGCGTTGATGGAGAAAAACATCCTCTGCAAAGAGACGCATAAACACGTGATCCGCTTCGCCCCACCGCTGGTGATCACCAAAGAGGAAATCGACTGGGCGCTTGAGAGAATCGAATCTGTATTGACACACTGAAACTGTTGGGCGATATCGGGGGCTGATGAAAAGATCTAAAACACGTTATCACGACCGTTGACAGGAAGGATCGTCATCATGGATATCCAGACACTGACAGCGTTTTTTATGTGGTGCACGATCATAAATGGTTTCGTGTTTGTCTTTTGGACCGCGTTTTGTATTTTTGCTCCTGATATGTTGTTCTGTTTTCACAGCAAATGGTTTTCCATTTCCCGTGAAACTTTCAATACCGTGGTTTACTCGTTTCTTGGGTTCTTCAAAATTATCTTTGTAGCTTTTAGCCTTACGCCCTTCTTGGCCCTGTTGATCATTGGGTAGCGTATTATCCCGGTTTTAAATTTTTAGTCCGCTGAATGTCTCAACACCGTTGGCCAAATCGGTATCAATTCAATCCACCTGAAGTTCTCTCCGGTGAATTGGCCGCCGGGTCTGCCCGGTTTAATTGAGACCCGCTCGGCAGCGGGCGATATAAGTTCGATTGATCTGGGCGTAGGGTTGAACTTCGAGAGCCCTTTGGAAAATCCGGATAGCCTCTTCAAATCGTTTCAGTTCATAAAGACACATCCCCAGTCCGTTCAATGCACCGAAATGGTGTGGGATTCGGCGCAACACCTGCTCGCACTCTTTAACTGCTTCATCATATTGGCCCATGAGGAACAGCAGGGTCGCGAGTTTGTTATGCGCTTCCGAGAAGTCTGGGCACTTATCGACAAGAATTTGCAACACGATCAAAGCATCATCATGCTTTTGCTGGTCCATCAACTCTGTTCCTTTGTTTAGCTCCTGTTCCAGCTCAATGCCTTCCTGCCTATGCCAGAGTATCCATAACGCCCTGGTGGCCTTCTCACGCATGGCAGGGTCTTCGCTCTTTAAGTCTTCCAGATACTGTTCAGTTTTGTCCATAATGTGATTATAACGGAGAACCTCCGCAGGTAAATGGCAATTCAAAGGGAGGGGGAATGCTTGTTTTCAGAGTTTCACACCAAACCAATCTTCACCGAATACCCGTTGAAAATCTGGAATTTCACTTCCCAGACTCAAGACTTATTTTTATACCGGTAGAAAGCAACTCTTTTGGCGATCTCCGGGGCCAGATAATTAATCACTTCATTTTCTTCCCCAAACTCCAGGGGTCGCACGCCGTCATTCCCCCGTTTTTCCTCAACCCTGAATCCATCCGCCTCTTCCAGGTTGATTTTGTTCTGCCACAGATTAATATTCCAATATTCCTCCATCCTCTCTTGCACTGTAAAGTTTGGCTGGATGGTCCACGTGATATTACTCAGGCAGTCATTCTCATCCCCCACCTCAATCGTGGCGCGATCATCAAGAAAATTCACCTTGACATATTCTGGCTCGATCAGCGCGATAAGTTCCTCAATGAGAACTCTAATACTTTGAAAGCGAGCGATCTGGTTGGCGCGTAAGCCTTCATTCTTTCGGTCGTAATCCGACCATTTCTCCAACTCTTCCTGAATGAGTTTATGCATTTCTTTTTTAGTACCCACCTTGGTCTTTTCCCTTAACATAGAGTTAGATAAATATAATTGGCCCGCTTTTTCCTATCAATAGGAGTCTGAAATGCATCATCAGGCTAAATTGCTTTTTGGCTATTACAATCTGTAAATTGCTTCATAACAAAAGGGGAAGTCATTACCGCAAGAAGACCTCCATAATCCAGGCTAAACCTCACTTCATCTCCGACCTCCAGATTGTGGCTCTCACCATCAAGAATAATGTGGTCACTACTGGAGCCTATCATTCTTAACGGGTCAATAGACTTCAAACTGGAAACAGGAACATCCTGTCTGCCTAGTGCTATGATCGCTCTCTTACGAATACCCCGGTCGAGGAAGCTGGAAACATTGCCAAAAGCATCCTGGCAGATTTCTCCTGATGGAAGGGAAGGCTTTTTTTTTGACTCGATAACTTCGGCAACAAGTTGGAAGGCACTCCTATGCAAACCTGGGATTGCTTTTCGGCCTACGGTTTCGCAACCTAAAAGAATTGATTCACCCAAACGAAGATTATTGACCCTGCCGACATTTTGGGAAGATTTAAACCACTCGTAATTTGCCGAATTCCCACCTGAAATTATTTCCAAATCTATCTGGAACTCATTTTCCAGCAAATCAACTTGTTCGGATAGCTCGCGCATATTTTTATCATCAGGTTTAATTCCGCCGTAGCAGGCCAGATTGCAACCAATGCCAATTATTTTTATGTTAGGCAGGGAAAGAGTTTCCCGAATAAATTGAGAAAGATCACAAAGCATCACTCCTTCGCGTAGATCCCCTAACTCAACCATAATTATTACTTGATGAGTTTTATTCTGTGTTTTGGCGTGATGAGAGAGCCTTTTAATGGTCTCAATTTCTGTATTTAAACTAATATCCACATTTTCAACAATAGATTCAGCTTGGCTCAAAGGCGTACGCAAAAGAACAAAAGGAATTGATATTCCCGCATTTTTCATTTTTAGAATGTTTTCAATACGCGAGTCAGCAATTAATTGAACTCCACCTTCAATCATTGCTTTAGCTATGGAAGGTTCTCCCAGTACTGCTTTAGTAACCCCCATCAAGGAAATTCCCTTTTCCAAATACAAGTCAGAAAGAATCTGTGTGTTTTCTCGTATCTGGGAAAGAGAAATTTCTATTCTAGGTGCGAACGGATTCATCAACTCCTTCTAAAAGATTAAGCTTTAGCGCTTGATGGTCTGAAAAGAATACGAAATTCTCTCGCTCAATCTTATTTTTTAATGCTGGAAATTGGTCGCTTAATGCCTGAACAAGCTTTTGGCAGCCACTGCTTAAAACATCTGTTGTTGGCAATCGAAGTTGCAATTCATAATCTTCTGTAATTTTCAGAATCTCCTGTTTATCTAAATCTTCGTGACTTAAAGTTATGGCGATTACTTTGGTTTTAGAAATCGTTTCGATAAGTTTTATTTCGCTTTCAGGAGTTGGCATGGCCAGGTCTGGAAAATCGCAGCGGAACTTTCTGGCCGGTGGATGTTGGAGGATAACTCCGTCTGGCATACTTCCCTTTAAGATGCCGATAGAACTTAAGAAGGCGGGATGACTGATTGCACTCTGTCCTTCTACTAAAATAATGTCGGGACTTTCTTGTTTAAATGCCTGAACAACCGAGTATTCAATCTGCCCGACCAAGAACTGGGAAATGAGAGCATCTGTGGATACACCATATTTTGCTCCCTGCATCAAACTGGTTTGGCCTGTTGCGACGAGTACAGACTTAATGCCGAGATTGTTTAGGGTTTTATTGAGTTCAACAGCTGTAGTCATTTTTCCACAGGCGCAATCAGTGCCTAAGACAGCAATGACAGGAACATTAACTTGAGATATTTGCCCGGTAAAAAGGTGCAGATCTTTTAATAGGGGCGGTTTCCTGATGTCTTTGATTTGGACACCGTTTAGAGCCGCTATATGGGAAAACTCTGGGTCTTGTGTGAAAAACTCATGCAAACCACTAATGATGTCCATTCCCTTTTTCATGGCTTCAAAAATCAGGAGCCTCTCTTTAATGCAAATAAAGGTTTCTAAGGGGGCTTTCCCATAAATATAACAATCAGGTGTATAGGCAAGGCTTTTCAATGCATCATCTAAATCGGCAAAAATAGGAATGCCGCTTTTCTCTTTTCCTAATTCTTCCCCAGCATCTTTGCCAGCTAATGAACTATCAATAACCCCGACAATGGTATAGATTTCAGAGTGTCGCACCAAGGCTGCGGCGGTTTTTCCATCTACTAAACCGAATTGATTTTCGCAGTAGACCAGGGCCCTTTTTTTCTGAACTGGATTGTCTTGATTTTCTTGATATTTTTGTTCCCATTGCTTTTTGGCAAATAGTTTTTGATTATAGATTAGGTTCTCCATTTAATGGTTAATAACAATTTACTTTCTTTCGTAAATTTTTGAACCGCAGACTCTATTTATTGACAACGCTCAGTTGTCAATAAATAGGGGGAGGCTATATTTTACCCAGAGCTGTTTTAAGCAACTTGGCCACCTCTTCGTAAGCGTGTTTCTCTCCATCCGCAAACTCTAATTTATAATTCTCATTTTTTGCTGATGCTGTCTTTCTACGCTTTTCAGCCTCTTCGATTAATTGAATAATGCTGACATTCAATTCTTTCAAAGTGCCATCTGCTGTAATTGTTGATTCGGTCATATTTTAATATCCTGTGTTGAAAAGTTAAGAAATTCGGATAGCCCCATTTTAATAAGGGGCAACCGCTTTTGCTTTGAAGAAACTGTATTAATTTCTTTCTTTGCGGTTATCGGAAGACAAGTCGCTCAACTTTCTATCTATGCTGGAAATGGTTAATTGAACGTCATTCACCGAAGATTCAATGTACCCCAGCAATCTTTCGACATTATTCACTCCATCCAAGGTTTGGGTATTTATTTTTTTGTCAGAAGAACAGTTATTATCTTTACTGACAGTAGTCTCTACTGCCACAGCTTGAGAGGGGTTGATCCATGGGTTTAAACCGTTCAGGAGTAAAGCAAAGGCAAGAATGGTCATTAAAACTTTTGTGTGTCGATCTGTGATCATTTCATTTCTCACTTATAATTTAAATGTATGATTCTCCGGTTTTCAGCTTACAGAGTTTCTGCTTTAGGCGATTCTTTAGGAGATTTTGACCAGGGCATTCTGCCTTTTTTATTTCTCTTGAACATTGAAGGGGTTTCCAATTGTTTTTTCGAGCGGATATTCAATGCCTTCACTGATATTACTTTTTTCAAATTCCCGGAATTGTCGTAGACCTTTACTTCATGCATTCAATGCCCTCTTTTTATCGTTTAGCTTAAAGGGGAAGGGCAAAAAAAAAGCCACCCCAAAAAGGAGCGGCATAAAAAAAATCCCTTGCAGTATTCTGTTGTTTTCCTCTATAGGAAATTAGAGGAGGTATCTATCAGCATACTCTAAATGCTTAGTATTGCAATCTTATTCGGATTAATTAAAATTAACCTTCCTCATAATTAACCCAGAGTTTCTGCAATTACCAGCTTTTGCCTTCATGCCGATGCCAGAGCACCCATAACACTCTGGCGGCCTTCTCAAGCCTGGCACAGGGTCTGGATTGTCATGCTGAGGCTCTCGAAGCATCTCGCCTTTCGTCTCCCTCTTCCATTTACAACTCCAAACAGGTAAAATCCGATTCGGGAACAAGAGTTAATCAAAATATAAGCCCTTTATTTTGCTAATGACCCTGAAGCCCGCTTCAACCGCAAAATACATTATTAAATTTTTCATATTTGCTAAAAATATTATTTTTTCAATGCAACACCAAAGCAAATAATTACGATTTAGGATTCCCATGGCCGAAAGAACAAATTGGACACGCCAGCAATTATTACTCGCCTTTAAGTTATACTGCCAAATCCCATTCGGAAAATTCCATTCGACTAATCCAGAAATCGTCCAATTTGGAAAAATAATGGGAAGAACACCATCGGCATTAGCGATGAAATTGTCAAACATTGCTAGCCTTGACCCGGCAATCACATCCACTGGTAGAAAAGGTTTAACGGGAGCATCAAGCGCGGACAAAGCCATGTGGGAGGAAATGCAATCAAGTTGGGATTTATTCGTTACGGAGATACAGAGAGCAGAAAACAGCTATGGAATAACCGAAGATTCCAACACAGAAATAGAAGGCTATTCGCAAAATAAAACTGTTGACTACACTGGTAGCAACAAGGCCGTTCAGTCC
>JACNKA010000194.1 GCA_014382285.1 Nitrospinota bacterium | reverse complement strand
TGGATTCTCAAGAGAAATAACATTATCCTTACTCATGGTGGTGCCTCCTTTGTTTGAATTGCTTTTTTCACAGAAAACAATTTTACAACAAAGGGGACGCCGCCTCCTCATTCCTCATACACCAGAAATGAGCATAACTCCCCATCATCTTAGAAGCTTATTGATAACAACCTTTTTCGTCCTGGGTATTTTGGTGTCCATTGCCATTTTTGGTGTACACCAAGTGGAACTAGATACAAAAACCAACCTGACAGAGCAATTACAGACCACTTTAAACACCAACATACAAATTCTTCAGGTCTGGTTAAAAGAAAAGAAGCTGGATGCAGAAGTCATTGCCGCTCAACCCAAAGTTCAGGAAAAAGTCTTCCAACTATTAAAGCTTGCTAAAAATACAACCTCCGCAAAAACTTTAATCTCTTCCGAAGAACTCATCTGGCTTCGCAATTATCTCGGTGGCATCAGCGACAAATATGGGTTTGTCGGCTTTGTGCTTTTTAATCTTGAAGGAACAGAAATCGGTGCTCGGCTAGATTCACCCGTTGGAAAGAATACATTAAAAGACAAGTCCGACTTCTTTAAACGCTCCCTGGCAGGCGAAACCGTTGTTTCACTCCCTTTTAAAGGAGAAGTGCCCTTGCCGGATAAACTTGGAGTTTTCCATAAAAACTGGCCGACAATGTTCGTCTCCACTCCGGTCATAGATAACTCGGGAATTACTCAAGCCATTCTGGCATTTCGTATGCAGCCAGAAACCGAGTTCTCCGAATTACTACGTATCAATCGCTTCGGAACATCTGGAGAGACCTATCTATTCTCTTCTGACGGGCTCATGCTTTCAGACAGTCGGTTCAACCCAGAACTCAGAGAAATGGGCCTCATTCCCAGAGCTCCTTCGAGCCAATCTATCCTGAACGTTTACATAAAAGAACCACAATTCAAATTGACCGAAGGCATCCCGTCTCTTCTGCCTGAAAAAGATCGACCTTTAACTTTTATGGCTGCCAGTGCTACCCGGGGTAAAAGCCAGGTTCGTACCACTCCCTATATCGACTATCGTGGAACCCCTGTTGTCGGAGCCTGGGCCTGGTTACCTGATTTCAATATAGGCCTCGCTACTGAAATTGATGCCAGTGAAGCCCTGCAACCCTTATACAGCCTGAGAAAATCCTTTCACACTCTCTTCGCATTTTTAATCATGGCCTGTATTCTGGGGATTGTTTTCAGGTCAAAACAGATCTTCGCTAAAAATAAACAGCGGAAGAAAGAATTAAAAAGTCTGGATGAAAAACTGCAAACCCAAATCATTCTGGATAATGTGGTGGATGCGATCATCACGATCAACGAAAAAGGGACTATTCAGACCTTCAATCAGGGAGCGCAAAAACTTTTTCAATATAAAGATACTGAAGTGCTGAATCGTAATATCAAAATGCTGATGCCTGACCCGAACCGGAGCCAACATGATGAATACCTTCAACGGTACTTGACCACAAAATCTCCTCATATTATAGGAATCGGGCGCGAGGTAGTCGGACTGAAAAAAGACGGCACCGAGTTCCCGATGGATTTGGCAATCAGCCAGGTGAACCTGCATGACCGGATCATCTTCACAGGAATCATCAGGGACATCAGCCCACGCAAGGAGTTTGAGGCCGCATTGATAGAAGCAAAACAACTGGCCGATGATGCCAACAAGTCAAAAGGAGATTTTCTCGCTAATATGAGCCATGAAATCAGGACCCCGATGAATGGCATTCTGGGGCTGACTCATCTCGCCATGAACACAGAGCTGACCTCGATTCAGCACGATTATCTGAAAAAAATCAATCGCTCCTCAAAAAACCTACTGACTATTATCAACGACATTCTTGATGTTTCCAAAATTGAAGCCGGAAAAGTAGATATTGAAGCTATCGAGTTTAGTCTGGAAAAAATGCTGGAAAACGTTGCGGATCTTTTCCCACAAATCCAGGAAAAAGGTCTGGAACTTCACTTTGATATTCACAACGATGTTCCTGACTGGTTGATAGGCGACCCCGGAAGACTCAGTCAGATACTCGCCAATCTGGTTAGCAACGCAAGCAAGTTTACAGAAAAAGGGCAAATCATCATTTCATTACGGGCATTGGAAAAAACCAGGGAAACCGTAAACCTTGAGTTTTCGGTGAAGGACTCTGGCATCGGCTTAACTCCAGTTCAAATCGAAAAGCTTTTTAAACCCTTCAGCCAGGCTGACACCTCGACAACCCGAAAGTTTGGCGGCACTGGGCTGGGGCTCACCATTGTGAAAAAGTTGGCCTTATTGATGGGAGGGGACGTCCGCATCGAAAGCGAGTGGGGAAAAGGAAGCAATTTCACTTTCAATGTCATATTAAAACCATCGCAAAAAGAAGACCTCCTGCTTTCCAAGTCTTCTGTCGAGAAGTTTGCGAATTCTGGTTATTGATGATAGTCCGTTCATGCGTGACATTCTGATGACCATGCTGAAATCGCTGAAGTTTGAAGCCACCGCTACCGATCGTTTTTCTGAAGGATTCAAAGAATTGGAAACCGCCGTCAAACATCGCCCTTATGACCTGATTATCATTGATAACAAACTTCCTGATGCGGTCGGTGCAGAAGTTTGTTGTCAAATAAAAAATGTGAACCCGAAAAAAGAAACGAAAACAATTTTAATTTCCGGCTTCTCCATCACAACAAACCACTTTGATCAACGTGTATACAAACCAGCGATTCCCCACCTTTCTACAATAAAAATTATTGAAAAAGGAAGAGGTTAACATTTTACCCCCGATATAGTCGATGCATTCCTTGAAGTCGCAGAAAGTTTCCGCAAAATAGCCCTGCAATTTGTCGAAAGCAAAGAAGAACGATCCGCCCTGAAATCTGACAAAGGACAACCCCCCATTTTCTGCCCCGAATAAACCCCACAGAGAGGGCTTTCACTCCCTGCCCCAAGGCAAAACCATTGATTTTTCGCTAAATAAAAATTATCTTTTTGCTAAAGTTACTCAACTTCCTGCCGATAAGCCCTATAGGGGTAACTTTATTTGAAAGGAATCGCATTATGACACCAGCCAGCACTTCGGGTGCAACTCAAGGGGTGAGCGCCCAGTTTCAGGCAGCGGTCTTAAAAACAGCACAAAATGTTCAAAAACAGGAAGGTGAAGCAGCAGTTTCCCTGATTAAGTCGGCGGGTGAAGCCGCTGATCATTCTATACCTTCGAAAACAGGAAATAATGTGGACGTAACAGCTTAGTCGGGCCGTGCCTAATAGCTGGAAACCGACCTGAGTTTTCGCGCAATTTCATCCCGCTTGTCATCGGACAGGCGGGATTTTTTGTGCTGTTTGATATATGGAATCAGGCCCCTAAGTGGGACAACATCGGTACCAAAGTCACCTTTTAATACCGCTCGGGTAAACACCACAACGGGAATGAACCACACCGGCCCGATTATTTTCTCCAGCGCGTTGACATGCTTGCGGTTTTCCCATAACGGGTTATACAAAATATCTTTTGCCGGTTTGATGTGCCATTCCCTATCCCCTTCCCTACCTGTTACTTTTCCCGCTTCGGTTTTAACGGTGAGGACAAACACTCCATAGGGTGAAACCACCACATGGCTCACATCATTCATTCCCAACTCGGCAGAAACCACCACATCGGACAAAACGGTGTAGTCGGCTCCCAACTGTTCAAGCTGGTCTTTCACAACTTTAGGGTCTGCGGCAAGCTGGTGCTGCCGGCTTCGCCGGATAAGCACCACAACGACAACCACAGCCAACAAGGCAAGAACTTTGAGTCCGTCTGTCGTGAAAAAGAAATCCAACATACTAATAGCTAAAAATTAAAAGGATTGGGCGGCTCAAAGTTAGTGGATGACGTTTCCTCTTCTGTTTTCTCTTCTACTTTGACCACGTTCAGCTTCATCCCCGAAGCATCTGGAAAAAATTTAGGCGATACCGTTTCACTCTCCACCTTCATTCGTTCTGAGCGAAACCGTTGCAAATTAGTGAGGGTCACGGCTCCACGTTCCTGAATATGCTTAAGAACTGACTCCGCCGACCTACGACCGAAAACGGTAATATCTAGCAGCGAGTTTCCCATAAGACGGTTTTTACCGTGCAGCCCTCCTGTCACTTCTCCGCAGGCCCAGAGTCCGGCGATATCCGTCCTGCATTCTGAATCCACACGAATGCCGCCGTTCTGGTAATGCAACGTCGGATAAATCAGAATCGGTGTTTTTGCCGGATCAATATCATCCAGCTCAAAGCGGTGGATCAAACCAGGAA